>CAWISU010000072.1:0-21501 GCA_963838765.1 uncultured Acidobacteriota bacterium | reverse complement strand
AATGATGAGAACGAAGGCCAGCGACGTCACTGGCCCCACTCCGGGATGTCGTCATCAACCGCACCGCCAGCGCCTGACTCTTCGCGGCTTGCTCCACCGCCTGGTCCAGCCGTGCCACCGAGGCCTGCAGCTCATCGAACATCCGCAGCAACTCTTGCCGCCGATAACTCGCCCACGGCCCCAGCGCCCAGCCCCTCCAGTTCCTTGCGCCCTTTCGCGGTGAACAACTTCTTTTTGCGGCACACGCCTTCGCCCATGGCCAGCGCGTGCATCTGATTCTTCACCGCTCCCCGCATCCATACCAGCTTCTGCCGATGCCACGCCAACTGCCGCAGATCCGCTCTGCCCCCGACGGTCGCCAGATCTTCGGAAAGCGATCGCTGCACAACAACTCCAACAGATGCGCCGCATCCCGTACATCCGTCTTCTGCTTGCGCACCACCGCCGCCCGAATCTGGCCGCGTCACCCATGCACAGTTCGTGACCCATCTCCGCCAGCATGGCCTCGAACCAGTGCGTGTGCCCAGTGGCTTCGATCCCCACCCGCACTGGACCCACCAGCGCGGCATAAAACGCCCGCGCCTCTCCGTTCTCGTGCTCTAAACGCCGCTCCACCAACTCGCCCGTTTCCGTCTATCCAGCATCGCAATCTGCTGGTAGCGCGTGTGCAAATCACAACCTATAATCATCATCGCTCGGCTCCTTTCCTCCGAGCCTTGGTCGCTTTGAGCGCTTCCAAGTCTACTCGCTCGCAAGGAGCCGACACGGTTATCCCATCAGCTTTTATGTGTGATCGAGAGTTGCACTTGGAATGGGTGGACCCCACAAGGAAAAAGCTCCCTTCGCGCGGGGGCCTGCTGCTTTTGTTTGCCGGGCCGCTGCTGTCCGTGGAAGAAAACAGCAGGTCCCTCACTCCGCTTCTCATCCCCTTCGGGGATGAGAAGCTCCGGTCGGGATGACAATCCGTAGGTGATGAAAGCTGAGCGAGTTGACTTCGGGGTACATGGAAGCAGATTTCGCTATGCCTTTGTCACGTTCGCGGCTGACCAGCTCTTAACAAATTCTCCCAGCCGGTTCAGGGCGGCGGGAAATTTGTCGGTCATCGCCGCGAAGCCGAGACGGAAATGCGAGGGCGCATCCCAACAATCCCCGGGGGCGAGCAGGATGCCCTGTTCCGCGGCCGCTTGGCAAAAGGCGCGGCTGTTCTCTCCACTGACCAGCCATGGGAAAGCGGTCATTCCGCCGCGAGGAGGAATCCAGCCCAGGGTCTCGCGATGCTCGGACATGAAGGTGGCAAGCTGCCGAAGATTCTGAGTTGCGGTTTGCTGCGTTTTCCCGAGGACGATTTTCCGGTGGCGCATGGCAATCTCCGCCAGTATTTCTCCGGCAGTGTTGTTGGAAATGGAAAAATAGGTGCGCGCATTCCAGTAGCGCTCGCGGCGTTTGCGAATCGTGCTCGATGATCCATCCGGTCCGCACTCCGGCTAAAGAGAAAGCTTTTGAGAAATCATGAATGACCGTGGCATGGGGCAGACGGGAAGCCGATCTTGTCGCCTGTCCATGATAGATAGGGTGGAACACCTCATCGCTAACCAGTTGAATTTCGCGAGACGCAGTGAACTCGTGCAAGCTGTCCAGTTCCGCATCGCTAATCGTGGCGCCAGTGGGATTATGGGGACCATTGATCAGAATCAACTTGGTATTTCGATCCGCTAGTTGCTTGATCTCCTCGAGATCGATACGGAAGTCGTTCTCCTTGCGAAGAGCGTAATAGCGAATCTCGATCCCCAGCGATTCGGGCAGGGCGGAAAAGGGCGGATAGCCTGGTTGAGGCAGGACGACGTTGGCTCCAGCTTCCGCGGCCAGCCACATCAGAACGACAAGCGCCTCAGAGGCGCCGGTTACGACCTGAACAGTATCGACATTCACATCCTGCATGTCGGCGATTGCTGCGCGTAAGCCATCGGCACCGGCGGGGCGGCTATAGACCAACTCGTGATTCAGGAAGCGCTGCCGCTCCTCGTCACTGGCGAGGCTCAGGATCTCATTCAGGGTCCAGCGTGGTCCTTCGCTTGCGGCCAGGTTGAATTCGATGTCGTGCTCGTAGGTGGCCAGCCACATGTCCAGCAGGAAGGGTTTCAATTGCATGTCGCACCTCGAAGGATTAGATCAGCCGATCGTCAGGGGGGCTCACAAAACTTTCATGCGCTCGGTTCTGGGATTGGCATGGCGATCATTGTGTGTGCGGCGAGTAGCGCGGCCGACTGTGATAGCCTCGCATTGCCCTTTTTCATCATTGGATGCAGACACTCGATTTGTTGCAGCATCTCGATGAACTAGGGGTTCGACCGGCATCTGAATGATTAAGGGGCGTTATGTCGGCAAAGGTACGGGTTGTCAATCTCGAACAGGGATTCCCAACTCGCGATCAGGCTTATCAGAAGCTGGAAGCGGCGCTGGCGCGAGCGCGCAAAGATGGGATCGCTGTGCTGAAAGTGATTCATGGCTATGGCTCGACCGGTGCCGGCGGAGTGTTGCGGTTTGCGATTCGGGGCTTCTTGCGTCAGCGAAAAGAGAAGGGTGAGATTGTGGCGTTTGTCAATGGAGAGAGTTGGTCTAGTTTTGATGAGCGCAGCAAAGCACTATTCGCAAAAGTTCCGGAGTTGATATTGGACACCGATCTGGGGCGTGGCAATAAGGGAATCACGTTGGTACTGCTCTGATGTCCTGGGGGCAGTGGGTTGGGATCGTTTCAGGTCGTGTATGGCATGTATGATCAGCGCGTGAAGGATGGGACCGAGTTGGATGTCACCGCTTTTGTTTTGGCTGGCGGCAAGAGCTCTCGCATGGGAAGCGATAAGGCTTTCCTGCGATTCGGAGACGAGACTCTTCTCTGTCGTGCGTTGAAGGTGGCTGGTGTGGTGGCAGAAGAAGTGCGGATTGTGGGGGACGCTAAGAAGTTTGCAGCCTTTGGACGGGTAGTTGAGGATGTTTACCGCGATCGGGGGCCGCTGGGCGGAATTCATGCGGCGCTGTCGAGTTCGGCGACGGAGTTGAATCTAATACTGGCGGTCGATCTGCCTTTCGTGGATTCGAAGTTTCTGGAATATCTGCTATTGCGGGCGCAGGAATCGGGTGCAATAGTCACGGTTCCGCGGGCGGGCGGAGGCTTGCATCCGCTTTGTGGAGTTTACCAGCGTGGGTTTGTCGAGGTGGCAGAACAGTCACTGCGCGATGGGAAGAACAAGATTGATTCGCTGTTCGAGAGAGTGGTGACTTGCGTGATTGAAGAGGATGAGTTGATGAGGAGCTGGTTTCTCGGTTGCGATGTTTCGAAATCTGAATACGCCGGAAGAGTTGGAGCAGGCGAGGAGTTTGCGTTTCGAATGTGATTTTGAGTGAGCAGGGAAGACAGTTGCCGAGCTTCGCTCGGCCGGACGGGCGTGGGCGCCCGTCCCCACGTGGTTCAATTGCGAGCTATCATTTACTATCCGAAATGAACATGGGCAGCAACGGACAAACGGGGCCATATATCGAATTCAAAGACGTCTCGAAGGCCTTTGATGAGCACCGCGTGCTCGATCACGTCAGCTTCGACGTTATGCCGGGAGAGACGGTGTGCATCCTGGGGCGAAGTGGTGTGGGTAAATCGGTGACGCTGCAAAACATTATGGGTTTTCTTAAGCCAGACTCGGGCCGAGTGATCGTGGCTGGGGAAGACATTACCGATTATGGCGAGCCAGACCTGCAACGCATTCGCAAAAAAGTCACCATGGTGTTTCAGAACGGAGCGCTGTTTGACTCGCTGACCGTGGGTGAGAATGTGGCGTTTCCACTGCGTGAGCGTGGCGACCTCAAGGAAGACCAGATCCTCCAGATCGTCGATGGACTGCTGGAGATGGTGGGAGTGAAAGAGATGCGCGATTTGCTTCCCTCGGATTTATCCACCGGAATGAAGCGATCGGTGGCCATCGCGCGTGCCTTGGCGGCCCAGCCGGAGTGCGTTCTTTATGATGAACCCACGACGATGGTTGACCCGCTGATGGCGCAATTGCTCGGCGATTTGATCAAGCGGCTCAAAACCCAGTTGCACCTTACCAGCGTGGTCGTGACCCACGACATGCGCTTGGCGAAGAAGCTGGCCAACCGAATCGTATTTCTGCACGAGGCCAAGGTACTTTTTTTTGGCACGTACCCAGAGATGGAGAAATGCGAAGAGCCCATTGTGCAGGAGTTTTTGGAATTGGATAAGTTGACGTTGGCAGGGTAGAAGGCTACACGTGCTAGGCTTCGGCTTCCGTTTTAGAATCCTTCTTCCACCAGGCGTTTGATCGTAATGGAACTGTTGGTTGAATCGCCTCGCATCATTTTCTCGACATACTTGGCGATCATGTCCACCTCCAGGTTTACGGGATCGCCGGGCTTGAGGGATTTCAGATTGGTCATCTCCGTAGTGTGGGGAATAATGGCAACAGTCACCTGCGTTCCTTCCACTTTCGCGACCGTGAGGCTGATGCCTTCAATCGAGAGTGAGCCTTTGAAAATGACGTAGCGCGCCAGGTCTGGCGGGATCTCGATTCGCAGCCAATAGTTGTCGGCGCCGGGGATTTCGTCGAGTGCGATGAACTTGCCGGTGCCGTCGACGTGGCCCTGGACGATATGTCCGCCGAAACGTCCGTCGGCGCGCATAGGGAGTTCGAGATTGACCAGCGCGCCCGATTTTATGCGGGAGAACGAAGTGAGATTCCAGGTCTCTTCCGCCAGATCGGCTCCGAACGACTGGGGGCTGATTTCGACTGCCGTGAGGCAGACGCCGCTGACCGCGATACTGTCGCCCTTTTTGAGTTCCTTAACCAGATGCGACGCGGAAACGGTCAGGCGGCGGTTGTCGTTTTCGTTCGTGATACTGGTAACGCGTCCAACTTCTTCAATGATGCCGGTGAACATGGGGCCTCCAAGTCAGCAATTGGTACTTAGCACTGGCATTTAGGCTCCGAACGGTGTTGCCGACTCGAACAACGACAAGCTTGATGAGCTAATTGCCAATCGCCAGATGCCAAGTGCTCAATCACGCGTATGGATCCTTAAAGTATCCCTCTACCGCGAAGTCTTCACCGAAGTTGTGCATGCGAATGACCTTTACCGAGACGCGCGTTGTTGATGTTTGCGAATCCAGCACCTTCTGCGAACGGAACGGAGCTTGTGCCTGCGAGAATTTTGGGTGCGTAGTAGAGAAAAACTTTGTCGACGATGCCCGCCGAAAGCGCGGCTCCGTTGATCATTGAACCGCCTTCGATCATCAGGCTGGTGATTTCCATTTGCCCGAGGAGGCGGACGACGGCAGCCATATCTGGGTGGCCATCCGGGGTTGCTGCAGGTAACTGCTGCACGCGAATGCCGAGCTTCTAGCAATTGCTTTTTCTTTTTCTCTTCGGCGAAAGAGCAAAGCACCAGAACATCTTCCTGCGCGGTTTTCGCTACGCGGGATTCGAGCGGCAGCCGCAAACGCGAATCGAGGACCACGCGCAGGAGTGGGCGGCGGCGAGGACGGCCGCTGCGGTCGGTGAGCAGGGGGTCATCGGCAATCACGGTGCCAACCCCGACCAGAATCGCATCATGCTGATGACGAAGTTCCTGCACGTGCGCGCGGGCGGATTCGCCAGTAATCCATTCTCGACTTGATCCTTTAGCCGCGCCGGCAGCGAGGGTGGACGATTGGCTTGGAGGCGCCGCGATTTTTCCATCGAGGGTCATGGCAGCCTTTAACGTGACCAGCGGAATATGATGGCGAATATATTTGGCGAAAGACTCGTTCAGCGCTTTCGCTTCGCCTTCCAGAATGCCCGAGGAGACGTTAATCCCAGCACTGCGAAGCTTGGCGAATCCCTGGCCGCTAACCAGCGGATTTGGATCCTGCATGCAGGCAACCACGCTGGAAATTCCGGCGGCGATGACTGCATCCGTGCAGGGCGCAGTGCGGCCTTGATGCGAGCAGGGCTCCAGATTTATATAGAGAGTTGCTCCGCGAGCTTTTCCTCCAGCTTGTTCGATGGCTAGGATTTCCGCATGCTTTAGGCCGTCGAAGGTATGGATGCCAGTGCCGACGATTGCGCCCTCCGCGTTCACAATAACCGCACCCACGCATGGATTCGGCGACGTCAAACCGATGCCTTGCCGGGCCAAGTCGAGGGCTCGGAGGAGGAAGAGTTCGTCACTGTCGCGATCCGGCATTTTAGGATCTGTTCACCACAGAGCTACAGAGGGAGCAGGGAATAGAGTATCAGGGCTTATTTTCCGATAGCTTCGAAAATAGGCTGTTCAGCGGCGAACACGTTCTGCTCTGTGCCTCTGTGGCGAGAAAACCTAGGCGAACAATGAATCCACAAAATCCTTGGCATTGAAGGGCAGCAGATCACCGGCTTTTTCGCCGACGCCGACGTATCGTACCGGAAGACCTAGTTCTCGCGAAATGGCGACTACCACGCCACCTTTGGCGGTGCCGTCGAGCTTGGTGAGGACGATTCCAGTTACGCCGGCTGCGTCGGTGAACTGGCGGGCTTGTTGCAAACCATTCTGTCCGGTGGTGGCGTCCATTACCAGCAAGGTTTCGTGGGGCGCGCCGGGAATAATTCTTTGCGCTGTGCGCCGCATCTTTTCCAGTTCAGCCATGAGATTGGTTTTGGTGTGGAGTCGCCCGGCAGTGTCGACGATTACGTAGTCGCTATGGCGCGCGGAAGCGGCTTGCAGAGCGTCGTAGAGCACCGCTGCAGGATCGCCGCCGGGTTTGGTTCGGATGACTTCGGTGCCGGTGCGTTGGCCCCAAATTTCCAACTGCTCGATGGCGGCGGCGCGGAAAGTGTCGGCTGCGCACAGCAACACGGTCTTGCCTTGCGAACGAAAGACCTGCGACAGCTTACCGATCGTTGTCGTCTTCCCTGTGCCGTTGACGCCGACCACGAGAATGACCTCGGGCGTGCCGTCAACTTTTTCGACGGGTCGCGTGCTAGCGGCATTCAGGATGTTGAGCAGTTCTTCTTTTAAGAGGCGCTTGAGTTCGTCGGCGTTCTTGATTTGCTTTCGGTCGGCTTTCTCTCGAAGTTTGTCCAGGACTTCGTGAGTGGTCGTGTTGCCTAGATCGGCCCCGATAAGAGTGGCTTCCAGGTCGTCCAGGGTCGCCCGGTCGATTTCTTTGCCGAAGGAGACTACTTCCTCAATACGCTGGCTAAGGTTTTCGCGGGTGCGCGTCACCGCCTCTTTCATGCGGTCGAAGAGGCCCGGCTTCTGCTGTTCGTCCAGGCTGCCAAAAAGGGTCTGAATCATAAATGCTGGGAGTCTCGTGCCAAACATCAATTATAGCGGCAGGGGATGATTTCGACGGAACGGGCATTTTTAAGAAGGCGAAAAACAGTTTCTATGCGGGAGCTTCGGAGACAGCCGCTATTGAAGTGGGAGAACTCGCGGGGGCCGGCACAGTGGACTTAACCGGGACGGGCGGCGCAGGCACGGTTTGGCGCGGAATGCGAATCTCTCCGCGGTAGTAGATCGCGGTGATGGCCGCAGCCGCGGTGGGATCGAGTCGCTTGCCGGAAAGATTGTGGATGATTTTCAACGCGTCTACCGGGTCGTGCGCATGCTGGTAGGGACGGTTGGTGGTGAGCGCATCGAAAGTGTCGGCGACCGCGATGATGCGAGGCAGAAGAGGAATTTCGTCTCCTTTCAGGCCGTGCGGATAACCGCGGCCATCGAGCGACTCGTGGTGCAGTTCGATTCCCGGAATCATGTCCTTCAATTGCGCCACCGGACGCAGGATGGTGGCGCCCTTGGTGGTATGGGTTTTCATGATCTCGAATTCTTCCGGAGTGAGAGCGCCCGGCTTTTTCAGGATGCGGTCCTCGATTCCAATCTTTCCGACGTCGTGCAGTTGGGCCGAGATGCGCACGGTTTCTATAAAATCCTCGGACACGCCCATTTCTTTGGCAATCATCAGGGAGTAGCGCGTGACGCGGTCGGAGTGGCCGCGAGTATAAGGGTCTTTTTCGTCGACGGCACCGGCCAGCATCTGAATCGAACCCATGAACAAATCGCGATTTTCAGTGGCGGCGCGTTTGAGGTCGAGCACGAAATGCTCGAGCTCTTCGGACATGACGTTGAAGGTTTCCGCCAACTCGCCAATTTCGGTGCGGCTCTTCACGTGGACTCGCTGAGAGAAGTCCCCACCGGCAATGGCACGGCTGAAATGAGTCAGCACTTCCAAGGGATTCGTAATTCGGCGGGCAGCGAAAATACTGATGCCAATGCTTAGAGCGATGGCCATCAAGGCCAGGATGCGCGCGTTGCGCTGCATCTCATACACGCCGCGGTAGGCCTCGGAGCGCGGCTTTTGGACCACCACAGCCCAGTCCAGGTTGGTCACGGGACTGTAGGTGCCCAGCATTCTTATGTTCGTGTTGCCATTGCGGAGGTTGAATTCCCTGGTCGCAGCGACCATCTGGACCTTGGTGCCTGCTTCGACGAAGTTGCGCACGATTTCCAGGTTCGACATGTCCTGACCCGTGGCGTAATCGGAGGTAGCGCCGGCGACCAGCCGCCCCTGGCTGTCGACGACATACGGAGTGAGGCCGCCCCGGTTGACTTCCTGCAGGCGGCGTATCAGAAACTGCAGATCCACGACGGAACCTATCATCCCCAGGAAGCTGCCAGCGTACATCACAGGAGTGCTGACCAGCATGACTGTGCGGGAAGATTTGCCGGTGCCCACGACCAGCGCTTGGCCATTGTAGACCCGGCCTTCGCGGGCGGCGGCGTATGCACGCTCCAGTTCTCGCTGCAGGAAGGCGTCGGGAGCGATTCTCCCGGCGGAAATCCCCTTGGCATCAGAATTTAACAGCGTGGCATAAGCGAGGTCGTCGGACGAGGAAACAAAATTCTCCAGCAAAGCACGCAACTCAGGCGCTTCCACGTGCTCGGAAGTAATATCTCCGCCGCTGGCTACCTGCAGCGCCGAGGCAAGGTTCGCCTGCATCATGCGCAGGGACTCCTGGTGCTGCGAAATGTCATCCGCGAGCGAGCGCGTGACCGTGTTCTGCAGCAGCCTTTCGTTGGTGATCAGGCGGTCGCGGTTGATGGATTCCACCTGCGCGGAGTAAAAGTACATAGGGACCACGCTGATCAGTACGAGCACACTTAGGATGACGTAAAGAATGGGCAGGCGAGATGGCGATGGCAATTTCAGCGACAAAAGTGGTCCTTTCGTCCGCGTGTCGGCTCGGCCAGGAGTTCAGCCCACACTCTAAAATTGTAGCCTGATATCGCCGTCGCCAAGTGTTACGAAGGTACCCCGAAAAGCGTGCCCTTCGGGCGATTTGGCGGGTTTGGACAGTCCAGGAATAGGGGCCGAATCAGGGGGACGGACGCCTGGCTCGATCCCGGTTTCGCTCTTGGCACTGCGGGCCATCAGGTCGTGGATGGCATCTCGGGGCGATTTGCCGTGGTGCAAGATGGCATCCATCTGCGCGGTGATGGGCATCTCAACTCCGCGAGCGCGAGCGAGTTCGACGGCAGCGTGCGTGGTGAAGACACCTTCGGCCACCATGCCATGCATAGCGGCGATGATCTCTGGGAGCTTGCGGCCGCGGCCCAGTTCGACTCCCACGCTGCGGTTGCGCGAAAGGCCGCCCGTACAGGTAAGGACGAGATCGCCCAGACCAGCAAGTCCGGCCATGGTATCCTGACGGCCGCCACAGGCGACGACCAAGCGGGTAACCTCGGCCAGGCCGCGAGTGATCAGAGCGGCAATCGAGTTGTGTCCGAGCCCCAAGCCGTCGCAAACTCCGGCAGCGATGGCGATAATATTCTTCAGAGCGCCGCCGAGTTCTACGCCGGTCACGTCCCTGTTGGTGTAAACGCGGAAATAGGGGTCACTGAATTCTCGCTGGACGGCTTCCGCCAGCCCAGCGTCGCCCGACGCGATGGTAATAGCGGTGGGATCGCCGCGGGCAACCTCTTTGGCAAAGGTTGGCCCACTCAGCGCGCCAATGCGCGGCTGGAACCCTCCGTCTGACCCGACGACAAGCGAGATCACTTCCGTCATGCGGAGGAGTGTGCCCTCTTCGAGGCCCTTGGTTGCGCTCACGAACAGCATGGCGGGCTTCAAAAACGGACGCATTTTCTGGAAAAGACCACGGCAGTGTTGCGAGGGCATGACGCTCACAACAATTTCGGTACTCTGAAGAGCCTCTTCAAAACTGCCGGTAACGGAGACGTGGTCCGGAATAGTCTGCTCGGGAAGAAACAGGGTCATTGTTCCGGTGCGATGCAATGGACTCGCGTACTTCTTTTTCATGGGCCCACAAACGCACGCGGTGCGTGCCCTTCCGTCCCAAAACGATGGAAAGGCTTGTGCCCCAGGCGCCGGCCCCGATGACCGCAATCTCGCTCATCGGCGGCTCCACTTGAAGCGGGATTCGGTGTGGGCGAACAGACGACGGATGTTTTGATAGTGCCTGGCAATGATGAGAAGGGAAGACAGCACCAGGAATGCCGACGTCGATAAGTTTTCGCACTCGTGCATGGTCAATGCGAATATAGGAAACGAAGCAACCGCGATAATTGATCCCAGCGAAACGTAGCGAGAGACCAGTACCACCACGACGAAAATGCTAGCCGCCAGGAGAACCGCCTTGGGGGCGATCAGCAAAAACGATCCCAGTCCAGTAGCAACGCCCTTGCCACCGCGAAACTTCAGCCACACAGGAAACATGTGGCCGAGAATGGCAAACAGGGCTGCAATAGCAACCCGGGTTTCAACAATCGGCGAGAGGGGAGCTGTCCAGCTATGATCGGGATACCAGGGGACGTTTGTATACGACCACCGCAGAAATTCCGGGAGACTGACTGCGAGAGCAACGAGAACGGCTGCAGATCCTTTAAAGGCATCGAGAAGGAGAGTGAGCAAACCTAAAGCCGGTGATTTGCGCGAAACATTTGTCGCTCCAATATTTCCGCTTCCGCTCTGACGCACGTCCTCGCCACGAAAAGTGCGCACAAGCAAGTATCCGAAGGGAATCGATCCCAGCAAGTAGCTATAGCGGCGATGAGCAGAGTTGTCATGGGCCATTGGTTTGGGACGGACGAAATCTCAGCGCGATTCCAGGGCGAAGGTTGCGATCTTTGTGTAGCGTGAACCTCCTTGCGACAGTTGGCTCTGGTACAGAAAAAACTCGTGGGCCGCCATGGTACCAAAGTCAGGAGTAGGCAGAGCGGCCAATTTTTCCTGCAGCCGTTGAAAGTTCTTGTTGGGAGTATCACCCTTCTTCCAACGGGGCGCGCCGGAGCGTCCGCCGCCGCGCGCCAAGGTAAGGTGAGGAGCGAAGGGATGGTCTTCTTTCGGAATCCCCAGAGCGAACGTGGCCTCATCGACGGCTTTCGCGAGCGCGGCGAGTTGTGCTCCGGCATCGATTCCAACCCAGAAGACGCGGGCAGCTTTGGCAGTGGGGAAGAAGCCGTAACCACGGAATGAAACCTGGATGGACTCGGCTCGGACGCCCGAAAGGGCGCGCTTGATCTCTTCCACAATCTCCGTGGGCTTCTCGCCGATGAATTTCAATGTGATGTGCAACGATTCAGGGCGGACCCAACGGGCATCCGGCGCGAAGCCGCTCACGCCTTCCATGAAGCGCTGAATGCGCTGACGAATGGCGTCGTCGATATCGAGGGCAATGAAGATGCGCATTTAGCAGTTAGCATTTAGCACTCAGCATTCAGCACTCTGCTCTATCTGCTTGCGGCTAATTGCTAAATGCCAATTGCTAAGTGTTGTTTTTACATCAGCTTTCTTCTCACCATGTCCAGCGCCTGCTGGCTGGCAAAGCGGCGGATGCGTTTGCGATCGCCGGGAAATTTGCGTTCCACGACCTCGGTTCCACCGTCGCTGGCCAGGGCGTGGAAAACCAGTCCCACGGGTTTCGCCTCAGTCCCGCCGGTCGGCCCGGCAACGCCAGTAACGCTCAAGCCTAAGGTTGCGCCAGTGCGCCGCCGAATTCCTTCCGCTAGAGCGGCGGCGACTTCGCGGCTCACGGCCCCGTGCTTATCAATCACTTCGGCGGGAACATCGGCGAAGGCAGTCTTCATCTGGTTCGAATAAACAACGGCACCGCCAACAAAGTAACGCGAGCTTCCGCTGACGGAAGTGATGCGCTCGGCCAACAAGCCACCGGTACAGGACTCCGCAACGGCCAGGGTTGCGTTGCGCATTTGCAAATAATAGCCGACGATCTGCTCCATCGAGTCGCCGTTGTCGGAAAAGACGCTATCTCCGAGTTCTTCTTCTATCTTCTCGACCAATTCATCGACTCGCGATTGCGCGGCCGCGAGCGAGGCAGCACGAGACTTCAGGTGCAACTGGATTTCACCAGCTCCAGCCAAAATTGTTGTTTGGACGTCAGTGAAGAGCTTGTAGATCGGCGCGACCCGGGCGTCGCAGGCCGATTCGCCCAGTCCCGTAATTTTCAATTCGCGGGTCGCGATGAATTGCGGCGGAAGTTTGGCACGCAGGCGAGCCACACATTGCTCCTCGAACAGGGCCTTCAATTCGTGCGGAGGCCCGGGAAGCAACATGATAATTCGCTCGCGGCCTTCGTATTTGCCGCTCATCCACTGTCCGGGTGCGCTGCCATTGGCGTTGGGCAGAACAGCCGCACCCGCGATCACGTCCGCCTGCTTCAGATTATTTGCTGCCATCGTCCAACCGCGGGCCGCAAAACGGTGTTCCAGACTGGTGATAATCGCCGGGTCACGACGCAACTCAAGACCCAGCGCGTCAGCGACTGCTTCCCGCGTGAGATCGTCCTCAGTCGGGCCAAGGCCGCCCATGAAGATGACGATATCGGCGCGCGAAACCGCAAGAGTGGCGACTCCGGTAAGATGCTCGCGGGTATCTCCGACGATGGTCTTGAAGATCACCTCAACGCCAAGCTGGTTGAGCTTTTCGGTCAGATAGAGCGAGTTCGTATCTTGCCGGAAAGGAGTCAGCAGTTCAGAGCCAATGGCGACGATCTCGGCGTTCACAGATAAAAGTGTAAATGATTATGCAGCAAAGCAAGATCGGCCACAGATTTTCACGCACAGTCTCAAGGCTGAATGCTGATTGCTGAGTGCTTATTCACGCAGTGAAGTCGGCCAACGGCAATCCCTGAATGTTCCAGGCGAGATGATGAACAGCGCTGTTAGTGGCCAGAACGACGGAGCGTCCCGGAGCAAAGGCGAGTCCCACCAGACCCGCACCCGCCACTGCTAATGACGCCTCGCCAGCCGGTGTAACTTTGACAATGCCGCGTTTGCCCGAAAGCGAAGCGGCCACGTAGAGATTGCCTTCCACATCGAAGGCGATGCCCTGGGGGCGTCCCAGACCCCGGAAAAAAGTCGAAACATTGCCTTGAGCCGTGATCTTGTAAATGCAATCAAAACTGGAAGTGGTCGGCCCGGTTACGAACAGGTCTCCATGGGCACCGAAAGCCAGGTGATAAGCGGACACGCTCGGTTCGAGAGTCGCGAAGACGAAGATCTGACGGTCCGCGCCGATCTTAAAAATTGTTCCGCTACGGTCGCCCACATAAAGATTTTGTGCACGATCGAAGGCAATGCCGGTAGCAATGCCCATACCCTCGGCATAAGAGGACATGGTCCCGTTCGGGGCCACGCGGTACACGGTTCCATCAAAGCGCGAGGAAACGTACATTTGACCGCTACGGTCGAAGGCGATCGAAGTGGCGTTCATCAGGTCCGCAAGAAATGGCTTGACGTTGTAGTTGGTGTCAATCTTGTAGATGGCGACAGGAACTTTTTGTCCCCGGCTGCCGGAAAAACTGACGTAGATGTTGCCCTCGGCATCAAGCGCAGGATTGGTTACCGGGTGCAGATTCTCGGCAATGGGAACCGCAACTTTGATCTGATGAGGATTGCTGGAGTGCCCATTGGTCGAGACCACGATGGGTCCGGACGATGCGCCTTGCGGTACGCGAGCCACCAGAAATTCATCGGAACTGATGACCACCGCGCCTTCGATTTCGCCAAAACGCACCCGCGGCCGCCGCAGATCCTGAGGACGCAAACCATGGCCGGTAATTCGAACTTCTCCGCCGGGTAGAGCGGCAGCGGGAAGCACCGCTTCGATGTGCGGCTTTCCGTTAACATTCGTCTTGCCGAGCAATCGGTCAGAAATTCCCATGGACTTCAACTTCCTCGCCTTAGGCGTCCTTGCAAACCTATCGCGGCAAAAGACCGAAATGCAGCGCCAGTTGCATTATGGCCAACGCGTAAAGCCCAGCCCCCACGTCATCTAGTACGATGCCGATTCCCTCCGGAAGGTGCTCTAGCTGACGCACCGGCGGAGGCTTCACGATATCGAATCCTCGGAAAAGTATAAAGCCCAGCAGCAGAGATTTCCACGAGACCGGTACGGCAATCAGGGTGATGAGCTGGCCAGCAACCTCGTCGATGACTACGAACTGGGGGTCTTTCAATCCGCTCGCGCGAGCCATGCTCGTCGCTGCGGGCACGCCAATGAGTATGGCGACAGCCGCAAGTAGCAGTGCGGCCGCAGCCTGCCAATGCGGATCAATCCACCGGCTCAGCAGCCACCAAAGTAAAACCGTGGCCGCCGAACCCCAGCTCCCAGGCCCGGGACGGAGGAGCCCTGTGCCAAAGAACGTGGCAACCAGCTTGGCCCACAGTGGGGCGCGAGCGCGAGAGGACGGACGAGCGGGGGAATTGGAGTCGGTCTGTATTTTTCGTTCCGACTCAGTCTTCATCATCAGAATTGTCCGGCATGCTCTCCGATGTATCTTGCACCGGCGACGAGATCACGTAAGCTCCACTCGCCCATTTGCCGAGATCGATCAATCGGCAACGCTCGCTGCAGAAGGGAAATTCCGCATCTTTGCTCTTCACCGGCTTCTTGCAGGTGGGGCACTTCAGCTCAAGAGTACGCTTGCGAGCCATAGATCCCTAGATAATCTTCGCCACTAGATCATAGTCATGGGCTTCGGTAATCTGGCAGCGATAGAAGTTGCCCGGTAATGGCTTCAGCCCGTCAGGGACATCATTCACATAGACTTTGCCATCGATTTCAGGAGCGTGCATCGCCGTGCGTCCTTCGAGCAGCAAGTCGCTTTCTTCGGATACTCCTTCGAGCAGCAGATCGAGTTCTTGGCCGACTAGCGCCTTCTTTCTCTTCCTGCTGATGCGGCGTTGAATCTGCATAAGATGTTTGCGCCGCCGCTCGATCTCACGGGCAGGGAGTTTCTGATCGAGCGCAAAGGCATGCGCGCCTTCCTGATCGGAGTAGCCGAACGCGCCCATCCAATCAAATTCGGCCTGGCGGACAAATTCGCAGAGCTGCTCGAATTCGTTTTCAGTTTCGCCTGGAAAGCCAACGATGAACGATGTTCGCAAGGTGACGTCTGGAATCGTGCGCCGCATCTTTTCAATCGACCGCAGAAATAGGTCCGCGCCTCCGCCCCGTTTCATGCGCTTCAGAACTGTCGCTGACGCATGCTGCAAGGGCACATCGACATAGGCGCAAATCTTCTCGTGAGCTGCGATAGTTTCGAGCAAGCGGCCCGTAATCTTGTTGGGATACGCGTAGAGAAAACGGATCCAGCGCAGGTCCTCGATCGCGGCGAGTTTCTCGAGCAGGAGAGCGAGTCCGTCCTTAAGGCCAAAATCTTCGCCGTAGCAGGTCGTATCTTGTCCGATGAGCGTGATCTCCCGCACCCCGGAGCGAGCCAGGCGTTCGGCCTCGGCAATCACCGATTCGAATCGGCGAGAGCGAAATTTCCCCCGTAGCTGCGGAATAATGCAGAAGCTGCAGGGATGATCGCAGCCCTCGGCAATCTTGATGTACGCCGTGTACTTTGGCGTGGCCAATACGCGCGGCGTCGCTTCGTCGTAAAGATAGTTGGGCAGATCGGCGATGGCCCCATCCCATGATTCGCGCGAAAACCGGCCTTGGGCCTCGCGCGCATCGCCTTCAGGCCGCGATGTCAAAATGTTAAACGGGGAAGAGTTGGTTGCCACAGGCGCGACTCCAGCCGCCGCGAGAATCTTCTCCAGTTCGCCGGTTCCTACGACTGCGTCCACTTCCGGAATATTTTTGCGAATGTCGTCGCGGAAACGCTCAACCAGGCATCCAGCAACCACAAGTTTTCGGGCGCGACCGTCGGTCTTGTGACGCGCCATTTCCAGGATGGTGTTCACGGATTCCTGCTGTGCGCTGGCAATAAACGAACAGGTATTAACCACAATGACATCGGCGTCTTCGGCCCGCGGAATCAACTCGGCGCCGGCCTGCGCCAGCATGCCCATCATCACTTCGCTATCCACCAGATTCTTGGGGCATCCGAGGCTGACGAAGCCAACCTTAGTCGGGGAGCGCGTGGGCGCGGCAGTTTCGGGTGCGTTTTCGATAGCTACAGTGGACTTCGGAAGAGGCATGGAATCTCTCTATTCTAACATTCGATAGCAGGATTAAGGCCATTGCCGGGAAGGCCCAGGCGGCCGCAGAAGCCAGCTCTGCGACGTCGCCTTATCGGCGACCAGCAGTCGAGATCTCTTCGTAGAGCTCTGGCAACCGCTGGGCATCTTCAGCCGAACCTCCGAAGCGGGCTGACTCGTAGTGCCGGGTGAACTTCGCCACGGATTCTCGCGTGGCTTCATCTTGAATAGAGATGACGAATTCTTGGGGAGTGTGCGCTGCGGGCTTATTCCACCCTTTCCTGGCAAGCAGTCGCGTCACACGCTCATACCAGATGGTCGCAGCCAGCCTCGGAGACTTCTCCGGCCGAGCCGCCAAGCGAAGGTTGCGAAGCCCTCGCCACAAACGCCGTGCATTGCCGGCTAAAAGAAGGAGAAGCGCAATGGCCGCACCCGAAAGACCAAACTTCACTGGCGAGCCGGACACTGTGCGTTGGGTTCGACGGGCTGCGACCAGCAGCCCTTCATGCTTGTGGCGCGCCCAGTTTCGCAATCGCTGAAACCATTCCAGGCCATCGCGTGTGGCCTCGTGACCCAGACTGTATTGATGGCCGGCGTCGTAGTTGATCACCCATTCCCGCCAGAATGACGCCAACGCGTCCAGGTACAGCATGCTCCTGCTCCAGCCGGTATGGATTTGCGCGGGCGCTGCCGGAGTAGGATCAAAACTGATCCACCCATAGCCTGGAAAATACGCTTCGACCCAGGAGTGCGCGTTGCTGGCCCGAACCAGGTACTGCGAGGTAAGGTCATTAAACTCACCGGTGCGGAAACCGTTCACTACTCGCGACGGAATACCAAGAGTGCGCAGCATGATGGCCATCGCCGATGCGAAATACTCGCAGTGTCCCTGCTTGCGTTCGAAAAGAAAATTGGCCACAGGATCGCGCGGAACCGACCGCGGAAGTTGCAGCGTGTATCCAAACTTCGTGCGCAGATACAGCTCCATGGTTGCGGCCTTGTCGTAATTGTTCGCAGCGGAGGCGGTGATCTGTTTAGCCAGAGACACGACACGACCATCCACCGCCGGCAGTTGCAGATAGCTCAACAGGATCCCAGGCGGATAATCGTTAGAGGCCATACGCAACTGGCTGGGGCTGGGTTGAGCGATATCGGAGGTCGCTTCGTAGAGGCTGACCGGTTGCTCGGGATCGAGGTCAAAAACCGCATCCCCGCTATCCATGGACAGCAGACGGTACTTGCCTTGTAGGAGCCTGGGCGTGGGCGCAAGAAAGAAAACGTTGCTGACCAGCGGCTCCATCAAGACACGATAGTGGATTGGTTGCGCAGGCTGGGCGGCCTGGAACCTTCTCCAGTCCGTTGGCAACAAGAGAAAGCGACCGCCTCCCAAGCTTGTCACCACATGTTGCGCGTGCGGATTGGACCAGGTCTTGCCATCGAAGACACTCAGCGTCACTCCACGCCACTTCAAATTGTAAGATCCATGCGCATCGCCGTCGATTTGGATGTGCATCACCAGTGAGTTCGACTGTTGAATCTCGCCGATCTGGCCGAGTCGTACCTGGTCGCTAAAGCCGGTGCTAATCTCGCGGCTGCGAGCAAAGGCGCTGAGGTACCCGTTCGACACGCGGGGCAGCACAAAGAAAATAGCCGCCGCGCCCAGCAGGATCAAGAACGCAAGCACAGGCGACGCGCCAGCCAGCGAGAAGGCCATTCGTCGATAAGCGAAATCATCCCTCGATGAATTGGCGCGCACGGTGGCCTTAGCGGCGGCACGCCGCATCTCCATCAGGATGCAGGTCACGACCGCCATCAGCATGAATGCAGCAAATGCCAGCAGAAAGGTGCTATCCACGGTGAGCACCGCTGCAGCCAGCACCATGAGAAAAGAAATAATTGCCAGGAAATAGTAATCGCGGTCGCGCTTGGCGGAGAACAGGCGGACCACCATTACGAAAAGTACGAGATGCACCGTGGCGCCAACGAATACCCCCGAGAACACGAAGTAGTCCGCGAGATAGAAGGCCACATAACCGAGGGTCAGGGTGGTCGTCCAACTCTCGGGGATGAGCAAGGTGCGACGCGTGGCCAGAAGATATCCACGAAACAGAAGTGCTATGCCTACGAGCAAAACTGTGGGCACGTCCAGGCCGCCGGTCGAAACCAGGGTGGCGAAGCCGCACAGCACCAGCAAATAAAGCGAAACCTCAAAGTAGCGCTGGACCGCCGCAGGCAGCGGAGCGATCTCGGGTTGCAACAAATCGGTTGACGCCATGAATTCGCCTTCGAGATTCTATTGTTGGCGATTCTGCCGCGAAAGGGAAGAGTACGATCGGAATGTTAGAATTAAATAGGTCAGGCATCGGTCCCGCGCGACGCACTCCCGCCAACCCCGCCAGGTCCGGAAGGAAGCAACGGTAACGGGCTCTTGCGTGTGCAGTGGGTCGCCGGTGTCTGGCTTTTTATAATCGGAGGCTTTACTGGCCTGCCGTTTATCGTGGCCACAGCGCCTCAATAGCGCCACATCCTACACGTCGATTTCGAAAACAAGTTAGACATTCTGCGTCCAATCCTGCAAAATACTGATTCTCATACTCAGGAGCAATCATTGACCAAACCCATTGGCGTTAAGATCAGCGCTCTCGGAACTTACGTCCCGCCCCGCCTTTTGACCAATGCCGACCTGGAAAAGATGGTCGATACCAGCGATCAGTGGATCACGGAACGCACCGGAATCCGCGAGCGTCATATTGTCGACAAAGGCGTCGCAACCAGTGACCTGGCAGTTGAGGCGGCGAAGAAAGCTTTGGCTGAACGTGGCATTGGAGCCAGCGATCTCGATGCGATCTTAGTAGGCACCGTCACTCCCGATATGTTTTTCCCTTCCACTGCTTGCCTGGTGCAGCACAAACTGGGAGCGAAGGGAGTCTGGGGATTTGATCTCTCGGCCGCGTGCTCCGCATTTTTGTACGCGCTGCAAACGGGAACTCAGTTTGTCGCCGCTGGCACGCATAAACGCGTGATGGTCATTGGTTCCGATGTCATGTCGTCGATCATCGACTATACCGACCGCGCCACCTGCATCATTTTCGGTGACGGCGCCGGCGCCGTGGTTCTTGAGCCTGCCGATACCGACTCCTTAGGCATGATCGACTTTATCCATGAAGTGGATGGTTCCGGTGGATGCTTTCTCTACATGCCCGGCGGGGGCAGCCTGCATCCCTCTACGCACGAGACCGTGGACCAGAAGATGCACTATGTCCACCAGGACGGACAGGCCGTGTTCAAATTCGCCGTGCGCAAGCAAACCGAGCTCTGCGAAAAGATTTTGGAACGCAATGGAATTAAAGCCGCCGACATCGACGTGTTCATTGCCCATCAGGCCAATAAGCGCATCATCAACGCGACCGCGGACCGACTGGGATTGCGGCCGGAAAGTGTGGTCATCAATATCGACCGTTACGGAAACACCACCGCTGGCACGATTCCCCTGGCGATGGACACAGCGCGGCAGGAAGGCAAGCTTAAGAAGGGCGATCTGGTGCTGCTGGCGTCGGTTGGCGCAGGATTCACCGTAGGAGCCACATTGCTCCGCTGGGCCTATTAGCGCGGCGCCCCGCAGTCACAAGTGCAATGTCATCCTGTCTATAACAACGACGGCGGTGTCAAGGGCGTACGGGAGCGCCGACGCTTTGGGTTTGAAAGAAGCGCCATTTCGCTCTCTATGGGGTTTTGACTTTTTCACGATGACCAAGACTCGCGCATTTCACGTTGAATCACAGGTGGCAGCTTGTGCTCCACCAACCATCTATTCGGTCTCTACGTCCGACCATGATTGTTCGTTCAAACTCCCCGACCAATTCAGGGAGGCAGGGCGCCCACTCAAACGGACGGCTTTTACACCTCAGCCACAGGATGACTCGGGCTGCCCTGCATGCGAGTGGCGGAATTCGGCGGTTGGTTTCTCCACATCCAGTACAGCCGCACCGCCAGTTTGCGCGCCACCATCACCTTGGCCACAGAAGAATGTTTTCTGTGCTTCAGCCGCTGATAGGCGCGCTTCAACTCTGGTACCAGACGGGCCGCGCTCTGGCCCGCCTCCACCAACAGACTGCGTAACATGGGATTGCCTTGCTTGCTGATCGATCCCAGCCGCTGCCGGCCGCCGCTGGAATGCTCCGCCGGATTCAGCCCCAGGTAACTCACCACTTGCCGGCTGTGTTGAAATCGTCCGACCTCGCCCAGCGTGAGTGAATACGCCAGCGCCGTAATCGGTCCGACTCCGGGATGAGTCTGCAGCCTCTGAGCCACGTGGTCCTTCTCCGCCGCTGCCTTCACCGCCTGGTCCAGCTTTCCGATCCGCGGATCCAGATCGTCCAGCAACGAGAGCAACTCTTCCCGCCGCTGCGCCGTCCAGCCCGTCAGCGCCAGCTCTTCCAGTTGCTTCCTGCCCGCCGCCGTCCACAGCTTGTGCTTTTGCTGCACCCCCTGGTTCAGCGCCAGATGCTGCAGCTGGTTCTTCACCTGCCGCCTCTCCCCACCAGCTTGTGGCGATGCAGCAGCAACTGCCGCAGATCCCGCTGCTCCGGGCTCGGCACCCAGATCCGCGGAAATCGTTTCTCCAGCAACAACTGCAGCAGCAGCTCCGCATCTCTGCGGTCGGTCTTCTGCTTGCGTACTTCCAGGGCTCCGATCTCGCCCGCATCTCCCAACCACAGCTCGTGACCGAACTGGGCCAGCAGACGCTCGAACCACAGCGTGTTCCCGCAAGCTTCCATGCCTATCAACACCGGCCCTTGCAACTGACTGTAGAACTGCACCGCTTCTGCCGGGGTCAGCTTTTTTTCGCTTTGCTCTCCGCTTTCGGTATCGACCATGGCAATCTGTTGGAAACTCGGATGGAAATCACAGCCTATAATCTTCATTGGCGGCTCCTTTCGCCCCGAGTCTTGGTTCTTCGCAAAAACTCAAGTCTACTCGGCGCCCGCAAGGAGCCGTCGTTGTTATCCA
>CAWISU010000071.1:0-167274 GCA_963838765.1 uncultured Acidobacteriota bacterium | reverse complement strand
CGATTACTTTGCACTCCCATCGGATGCGGCAACGTGCCATTGAATCCTCGCTCTGCACATTCCACCGCACGCGGTTGCAAATCCAGTCTCGATACGAGAACATACCTGTTTACTTTTCATCCGAAATTCTCATAAGGAAGCCTCCAGCAGATGGCGACTCGGCAGAAGTCCGCAAAAACTCAAACCACGAAACAACACGGCAGCGAGATTCAATCCCCCAA
The DNA here is from genome assembly GCA_963838765.1 of uncultured Acidobacteriota bacterium. Lineage (GTDB taxonomy): Bacteria > Acidobacteriota > Terriglobia > Terriglobales > Acidobacteriaceae > JABDBE01. The sequence continues at coordinate 167,053 of CAWISU010000071.1, read as the reverse complement.
AGGCAAGCTCGGCGTCATGATCCCCGGCATGGGCGCGGTCGCGACCACATTTGTGGCTGGGGTCGAAGCCGTGCGCAAGGGCATTGCCAAGCCTATCGGCTCTCTTACCCAGATGGGAACCGTTCGCTTGGGCAAACGCACCGATGCGCGCTCACCCAAGATCAAGGAGTTCGTTCCTTTGGCCGGGCTTGACGATCTGGTCTTCACCGGCTGGGATATTTTTGAAGACGACATGCACACGGCAGCCAAAAAAGCCGGCGTGCTGGATCGCGAATTGCTCGAGCAGGTCAAACCTTTTCTCAGTTCCATCAAGCCGCGCAAAGCCGTTTTCGATCACAACTACGTGAAATTGATTGATGGACCCAACATCAAGAAGGGCAAGAACAAGATGGACCTGGCCGAGCAGGTGCGGGCCGATATCCGCGATTTCAAAAAGACTTCTGGAGCCGCGCGCCTGATCACCATCTGGTGCGGTTCCACGGAGAGTTACATCGAGCCTACTGCCGCGCATCAATCGCTGAAGGCGTTCGAGAAAGCCCTGGCTCAGAACGACGAGAACGTGGCGCCATCGATGATCTACGCGTACGCCTCGCTGATGGAGAGCGTGCCTTTTGCTAACGGCGCTCCAAACCTGACTGTGGACCTTCCCGTAATGCACGAACTGTCGCGCAAGAACGAAGCTCCGATCTGCGGCAAAGATTTCAAGACCGGGCAGACGCTGATCAAGACCATCCTCGCCCCGGGCTTCAAGGCTCGCATGATCGGGCTGAATGGGTGGTTCTCGACCAACATTCTCGGCAACCGCGATGGGGAGGTACTGGAGGATCCGGGGTCGTTCAAGACCAAGGAGGAATCGAAGCTCTCGGTTTTGGAGCACATTCTGCAGCCCGAGCTTTATCCCGAACTTTACGGCAATTTCACTCACAAGGTTCGCATCAACTATTACCCTCCGCGCGGCGACAACAAAGAGGGATGGGACAACATCGACATTTTTGGTTGGCTTGGTTACCCGATGCAGATCAAGGTGGATTTCCTTTGTCGCGATTCCATTTTGGCAGCGCCGATCGTGCTTGACCTGGTGTTGTTTATGGATCTGGCGCAGCGCAGCGCGGAGCTTCGCGGGCTGGGCATTCAGGAGTGGTTGAGTTTTTATTTCAAGTCTCCAATGACCGCGCCGGGACTCTATCCGGAGCACGATCTGTTTATTCAGTTGATGAAGTTGAAGAACACGCTGCGGCATCTGCGGGGCGAAGAGTTGATCACGCATTTAGGGTTGGAGTATTACGACTGAGTGCTAGGCCATTTCGCGAGACCTGCCTTGAGCCATGTTAATGGGACTCCGGCCATCTTTCGGCGAATGATCACCGCACTAAAGCTCCAGAGCATTACTCCACGGTGAAATCTCCCTTGCTGGCGGTCGTGCCGCCGGGGGTTGGTCACACTGATTGGCCCGGTGGTCGCGCCTTGAGGCACCGTAGCCAATATGTAGCCGGTGTTGAGCACTTTAAACGTAGCGCTCACTCCGTTGAACGTGACCGCAGTCGTGCCTACGAAGTGAGTTCCGTGAATCGCGACGTGTGTGCCCACCTTGCCGCGCGATGGATTGAAGCTCACCAGCTCCGGCTTCGGCGCAGCCAGACCGGCATCCAGGGTGAAAACTACACCGTTGGCCGTCTCGCCCTGCTGGACCGTACCACCGAGTTCCGTGACACCGAAGAGCCTGCCATCGCTGCCCTGGACCAGCGGCGCGTCCGGAATTTCACCGTTGGCGCCGTCGAACGTCACAGTCTGCAGCAGCGTGCCATCCAGCGAAAGGCTCACCACTTCTACGGTGTTCAAATTATAGTCGACCATAACGCACCAGAGATTTGAGTCCGACGCTGGCGTCATATACTGCACTTCGTCACCGTACACCGACTGCGGAAGAAGGATATCCTCGAAATCGCTGCCGGAAAGGTTGCTGGCAAACAAGCTCGGTTCAGCTTGATCTTCATATCGGCTCAAACCACCGAAGAGCTTGCCATCTCGAAGCCTGCATCGGCGGCTAACCACTGTTTGGCCGTAGTGAATAGTTTGCAGAGTAGTGAACTGACCGGAAGGCGTAAGACGATAAACCGTCGTCAAAAGCTCCTCTCCTCCAAGGGTTGCGCCATAAAAATTGCCATCGGAGGCTAGTGTCATTCCTAATGTCTGCGGCCCTTCGACGGTTGGGTTGAGGACGTGTAGGAGAGTGTAAGCGCCGCTGGGCGTGACACGGAACAAGCTTCCGCCAGAAGCGTTCGTGCCAGACGTGCCGCCGTACAGATTGCCATCTCGACCGACTACAAGGGCGATGGGTCCGTAGCCGTTATAGCCCACGGCGTCGTTTAAGACTTGAAATTTCCCCGTCTTACTGATCTTGAATACCAGCCCCGCGTTGGTCGGCCCCCCTATGAGAGTCGTGCCGTACAGAAACCCGTCATTGCCTTCGACCAAGCTGTTTGGGAGACTGCCGTTCGAGTACTTTCCATTCTGGTCTGCCACAAACGTGTAAAGCAATGTGAATTTACCGGTTGGCGTGATCTTGAAAACCGTACCTCCAGCCGACACGTTTCCGGCGCCCCCCACCAGTGTCGTGCCATAGAAATTGCCGTCTGCGGACTGGAGGAGCGAATTCGGATATTCGCCGTCCGGGCAGATCTTGCCGGTTGAATCGCAGGCGAAGGCGAACAGTTGAGTAATGGTGGGCGCGGACGGTTGCGCTTGCAGCCCAGTGGTAAAGAACAGAGCCAAAAACGACGCAGCAATCAGATTGAGGGTGCGTTTCACGGGGCAGATCCTTTCTTCAACGTGGTGTTCCGCTTGGTTTGGTGCTGAAACTTTCCGCAACATACATACCGTGTGCCGAGTTGCACTATGTCATCCGGTTGTCATGGGTTTGTAAAATGTTGGTCCGGGATTTCTTCTGGGACAGATGAGGAACACACTATGCCAGGTTCTTCTCCCGCTTGTATTCGTCGAACCTTTCCAGGAATCGGTCGATCTCTTTCTTCTGCAGATAGTAGGGCGTGGACAACCGCAGCTTGGACGGCTCGCCGCCACGGATGCGGATCTTGTGCGTCTTCCACATCCAGGTCTCCAGATCCATGCGCTGGATCGGAGGAACATTGACCGTGGCTATGGCGCAGCGCAGCGCCGGATCAGGGGAAGTCCACGACTCCGCTCCGCGTTTGATCATCTGCGCGAGAATGTAGTCGCAGAGCTCACGATGGCGGCGCTCGATCCGGTCCATGCCGATTTCGTTGGCGAGGTTGATGGCCGCCTAGCAGCCCCCACAGGGCGGGCACGTTCGACGAACCAATCCGCTGGAATCGTTCAGCTCGGAGGTTCGGTTCGTCCCAGCCTTCGGTGGCAATGGTGTTCCACATCCGGTCGATGACTTCGTCGCGCACGTACAGGAAGCCCGATCCTTTCGGCGCCTGCAGCCACTTGTGCGGGCTGGAAGAATACATATCGCAGCCAATTTCCTGCAGGTTGAGACGCATCATGCCGATCACGTGCGCGCCATCCACCGCCGACAGGATATTCTTCGAACGGGCCAGTGCGCAGAGTTCCTTGGCGGGAAGAACGACCCCAGTCACCGTCGTGATGTGGCTGAAGAAGATCACGCGTGTACGATCGGTGATGGCATCGTTGAACAGATTCAAAACCTGGCTGGCATCTTTGACGGGCTTGGGCAGAGTCACGGTCTTGACCACGACTCCATAACGCTTCGCTCTCAGCCGCCAAGGCTGCAAGCCTCCGGGATGTTCCTGGTCGGTCATGAGCACTTCGTCGCCCGGCTTCATGTCGATTCCGTTGGCGATATAGCTGTTGGCCTCGGTGGCGTTGCGCAGCAGGGCGATCTCGTCGCGCTTGCAGCCGACGAACCCGGCCAGGGGATCGCGAAACTGGTTCCACGCGGCATATCCCCAGATGGGATAGTCTTCTGGATCCTGCTGGTCCATTTTTTCGGTTTGGGTGTAGCCGTCAAAAATGGCGCGCAGGACGGGCGCCGGACTTGACCCCACAGTGCCGTTGTTCAAGTAGATCTCATCCGGCGGAATAAGAAACTGCTTGCGCAGTTCGGCCCAGTAGGCATCCTGATCGCGGCTGTAAAGAGCGGCATCGGGAAGCGACGGCGAGCTTTGCAGCTGGGCGACGAGCCGGTCGGGCAGGGCGAGAGCGGCGGCAAGCCCGGAAGAAAAACCAAGGAAGCGTCGGCGATCGAGCAAGGAACCTCCTGCGGGTGAGACGGCGTCATGTTACGACTGGGACGGGAGTAGCGCAAGGGCGTCGCTCGCATGTTTTGCCCCCACGCGAACCATGCCGGTATCCGAATATACTGGGCGCATGAAGTGCCGAGGAAAGCTGTGGCTGGTCGTGGCGCTGTTGTGCGCTGCTGCTTTGCAGGCGCAAGACGCGGCGAAGTGGGAGATCGGTCCGTTCGTGCGACCGGCGAGCGGCAATCCGGTGATTGCGCCGCGAGCGGAGTCAATTTTTGATGACCCGATATTGAAGAAAGCCAGTGCGCTGGGAGGTCCTGCACACTTTTAATCCGGCGGCGATGGTGCGGGATGGGAAAGTGTATGTGCTTTATCGGGCTGAGGACGACTCTGGGGCGATGGAGATCGGGGGACATACGTCGCGGCTGGGCTTGGCTGAGAGCACGGACGGAATTTCTTTTGTGCGACGCGCTGATCCGGTGTTTTACCCGGCGGAGGATGCGCAGCAGTCTCGAGAGTGGCCGGGCGGGGTTGAGGACCCGCGAATTGTCGAGGCGGAAGACGGCAGCTATGTTCTCACCTATACGCAGTGGAATCGAAAGACCTACTCGGTGGGTACTGCGACCTCTCGCGATCTGACGCATTGGACAAAGGGTGGGCCAGCCTTTGCAGTCGCCGCCGGCGGCAAGTATGCGGAGTTGAAGTACAAGTCGGCGGGGATTGTCACACAGATCAACAACGGACGTCTGATTGCGGCGAAAATCAATGGGCGATACTGGATGTATTGGGGTGAAGGCGCGATCCATCTGGCTACTTCGAGCGACCTGATCCACTGGAGTCCGGTGGAGGATGCGAAGGGTGTGCCCATTGAAGTGTTGCGCCCGCGTTCTGGGCATTTTGACAGTACGTTTCCGGAGACTGGGCCGCCGCCGGTTCTGACCTCGGCGGGAATTGTCGTGCTTTACAACGGGAAGAACGCGGCGAAAGACGGGGATCCGGATTTAGCTCCCAATGCGTATGCGGCTGGAGAGGCGCTTTTCGACCGGGGCGATCCCGCGCGTCTGGTCGAGCAGGCAGAACATCCTGTGCTCAAGCCGGTGATGCCCTACGAGAAGACGGGGCAGTATGCGGCGGGAACGACGTTTGCGGAAGGGTTGGTCTACTTTCACGACCGATGGTTTCTCTACTACGGGTGTGCGGACTCTTTGGTGGCTGTGGTTGTGGCTGCCGTCAAGTGAGCTCCCAGGTCCCCGGCCGAACTCTTACCGTGGGTGAAGTTGAGGGCGTTTGCGACGCGAATCCTGCGTCGCTTTGCTCGGTGCCCGGACGAGGCGTCCGGGGTTACATGGGCGTTGGCTGGCGAGGGTGTCGGAGGCTACTCGGGTATTTGGGGGGCGGATAACCTTCTGGGGCGATTGTGCGTCGAACTGCTTAGGGAGTTTCGCGCTCGCGTCTTGTGTTCCGGGAGTATAATCGTGCTCAGAGGCCCGCTCGGGCGGAAAAACGGGGTTTTGGCTATGAAGTTCCGGCTCTTGCTGTTAACGGCTGCGTTATTCACTTTGGGCAGTTTAACCTCATCGGCTTTTGCGCAGATAGGCACCCCGGGCAGCCAACCGGGTCCTCCCGCCGGCGACCCTGGAGTTTCGGGGAGTGCGCCTCCGCAGAACAGTACCAGCGATTCTACAAGCCAGAGCACGCAAGCTCCTCCGATTCAGCCTGCGGATCCCGACAAGGTCAAGCATGACGGTGGCAAGAATGATGTGGATGCAATCGGCAATCGCAAGATGGGCGCGCGCGGCTTGGGCAATTGGTACTCCATCGAAAGCGATATCAAGATGGGAAAACAATATTCCATGATGGTTGACTCCAGTTCCAAGTTTGTCACCGACCCGGTGGTTACGGAATATGTGAATCGACTGGGACAGAACCTGGTTCGCAACTCGGATGCGCAGGTTCCCTTTACCTTCAAGATCATTGACTCGGACGTGGTCAATGCCATGTCGCTACCCGGCGGATTTGTTTACGTCGATTCGGCGACGATTCTAGCGGCGGATGGAGAAGCGGAACTGGCCGGTGTGATGGCGCACGAAATTGCGCACGTTTGCGCCCGCCACGCCACCCGGCAATTGACACGGGCGCAATATGCCAACTTCGCGACCATCCCGCTTATTTTCGTGGGCGGGGGAATTGGGTACGCCGCGTATGAGGCTGCTGGTCTAGCTTTGCCTATAACTTTCCTGAGCTTCCAGCGCGGGTTTGAGGCCGAAGCGGACTATCTTGGTTTGCAATACATGTACAAGGCGGGATACGATCCGCAGTCGTTTGTGGCTTTCTTCGAGAAACTTCAGGCCATGGAAAAGAAGAAGCCGGGAACGCTGGCTAAGACTTTTGCCTCGCATCCGCAGACGCCGGATCGCATCGCGTCATCGCAGAACGAGATTGAGAAGATTCTGCCGGCACGAGCGGAATATACGGTGACGACATCGGAATTCGACGAGGTCAAGGGGCGTTTGGCTTCGCTCGAAAACCGGCGCAAGCCGCTTGATAATAAAGACAGCGGTAAGCCAAGTTTGCGGCGGGCTTCGTCGACCAGTAACACCGGGAAAGATGGATCGACAAGCAGCGATGATGATCATCCTACGTTGAAGCGGCGGGATGATAGCAACTAGGTTCCTGCGGGGCCTGGGCGGGGGAGTCGGCCGTCACCACAGATGAGCCTGTCCTCATATTAGTAAACTGCACCGGCGGCTGCGGCCGCCGGTTTTGTTTTGCGGGCGATGCTAGACTCGCCCCATGAGGAGCGACATCCTGCCATTGTGCGATAAGCATTATCGAACCATGGAGTTTCTGCTGGCTCCATTCAGCGTCAACTATTCCGTCGAGTTTTTCCGCTGTACCGATAAGTTCTGTCAGCGTTGCTTCAGCGAGGCGCTGGGCTACGTGACTCCGAAGAAGGACGAGCCGCCGGTTGTTTCGCCTGACCAGATATGTTGTGAAAAGCACGGCCGGCCCATGTTTATCTCGAGTCTCGACCGGCAACGCAATGTTCTTAGGTATGTTTGTCCCGAGCCCGGCTGTCGAGAGACTTCGTTGAAAGGATAGCTGGGGGCAATCTTTTTTCCCCCGAACGTGGACGCAAGTCAAATCACACGCAGGCTCACGATATAGAAGTTGTCACCCTTGGTGTACCCACTTACAGAAACGTGATGCCCTTCGTATCCTTTCACGGCGTCGGGATTGTCGATTGTCACGCCGTTTTTGCTTCCGTCGGGAGCGATCACAACTAATCCTTTTCGGTCCAGGCACAGCTGCACGGAGTCCCGAGGGGCCGATGCGGTGCCTGGGGGCGGAGGTGGCTGGGCGATTGTGCACGTGACCGTGCCGTAGATTGTGTCTTCGGGCTGCTTTTTGGTTTTTTTGTTACGTGCGACGGCGGCCGACAGCAGAACCATCAACAATGCCGTGGAGACGGCAACCCACTTCGGTAGGACTTTTGGCATAAATCAACCTCTTCCGGCCCGGGAAATGATGGGGCCAGCAAAACTCATTGTCTTACATCATAAACTATGCTGGTCAGAAAATGATGTTACCCAGCGCTAGGGGCTGGGCGTAGATCTGTTCGTTAGCCAGGAGCGCATAGGAGCAAATCTTGCCGAAGGTGGCTTGGTTGACGTTGCTGGTTGTGAGCGTGGTCTCATCGATATTCTGTCCGGTTCGCCCGTTATCGTTGTGCCAGGTGGTAACGTTCACCGATTGAGCGGAAGACAGGACAGATACCAGCCAACGCCTAAGAAAACGGTCAGCAAACAGCCGCGTAATCCCTTCATCGTCCTTCCCCCTTCGCAAATTGAGATGCCTTTCGCCCTTGTGCGCACTGCCGCCGGGTTCCCTCGGCGTTCGCCTAGAACTTGGAAACAATGTCGCCTAAGCCCGTGCGAGACCCAAAGGTTCGCCCCGTCAAAGGCCACGCCGGTAATGTCAACGTGGACATTGAACCTAATCCCAGGACCGATTAGGCACCATCGCTTGCGCGCAGCTCCACCATGTAAGGCTGGGCGATCGCCCAGACGTTCGTCCCGTCAAAAGCTATCGCCATAGGCGCAAACAGCACACAAATGTTCCCAGGTTGGTGCCGTCGTCGCTCGCAGCTTCGTCACACTGCTGTTGCTGTTATTGGCCACCCAGATATTCGCTCCATCGAACGCTACGCCGATGGGATTGTGGCCGACGCTATACGTTCCGATGATCTTTCCGTCTTTGGCCCGCAGCTTGGTTACCGTTCCGGAGCCATAGCCCGTGACCCAAACATTCTCTCCGTCGAAGGCCGCTGCAATGGCGCCAGGCACCGTGAACGTGCCCAGATTCTTGCCATCGCTAGCTCGCAGCTTGGTCACTCCGTCGTTGGTGGGCACCCAGATGTTCTCCCCGTCAAAGGCTGGCCACCACGGTGCACTTCCCACCGTGAAGCTGCCCAGGATTTTGCCATCGCTGGCTCGCAGCTTGCTCACCGTGTTCGGACTCACCGTGACCCAGACGTTGGCTCCATCGAAAACCACGAAATTCGGCGAGCCGCCCACGGTGAAGGTGCCCAGAGTGGCTCCGTCGCTGGCCCGCAGCTTGCTTACCGTCCCCTCACCGCTGTTCGCCGTCCAGATGCTCGACCCGTCGAACGCTATCCCGTATGGATTGCTGTTCTCCGTCTTACCCACCTTGAAGGTCGTTGTGAGGTTGGCTTGATACCACTTCAACTGCGCGATCTTCAGCGGATTACCCGCCGCCCAGTTCTTGGTTGCTGCCTGGACATTATTGCTCGCGGATCCTTCCGCTGGCTGACCGGGTTCTTGCGCTCGGCCAGGAATAAAACCGAGCATCGCGACGACGACTACCAGCAAAGCAAACACAGCTGCACGTATTTTCATGATTGGTTACTCCCAGGGTTCGGCCCCATGATGCGATAACACCAATCTGCAAGTAGAGAGGAGCTCCAGTAATTGCGGGCCGCGAACGGAAGCCGGGGGGACAAGATCAGCGACCCAAGCAAACGTGGGCCAATGCTGTCCCGAGCAGGGAAGAAAGTCAAGGACAAAAGAACATCTGATTCTCACCTGTATTGATTCCGTCAGTCGTCATCGGGGTCGGTGGGTGGCCTAGTGTCATGCAGGAAATGGTCTGCGTCCAGAGGCGCGGCAATGGTGTGAAAGGTGAGCGGGGTTTGGTTGTAGTTGAAACAATCGGAGAGATCGTCGGCGTCGGCGTCCGCGTAGCCTAGCGAGCTCAGGCCGAAATTTTCTTCGATGTATTTCAGGATGCTTCCAAAATCGTGGGGCACGTGGGAGATGTAGGCGGCTTTGGCGTACGGCGAGACGACGATCATCGGAACACGGAATCCGAACTCATAAGAATTCTTGAGGGTGGGAGCGACGTGGTCATACCAGCCTCCCCAATCGTCCCAGGTAATGAAGATGGCGGTGTTGGCCCAGTACTGGCTGTTGCCGATGGCATTCACGATCGAGGCTACCCACGAGGGTCCGCTGCCATCGGTCTCATTGGAATGATCGGAGGCTTGTCCGTTCGGAATGACCCAGCTCACGGTCGGGAGTTGGCCGGCGGTAATGTCGTTCAGCACCTGCGTTTGTTGCAGGATGACGTTGTTGGTCCAATCGGCTCCCAATCGTATGTGCTGGATGGCGTTCGGGCCGGTCCAAATGCTCCCCGCCGACGGCGTGTAATAACGCCAGCTCAAGGCTTTGGCATCGAGCATGTCGGTGAGCGTGGGATGATCGAAACACGGATACTGCAACGTTGACTCATCGCCGGTGGGATCGATCATGGCGACGGTTTCGCCCGCGGGCGCGGTACATCCGGTCTCTGAGGTCGCATTTATGACTCCGGCGGGATTTTCCGCCGCGAACAGATCACTGGTGGGAGTTGGGGCCGAGGTGCCGGAGATGATGAACTGGTGGGCGGGGAAGCTGGGACCTTGATTGGTTTGAAACATCCGGTCGGCGAAGGTGTAAGTTTCGGCCATGGTGAAATACGGGGTGACGTCGCTGGCCCGGACGTAGCCGAATTGCGCATTGGGCGGGGGACAGACGGCTTGATGGCAAAGCAGAACCTGGATTTTGTCGGCGCCATCCATGGCGCATCCCGTTGGCTTCTGGTCGCACATTTCGACGAACGCGGTGTGGGAGTGATCGAGGCCATAGTCGACCACCATGGGCAGAGGCGCGAGAGGAATCGTCAGGCCTTTGGAGTTCAAGCCACTGCTGGCGATGTCCGCACCCTTGGCGATCAGATTGGGATCGTGAAAGAGGTTGTCGGTAGAGCGATTCTCCTGGAAGATCACAACCACGTGCTGAATTTTTTGCGTTGGCGGGGGAGTTGCACCGGTTGTCGAGCCTCCTCCGCAGCCGTTTTCAGTGACGAGAATGGCTGCGGTGCAGAGGATTACACCACAACAGAGAAATACGCCGCCACGACTGAATGATCTCTTTTTCATTTCACTCCTCAATGGTTAATCGTTATCGGGAGCGGTGGGCGGACTCTTGTCGTCCAGGAAATGCTGGGCGGGCAGAGGAGCATTAATGGTCTGAAACGTGAGCGGAGTCTGATTGTAGTCGAAGCAGTCGGACATATCGTCGGCGTCCGCATCCGCGAAGCCGAGCGAACTGAGATTAAAATTCTCTTCGATGTATTTCAGGATGCTGCCGAAATGATGAACGGTGTGCGACACGTAGGCGGCTTTGGCGTAGGGCGACACCACGATCAGCGGGACGCGGAAACCGTACTCGTAAGAATTCTTGATGGGCGGAGCGACGTGGTCGTACCAGCCTCCCCAGTCATCCCAAGCGATGAAGATGGCGGTGTTAGCCCAGTACGGGCTGTTTCCGATGGCGTTCACCACCGATGCTACCCAGGATGGACCGGAACCATCGTTGCCACCGGCATGATCGGAGGAAAGTCCGTTCGGTATCACCCAACTCACCGTCGCCAGTTGGCCGGCTTGCACGTCGGTCAGAACCTGCTTGTAGTTGAGCACGACGTTATTCACCCAATCGGGGCCGGTGCATGTGGTTCCGTTGGGTGGGGGCGCGTTGGGAACGCACATATGCTGGATCGCGTTTGGAGCGTTCCAGATAATTCCGGCGGAGGGAGAGTAGTATCGCCAGGAAATCCCGCTGTGGTTGAGTTCGTCGGTCAGGGTGGGATGATCGAAGCAGGGATAAATGCGCTGCGTCTCCGCACCAGTGGGATCGATCAGGGATACCCTTTCGTCTGAAGGCGCTGTGCAGCCTGTAAAATAAAAGGGGTTGTAGGTATCACCTGTTTGGTGAACGGGGTTCTCCGAGGCGAACAAGTTGCTGCCGACGCTGGGCTCAGACGTGCCGGAGAGAATGAACTGATGGGCAGGAAAGCTTGGTCCCTGATTGGTCTGGAACATGCGGTCGCCGAAGGTGTAAGTCTTGGCTAAAGTTAAATAGGGGGCGACCTCCGAAGTTTCGATGTATTGGAACCATACATTCGGCGGCAGGCAGGCGGTGCCACCGCCGTTGCACTGACCGGTGATCAGGTTGGCGCCGTCCATTGCACATACACCGCTTGGCTGCAAGTCGCACATATTGAGGAACGCCTGATGCGAGTGGTTCAGGTCGTAGTCAGTTTGCAGCTTGGTGGGGGTGAGCGGAATCTGCAGACCCGCCGAATTGATCCCGAAGTTCTGGATGTCCGCACCTGGCAGACCTTGAAACAGATTGTCGGGGGTGCGGTTTTCCTGGAAGATTATGACCACGTGCTGAATCTTCGAGGTCGGTGGGGGCGGCGGGGTCGCGGTAGTGGCGGATCCTCCTCCGCAACTGTTCAAGGTTGCCAGGAGGGCAGCCGTGCCGACGAGCAAACCGCCGAACAGGAGCATTTTGGCTCGAGCCCTGTTTCTTCCAGCAGGCTTTCTCATAGTTTCTCCGTTTGATTATAAACACCGGTTTTGCGGTTTCCACTCGACAGGCTTCGAATAAGTTAACTTATTGATTTTGCACAGGTTGGAGGACGACTGGCGCTGCCTCCTGTTCCTTGGTTGTCGAGTCCTGCGAACTTACAACCCGACACACTAAGGATGGTTGTTTTGAGGGATTAGGTGCAGGATTTTCGTCATTGGGTGCCGTGGTTAGCAGAATTTTGCTTGCTGGCGCCCATTTAATGATACATTGCTTAAGCGAAAAATGGAGTCGGCCTGCCAGCCCGGAACATCCGAGGCCCTGCGCCCCAGGCCGGGTTCGGTAACCTGATATAATCTGGCCCTCGAAATTGTGGTTACCGCAAGGTAACGAAAGTGCTATTCCAAAGGTAAGCAGTTCCGGGGTACACTCGGCCAAGAATTTTGGCAGAGTCTCCGCATTCTGCTGAACCTGCCGCTGACCCACCGTGGAAGTGGACTGCGTAGGATATCCAGAAATAGAGCACAACAAAAGACCTCAAATGGAGTTTCAATCAGCTATGAATCGACGAACCGCTTGTCTCCTTGTTCTTGTGGTATCGGTGTCCCTGTGCAGCTTTGGCATTGACAGCCAACGCAATTCAAATGCAACCAGCAAACGCAGCGCGCACGCGCACACAGTGAATCAGAATGCGAGTCTCCCGAGTAATCCACCGCCGAACAAGATTGGCTTTTTGAGTCCTGCGCAGGCCGCCGCGCAGGGCGCGATTGTCGGAATTTTCCCAGCTGTGATGGGCGACTTTAAGGGCGATGGGAACCTGGATGCCGCCACCATGGTGAACACTTCCCCTGGCAAACACGTTTATAGTATTTCTGCGGCAATCAACGACGGGACTGGTTCTTTCACCACAGTTTTGACATCCACTCCGGGGGAAAATCAGCAGGATCCGCTTTTCGCCGCGCATCTGAAGGGCGGCACGGAAGCGACGGATGATTTATTGCTGGTTCATCCCGCCGCTAGCCCAGGCCATACCTACATTCAGGCTTGGCTCAGTAATGGCGATGGCACATTCACCGCGGTGGGAACTGGTACATCCGTTACGACCACCGGCTTTGTGTGGGCTACGGTGACCGACGTTAACGGAGACGGGATTCCTGACGTTGTTATCGCCGACGCTGCGACGCCAAATGGCAATATCTGGACCATGTTGGGCAAGGGCGACGGAACGTTCACGCCGGCCAGCCCTGCCTCCGTTGCCTTCACTGGCGCACTAAGCGCCTTTGGTACCGGGAACACCACCACGGTCCCGGGAAACCCAATGGTTTTTGCTGACTTGAACGGAGATGGTTTCCTCGACTTCGCTGGCGCTGCCGCGCCGGGCGGCACGGCTGCCAATAACCAGATCGTGGAATATCTGTGTACTAGCGGCACCAGCCCTTGTACTAGTTACGCGGCACCCGCTCTTCTGACGAACTCAGGCACCACACCCGTGTACGATTCCTGTTTCCTCGGGAGCGGCAACCTGGGCTCGACAACGGCTCCTCAAATTGATTTGGTTAGCGCCAACTGCCTGGATGGAAATATCACGATTTATACGAACAATGGCACCGGTACCTTCGCAACAGGTGTCTACTACACGGCGGGTGCGCGGCCATCGGCGGCCTCGGTGGCTGATGTCAACGGAGACGGCAATGGCGACGTTGTTGTAACTGACCTCAATTCCGCCGCGATCAAAGTTCTCCTGGGGAACGGCAACGGCACGGTAAATCCGCCCACAGTAGGCTACGTCACCGGAGGCGCTCCCCTGATGCCGGCGCTGATCGGGAATTTCAGTGGTGCCAGCAACCCGCTCGGCGTACTTTTGCCCGACAACCAAACCAACTTCACCTATCTAGAAGGATTCGGCGACGGAAGCTTCCGTTCCGGCATCAACTACTACGCGCAAGCCGCAGGTGGGGGGTTCGAACCGGAGGGCGTAGGCCTTGCGTCAGGGGACTTCAATGGCGACGGCATTCCCGACTTTGTCATCGGCAACTCGGATTGTCCCACGTGCAAACACGCGGCCATTACTGTTTTCATTTCCAATGCGGACGGAAGCCTAAAACCGGGCGTGAACCTTTCCCCGCCCACAGGCACGTATGTTCTGCAATTTGTCGCCGTCGCCGACTTTGATGGAGATGGCAAACTGGATATCGCGGCCAGCGATACTCTAAACGGAAGGGTCGAGATATTCTACGGCAACGGCGATGGAACGTTCGGAAATCCGGTACCCTATAGCGCTGATTCTGCGGCCAGCCCTCATACCGTGGGAATCGTGGCCGCCGACATCAACGGTGACGGGAAGCCCGACCTTGCCTTCGTCAACAACTTTGGTTCCACGATCTTCACCCCCACCAGCGCAGACGTCGGGGTGCTGATCAACAACGGAAGTGGCAGCCAAAGCGCCAACTTCAACACGGTTGTCAACACTCCTGTGCTCTCCACGGTGGCAACGGAACTGACTGCCGCGGATGTGAATGGGGACAAGAAACTCGACCTGGTTGTGCCGCTATACGGCGTATGCGCTTCAAATGTTTGCAGCCCGCCGGGCAGCGCTGTGGCCATACTTCTGGGAAACGGCGATGGCACTTTCCAACCGGAATCCGATTTCAGCCTCGTCAACAACGGGACCACTTACCTCAACCCGTACTACGCTGCAGTAGGGGACCTCAACGGCGATGGCAAAGTTGACCTCGCCGTGACCATGCAGGATGTGACGGGCGCTACCCAGGGGATCGCAGTAGCCTTGGGCAACGGAGACGGGACATTCCAGACGCCGACTTTATTGCCAACAACCCTTGAGAATACGCTGTTCGCTGGCCCTCCGCTTCCTGGCTATGTGAGGATGGCGGACATGGACCTGGACGGTCATCTGGACCTCGTGTACACCAATGCCCTTCAGGGAACCGTGGGCATAATGTACGGCGTGGGCAATGGAACCTTCTATGATCCAATCGACTTCGCCGCCGATCGATGGGCTTGGGACTTCGCCCTGGCCGATGTGAATGGAGACGGTAATCTCGATGTGGTGGCGAGCGGATTCCAACAGTCCTTTTCTGGCGTGGGGGTGCTGCTCAACAGAGGCGGCGCGACTACGCTGCAGTCGTCGGCTCCGAATGCTACGAAGGGTACCGCGGTCACGTTCACGGCGACGGTTCATGGCGCGAACCTGCGTGGTGTACCGCCCATTCCGACAGGTACCGTCACGTTCTTCGACAGCTCGACTCAGTTAGGCGCGCCAGTGGTACTGAATGCTTCCGGCGTGGCTGCATTCACCACCAGCACACTTGCTGCCGGCACGGACAGCATCACTGCTCAATACAGCGGCGATGCCAATTACGTTTCGAGTGTGTCAGCGGTGTTAGACGAGATGGTCGGGCAGCCAAGTTACACGATCAAGGCTAGTCCGACAAGCCAGACCGTGAGTCCCGGCAGCGCGGCCGCCTATAGCATCACGGTGACCCCGAGCGGCGGGTACAGCGGCACGGTTACGCTTAGCTGTCCCGCGACCTTGCCGACTGGGAGTCACCTGCTCGTTGCCGAGTGCGATCGGTCCTCCGTACAAGGCAGCGACTCTGACGATTAACACTACTGGACCCAGCGCGGCGCTGATCAAAGCTCCGGAGCTGAACCCGCATCATGGCGAGCCGAATCTGTGGGCAAGTCTCACGGGAGTAGGGATGCTTGGCATGGTGCTGGCGGGAGAGTGGAAGAAACGCAATCGCCGGCGTCTGGGGGTCATGTTGCTGGTTCTTGGGCTGGCAATGATTCTGGCACTCGTTGGTTGCGGCGGCGGCAGCTCCGGCGGCGGTGGAGGTGGCGGTGGGGTGGCGGCGGGGGTGGTACACCTGCTGGCACTTATCCGATAGTCGTGACGGCGTCGGACGGTGGCAAAACCGCCAATCAGATCGCTGAACCTCACGCTGGTGGTCAACTAGCTTCGATCAGGCAAGAACGCAGGCGGCCGGTTTTTCCGGCCGCCTTTTTCTGTTTGGATGAAATCTGGGAACGGGCGCGCCAATCAGGAGCGGTATTTTCGCCGGGAAATTTGCCATCCACAGTCGGGAACTGATAGGGTACTTGTCCCAGCTGTGACCATCCATGAAAAAAATTCGGCCGGATGAGGGAATCCGGCCGGAAATGTCGCCTTAGTAAGTGAGCGGGAAATTAAGCCGGGTCCCGCGATGCACTTCAATCAAAATAAAACCATATCCAACCGAGGAGAAAAACCATGAACCGAATCGCTTTCATCTTTAGCCTGGCGCTGCTGCTGTGCACTTCAGCATTTGCAGAGGACGCCGCGAGTTACAATTTCGAATCTGTTAAGTATCCGCATGACACCTTCACGCAGTTGCTCGGCATCAACAATGCCGAGGAAATCGCCGGGTATCACGGAGTCTCCGTCAACAAGGGCTTTACGCTGGTTCTACCCAATCATTTCACCAGCGAGAATTTTCCGGGCTCGGCGCAGACCCAGGTGACTGGCATCAACAACAAGAAGAAGACCTCCGGCTTCTATATCGACGGCAGTGGCGTCACCCACGGCTTCATCGATTCCGACGGAGCTTACTTCACCGTTGACTATCCCGGCACCGCTTTCAACCAGTTGCTTAGCATTAACGACCATGGCCAGGCAGCCGGCTACTATAGCCAAAGCGCAAACAACACCACCCCCGACTTCCCCTACATTTACGACGAATTCGGCGGGGTCTTTGAACTGATCACGCTTCCGGGGGCAGTCAATGGGGCCCAGGCCACAGGCATCAACAACCTGGGACATATCGTCGGATTCTATATCGACAGCTCGAACGTCAACCATGGGTGGTATCTGAACGATGGAGTGCTTATGACACTCGATGTGCCGGATGCTACTTTCACTCAGGCGCTGGGCATCAATAATAAAGATCAGATCGTCGGCGATTTCATGGACAGCGCGGCGCAAACCCATGGATTCGTGTGGCAGAAGGGAAAGGGATTCAAAATCGTTGACGATCCGAGTGGAGTTGGTTCAACGCTCGTCAACGGCATCAACGACAAAGGTGATCTCGTGGGCTTCTACGGGGCGTCACCAATCAACACCGGATTCGTTGCTACTCCCAAGTAAGCTATCGAAGACGAATCGCTTCAGCCCTAAACAGAAACGCCCCCGTCGCCGGGGGCGTTCTTGTTTTATCCGGGTTGCGCGGCTACTTGCGAACCTTGTTGTTGTGCTTGTCCTTGTAGATTTCTGAGGACAGGTGGTTCTGCTGCTTGTGAATTTTCGCCTTTTCCGCGGCGGTCAACTTGCCGCCGTTGGCGGCGCGGTCCTTCTGCGCTTCGTGGTTGATGTCGGCTTCTTGCTTCTCCAGATTGCCCGCTTCTCCTCCGGTCAACTGGCCGCTCTGCATCCCTTGGGCGATGCGGTCCTGCTGATTTTCTTCGCGCTGGCCGATTTTTCCTGAACCGTAGTGTTGCGTCGTGCCATTATGCGCGTCCTGGTAAATTTGTTGGGAGGCCTGATTCTGTTGCTGCTGCAACTTGGCGCGATCGGCCGCGGTGAGCTGGCCGTGGTCCGCATTCTTCATCTGCTGCTCTTCGGTATTGATCTGCGACTCTTTGGCCGTCAAAGCGGTAGCTTCGCTGGGAGTGAGTTCGCCATCTTTTATGCCGTTGGCGATGCGCTCCTGCTGATTGTTGGCGCGCTGATTAACCCGATTGGTGCTCTCGGGCGCCGGGCTCGAAGTGCTGGCGGGAGCGTTGGCCGTAGCCGGAGCGTTCGCCGTGGCTGGAGCGTTGGTGGAAGCCGGTGGGTTGGAAGTCTGCGACATGGCGGGCAACAAAAATGCCGCCAGGGCTGTACTCAGCAACGTCATTTTAGTTAAGTTCGTCATATATCGTCTCTCCTTTGGGGGTTCGATCTCGTTTTCGAATTTCTTGCAGACTTCGTGGCTGCATAAGTCAAGAACACGGGTTCCGCGGAATAGTTGCGCCTTTTACTCGAGTTTTCCACCAGCGCTCCAGTAACTTATTGACTGCAAAGGAGCTCAACGGACGCAAAGGTCTACCCTGCACACCGCCGATTGAGAATTATCTCATAAAGTTACATCAATCAAGTTCAGAAATATTCGGCCGTACAAGCCGCCGCAGTTAGAGCCGTTTATTGCGTGATCAGGAGAATCGGTTTCACACCCACGGGCACGGTTGCGGCTGCCAGATTCGTTGCGTTTCCGGCCAAGTCGAGATACGCGTTGAACTGCGAAGGGACGCCGAGATTCACCGTGCTACACGTCCCAGCGGCGCAGATCTGCGATGTATCCCAGATTGCCTCCGCCTGTGCGCCGCTGGGAGATTTCAGGCTGCAGGTCCACACCGTGCCGTTGGCGCTGCATGGGCTCACCGAAGCGGCGCCGCCGTTTGTCCATCGCACCAGTTGCACGTAAGCATTTCCCGCCGCGCTTAGCGACTTCGCGTTCGAATCATAGAATTCGCTTTGCCCGGGAATGTTCCAGTTCCACCAGTAGAATTTCGCGACCTGTTTTCCCATCTGGATCAAGTAATAACGAGCTAAGAAGGACGCTTGCTGATCCGGATCGGTGATGGAGTCAACTCTGCTGTTGTTTGGACCACGGATGCTGCCCCAACTGCCCTCGGTGTTGAATATGGGTTTTCCCTGGTCGGATGGCGGCAATGCAGCGGTGAGCTGATCGACCGCATCGCCCACTACCTCCGCCACTGGGCAACTGGATGGACAGCCTCCGTTATTAATGTAGCCATGAAACGCGATGATGTCGGCGGAGCTTCCGCCATCGGTGTTGTTCAGGTAAGAGGCTACCCAATCTGCTCCCCCGGCGACCGGCGGCGTGGTGAACTTTGCCTTGGGATCGGCGGCGGAGACGATGGCTTTCAGATCGCGCGCCATTCTGGCGAGCAGGAGATCGCCGGCGTGCGGAGTGTTGGGACAGTCGGCATCGCCATGCCATTCGGTGGGTACGTTGGGCTCGTTCCAGATTTCCCAATACTTGATGGTTCCTGGACCAACATGTTGGATCAGGGCGGTAACAAAGTCGATGAACGTCTGGTTGGTGCCGGTGCCATCACAGGACAAGTCCAAGGGAGGGTCGCAAATTCCGGGTCCGTCTTGCGCCTGGAAAGCGCATCCCATGTTCGGTTGGCCCAAACAGCCCTTGGGGAGCGGCATGCCAGTGCAGGAGCTGCCGCGTGCCGATGCCCAACTGGGAGTGGCATACACCGTAAAGAGGACGTCGGTATTGCTGCCTTTCGCCTGGCTGAGCCACTGATCCAGCTTCGAGAAATCGTACAGGTGTTGGCCGTTGTTGAGGGTGTCGATGTCCGCCCACTTGACCTGCGAGCCCAGACTGCGCCAGCTGGTTAGTGGAATGATGGTTCCCGGCCAGGTATCACTGAGCGAATTGGTATTTATGCCAAAGAACATTCCTGAGGCGCCTGGATTCGGAGTGGGGTATGGGTTGGCCGTTCCGGCGGTTTCCGCGTTGTTTGTACTGCTGGCGATGCCGCTGCATCCTGCGGTGAAGAAAATCGTTGATACCAACAGTGCGGCGATCAGGTAGGAAACTGCGGCGGCCGGACGGTCAGGGGGATGGGGACGCATCCCGGACAGTATCCAGCTTGGTTAAGGGTTTCGTAATGTGCCCTTAGAGCTAGAACCTTTGGACAGGATTACCTTGTCGGGTGATGTACCTTTGGACCGGCCGCGCGCTGTTACCCGTCGCCGGGTCTTGGTTGGATTTCCAGTTTAGACTTCGAATCGCGATACGAAATGAAGATTTGCACCTAAGATGAGTTCCGTGGGCCAAGGATATAGTCCCAAGCTCGTGATCTCGGAGCTGGTCTTCATGCCGAGCATGCTGCGGGTCTCCTGCCAGCGTTCCTCGGGCCAGTAATTGTAGGGAAGCGCCACGCCGAAACGCGAGTTGCCGATGTAGTCCATAAATCGCAGCCGCGCACCGGCAGCCATTCCCTTTAGCAGATGGTCTTTGATGATGATCCATCGTCGCGTCACGCGGACCGCCTCGCGCAGCAGCACTGTTGGGTCTGGCGTGTGGTGAAGCACGTCGACAAACATGACTGCTTCGAAACTGTGGTCGTCGTAAGGAAGTCTGGTTCCGTCGAAAGCTTGCACTGGAACCCAGGTTTGTTTGCGAACCAGGACATCGACCCCTTCAATGCGCACATCGGGTCGCTGTTGCGTAATTGACAAGGCAAGCTTTCCGTCGCCGCAGCCGACGTCCAGCACGTTGCAGTTTGGGGGGATGAGTTCCGCGAAAAGTTGGGTCAGGCGGCGAATACGTCTTTGGAAAACGTATCCTCCGTGGACACGGTCTGCTAGGCTCATTTTCGTGTCAGTCCGAGAATGCTGAGGAAGAAACTCGACAAAATCATCTCTACTCCTAAGGTGAGGGAAACCATGGCGACCGCCACTTCGCGCATAAGATGCACGGCATCCATGGGCCCGAAACCAGTGCGATCCCACGCAATCAGTGAATGACTGGCCAGCGCCAGCCCGGCGCCCGCTAACAGTGCTCCGGCAAGTAGTCCCTTTTCCAGGGTGAAGATGCGAAAAGCGCGAGTCAGGCGGGCATCTTCGGGAAGCAATCCCTCGGTCATGGCGAACACCTTCGTGAAAAGAGCGAACAGCACAGCTTGGAAGCCAGTCAAAACTGCTGCTGCGGCGTAGAGCAAGGTATGAATGTCGAGAACAACATTGCCGACCTTCCGCGGTCCTGGCAAAAGCCACAAGCCAACGGCTGTACCCAGCAGCATCAGAAACACGCCGGGATATAGAAAAAGCCACCGTGGGCTGTAAAGCAGTAGAAAACGGAGGTGACGCCATCCGTCGCTCCAACTGCGCAGGTGAGGAGGGCGATCACGCTTGTCCGGCGAAAGGGTCGTAGGTACGTCGCACATCGGCATCTTGAAAACCGTGGCTTTGACCACCATTTCGCTGGCAAACTCCATGCCGGTTGTGCGTAGGGACATGCGCTCATAAGCCGCCTTGCTGAAGCCTCGCAATCCGCAATGGAAGTCGCCACAGGGACTCTTAAAAAATAAACGCCCGATTCCCGTGAGCACGGGATTTCCCAGGTACTTATGCAAAGGCGGCATGGCACCCGGTCGAATGCCACCCTGGAAACGATTGCCCATTACCAGTTCATAGCCAGATCGCAGTTTTTCGACAAAACGTGGGATATGGGTGAAATCGTAGCTGCAATCCGCGTCTGCCATGATGATGTACTTGCCGCGGGCTGCGGCGATTCCACCCATTAGGGCGCTGCCGTAGCCTTTGCGTTCAACCGGAACGACCCGCGCGCCCATGCTCTCCGCCAAGTCTCGCGAACCATCGGTGCTGCCGTTATCGGCGACGATAATTTCTCCGGCGATTCCATTGTCACGCAAGGCCAAGCGGGCCTGTTCGATGCAGGCACCTAGCGTGAGTTCTTCGTTCAGGCAGGGCATCACAATGGAAATTTCAAGATCGCCGGCCGAAGGATCTCCCACGGCAACTGCGGGATCTATAGCTACATCCCCCAAATCTGGCAAGTTTGTGGCTGACCTCAACGCGCGCGCACCCCAAGTTTAAACTCGACTCATTGTTGCTTGCTTGGCCTATGCTGTCAAGGAGACGAACGGCTATAACATGCTCTAAACACAATCACGAAGGTGAAGGAGACGAAAGGCCATATCGAAGCAAAATCCAGCCGCTCGTGCGTCGGAAAGCTCCAATCGCAAGAGATGTGAGAACCAAATGCCATACCTTATTCTCCTCTGCATCATCGGGGGTTACGAGGCGCGGCGTGCGTGCCGGTAGCGAGTGGAAATAGAGACTGGTATGCAGCCGGACCAGCGCAGTAGACGCCCACTCTGAGCCTTCGGGGGCGCCCTGCCACGCTCCGGGCCGACCCACCTTCTTTTATTGAGCAGCAAGAACTGACTCCGTTATTTTCTTTCCTAGCAGGTGTGTTATGTTCTAAAGGAACGTGGCCATGAACCTGCGCCAAAGGGTGATCGCGTCCATCTATCCAGTGGGCCGCCTGGTGCCGCCTTCCCGCTACGGCAGTCGGCCAATCAGGTCTTGGCCAGCGATCACGGCATTACTCTACGACATTAAGGTCCCCGCTGCGGAAGCGTTAAGGTCAGTTGGAGCGAACATAAACATCCTGTTTGACTTGCTGGACAAGACCAAATCCGTCACCGGAGACGTTGCGGAGTGCGGAGTCTTCCGTGGCCGAACCTTGCTTCCGATGGCGGTGTATCTGGCTCAGAGTAGCTCTCCAAAGCATGTTCTAGGATTTGATTCGTTCGAGGGATTCGATGATGCTGTCAATGTGGACGTTCGCTTGGGAGGATTGCCGTCAAAAGACAAGCACGTTGCCGCATTCAATGAAACCTCTGTGAAGTTTGTGCAAGAGAAACTTACGCGATTTGGAGTCCGCAATACCACGTTGGTGAAAGGGTTTTTCTGCGATACTCTCGAACACCACGCAGAACGCCGGTTTTCCTTTGTACATTTGGATTGTGATATTTACCAGTCCTACAAGGAATGTTTGGAGTTCTTCTACTCTCGCACGAGTCTAGGCGGGATCGTTTTGTTTGACGAGTATAAAGATCCGCATTGGCCAGGCTGCACGAAGGCGGTGGATGATTTCCTCGCAGACAAACCGGAAAAACCCGTTCTAGTGACGCGCGAACGCCGTCAAAAGTTCTACATTGAGAAGTTGTAAGCCCACATTTCCTTTTTGAACTCTGACTAAGTGGTTATATGATCGCGCCAACGCCAGTATTCATGCGGTTTTGAGGCAAGACGAACTCTACGGAGGCTCAACCCGGTGGGTGGAGAAACAAAATCAGCCCTTTCAGCTCTCGTTTAACCCCTGTTTGAAAGTGGATTTCCAAGGTTCGGGTAAGGAGAGGTGTTGCAAAAGTGGCGGAATATCGGGCAATCTTCGGCGGCGCTGGTGCTGATCTCGGACTGTTGGGGGCGGTTCGTATGAAAATTGTTTCACACTGGCTGCGAAAGCAGGACGAGTGTATGATCGGTGCTGTTTTTGAAGCAAAAAGGAGATTCCGGTATACATCCTCCGGGGTTCCGGGCATAATCAACCTCGGAGGTTCGGCAGATGCAGGTGGGTGGAACCGGGCGCATAATTGCATATTTCACGGCACACAAGGGCGTTGCGTTCCTGCTCATTTTTCTGCTGTCGTTCGGCATCCGGTTCGCGCTGCTGGTACAGCACCGGGAGGACATCGACCAGGTCGGCGAGGAGCCGAAAATTGCGTATTCCCTGATTTCCAAGGGTGAATTTGCCGACCCTTATCTGGTGCCCACTGGACCGACGGCGCACAGTACTCCGTTCTTTCCAGTAGTGCTGGCCGGTATCTACAAGACTTTTGGGACTGGCTTTGCGGGACAGTTTGCCCGGGGTCTGCTTATCATATCCGGCTACTCCCTCCTTTTCGCGCTCTATCCTACCTTTGCTTCCGCCTTCGGGTTTCCGTACGAAGCGGGTCTGCTTGCCGGCTTTATTTCAGCATTGCTGCCAGTGAGAAGGTCAGCAGAGGTTTTCCGCGGATGGGAAGAGACCTGGTCGGCCATGGCTCTTGCTTTCCTTTTGTTTCTCATGCTTAAGCGGGAGCGGTCCCTTCGCCATGACCCGATAACTGCGGTTTGGATTGGCCTGTGTTGGGGGGCTGCCTTATATATCAATTTTTCGATCTTTTCCGTGCTGGTTGTTTTGTTATTCGTGGAATTTTGGACCCATCGCACAGTGCCGGTGTTTCGGGACGCGGTCATCACGATGATTGTCGTTTTCGCCGTCATTTCGCCGTGGATCGTACGAAATCAGCGACAACTGCATGGTTGGACCATGATGCGCGACAACTTAGGTCTTGAGTTGCGATACGGCAACCATGACGGGGCTCGTCCATCGGCCGAGGGCATGGGGATGTCTTTGCACGGTTCGGCCGCTTTGAGCACGGACCCTGGGAAAAACGTCCAGGAGGCGCTGCTGATAAGGGAAATGGGCGAGATCGCCTACAACCGGCGAGACCTTCACCTTGCGATTGACTGGATATCCCATCATCCGGGGGAGTTTGTGCGGTTGTCAGTCGAGCGCTTTTTCTATTTTTGGCTGGGGCCTCTAAACCACGCCTACGAGACGATTATTATAAGTTTGTACACGATACTGGGTTTCCTGGGCCTTGGTCTCATGCGAAAAAGGGTAGGCGAGATCCAGTTCCGGATGTGGTGCACGGTGTTCGCTGTCTATCCTTTGATCTGTTACTTGGTGCCGTTTGCTCATCGATACCGGGTGCCGATCGATTGGATGATTTGGCTTCCTGCGGGATTGTTCGTCTGCGTCATGCTCGAGAAAAAGCCGGTGCTCGCGGGCGACCGGGCGACCGCGATAGTCAACGCAAATCTCGCGTGATGGAGACCCTGGCTCCTCCCCGGAGTGTCTAGATCTGTTCTTGGCTGGCGGGAATCTGCCGCGCTAAGTCATTGGTGATCAATGACCTAGTGGTGCCCCACGGGGGCCAAGCCGAGCAAAATCCTGCGCCAAGCCGGGCAAGGAATGGCGTTAACCGGGGTGTATAATCGGTGCCTAAGGGGCGTGAGGGACGTACACGTCTGAGCTTGCCGAAAGCTCAGCAAGAGTTCGGCAAGGCGGTTGGGGTTGTGCGTCTATGAGGAAGAAGAAATGCTGAATGGCAAGAAAATAGCGGTAGTGTTGCCCGCCTATAATGCGGAAAAGACACTTGAGGCGACGGTGAGCGAGTTGCCTGAGATAACGGATATCCGCATCCTGGTGGACGATAACAGCTCCGATCGCACCATTGAAGTGGCCAAGAAGCTAGGCTTGCACGTTTTTGTGCATGATAAGAACTATGGCTATGGGCGCAACCAGCAGACTTGTTATCGCGAGGCACTGGCTGCAGGCGCGGACGTGATAATCATGTTGCACCCCGACTACCAATACACGCCGCTACTGGTGACTGCAATGGCAAGCATGGTGGCGTACGGAGTTTATGATGTGGTGCTGGGTTCGCGGATTATCGGCGGACAAGCGCTGCGCGGCGGGATGCCGCTTTATAAATACATCTCCAACCGATTTTTGACCGCGTTCGAAAACTTCTTCCTTAAGATCAAGCTCTCCGAATATCACACTGGCTACCGCGCTTTCAGTGGCACAGTGCTCAGCACGCTGCCGCTACTTGAGAACTCCGATGACTTCGTGTTTGACAACCAGATGCTGGCGCAATGTGTGCACTTCGGCTTCCGCATTGGTGAAGTTTCCTGCCCCACCAAGTATTTTGACGAGGCATCCTCGATCAACTTCCGGCGAAGTGTGACCTATGGTCTCGGTGTACTGGCCACCACTCTGCAATTCGCGCTGCAGAAAATGGGTGTGGCCCATTTCCGGATTTTCAGCTCTAACGGGCGCCGAGTTGGTCCTGGATATGCCGCCTATTATTCGTCGGGCAGTCCGGCCGGGCGCGGATAACCGCGATTCAGCCAACGAATTTCATGGTTCCGCTTTCATCCGCAGGCTCGCGGCTGCGGGGACGTCTTCACCTGTAAACGCACCTTACAGAGTTGTCACTGCCGATCGTGATTTTCGAGTAGGATGGGCCGATTTCCGATTGGGACCTCGTGGTGCTTAACGGGAACAGTTTCGCCGTCCAGCGTGCGGTACTGAGTGTAGGTGGGATCCACGCCGTAGTTCACCGTTTGACAATTACTCCCGTGACAAGTTTCGTTAGTATCCCATATGGCTTGGGCCCGGTAGCCATTGGGTCCACTAAAGCCGCAGGTCCAGATTGCATTGTCAGCGGTTGAGCAATTTTGGGTCATAGTGGCGCCAACCATCCACTGCTCAACAATCGAGTAGGCAAGGCCGGCAGCGTTCAGCTTGCCAGTGTTGGGATCCCAAAGTTGCCCATCATTATCGTCATAGGCAAACCAGTAGTGGCGCTTGATGTTCAGGCTCCAATGAAACATGTAAAACTGGGCCACAAAAGCGGCTTGCAGGTCGGAGTCGGTGAAACAGTCGTGCGTGGTTCCTCCAAAGCTGCTTTCGGTGTCCCAGATAGGCTTGTCGAGCTGGTTGTACTCGGCCAGAATCTTTCGGAGGTCGCCGACATGGTTGATGAGTTCCGCGGCTTGGGGATATTTCCCGCAACGGAAAGGAGGCGAAGTGATGTAACCGTGGAAGGCGATCACATCGGCAAAGTTCAAACCTCCAAGAGCAGCATAGGCTTCCCACCAGTGCTGGCCGTACGGAAGATGGGCGCCGTTGGGCGGGCTCAGCATCAAGGCGTTAGGATTGATGTTGTGGACAATGGTGTAGGCGTCTTTGGCCATGCGGACCATCTGGGCGAAGGTCCCGCTCCAATAGTAGTAGTTGACAGGTTCATTCCATAGTTCGAAGTAGCGAATCTGGCCGTTCACGTGAGTCGCGACCGCAGTGACGAAATCTTTCCAGTGCTGGTTGGTACCGGTGCCATCGGGATTGAGATCGTCCGGCGCGTCACAGGCGCCGAGCCCATAGTGGCATTTCGTGTCATTGGGATTCGACGATGCCCATTGCGGGGTCATGGCTAAAGTGAGAATGGTTTCAGTTGCTCCGCCCTGCTTCGTCGCAGCCAGCCATTGATCGAGAACCGTCCAGTCGTACACACCCTGGCTCGGATTGAGTACCGTCCAGTTCGTGCCGGTGCCCCACAATCTCACGCCTGCGATATTGAGCAGCGGCCACGGTGAGAACCAGTGATTTGTCAAGCCAAAAAGAGTCTGCGGGATAGGCTGCCGCTTGGTGCGGTGAGCTGCCTGCAAAGGCGAGTCAGAAATCACGAGAAGTTGCAACACTAGCAGTATGATTGCGCATAGAAATACGTAGATTTTTTTCACGGACCCACCTCCCCAGAGTCTGCCGCTGGGCAGAGAAGATTAATCACCTAAAATAAGGCTGAGGTCGTACTTGTTTTGTGGTCTGAAGCCAGAGTTCTTGTCGAATGAACGCTGCGATATTGCCACAGTTTTGGGGCTGCGGCAAAACTCGGAAGTACACCTGTTCAAATGGGCGTGAATCTTCGAATTTCCCTAACGCTACGGGTGCGTTCTCAGGGAACAGATCTGCTTATTTGCTCGCTGGCTGATCTGCAACTGCTTGCTCTTCGCTGCTGTCAAAAAGTTCGGGATGCAGATAACGTCCGCGCTCACTGGGCGGCTTTTCTTCATGGACCTGGATGGGGTGCGCTTTGGCGTAAGCATCGCGACGAATGCCGGTGACTTGCCATGAAACCTTGACTTCCGGCTTACTGGTGCGAATGGTAAAGCGGTTGTTCTGAATCTCCCTGGCCACCGTAGCCTGCGCGAACGTGCCCATTGCCGTCAGTTGGTAACGGAAATCCCCATTTAAGGCTTCGAAGTAATCGGGCAAGGTCACTGTCGCCCAGCCGTGTTTGTCGGTAGTGACCGAGCCGTTGTAGACGTCCATCATGTCCGGCGATTCCACAAACGAATGGTACAGATACTTATTGGCCGGATCGCGTGGGTCGTCAATTTTGAACGAGCCTGTTGCCTTGGAGAGATTTCCAATCACCTCCAGGTCCCCTGGGGCTACCCACTTTAGTGGGCCAGTGGATATCTTCGCAGCCGTTGAAATCACTGCCGGATTCGGACCATCTCCGAGCAGATAAAAACCCAGCGGGGATATCCCTCGCCCGTGTCCCAAGATCTGATTATTCGTGACGTTATCCTGGAGCAATTTGCTGCCGAAGCCACTAATGCCGGTGAGCAAAATGTCACTGGCATTGGTGATGGTGATGTCCCAGCCGTCAAATGGGTCCGTGGACACATCTTCAATTAAGACATTGCTGGTTTGAATCTTTCCTGGCGCTCCTATCTGAATGCCGGTGGTGCAGAATTCCACGTGACTGTTGGTAATTTGGACGGGCCATCCGATGATCGCGATGCAGCTTCCCAGAGATCTGCCCGCGGTGCCGTGTCCAGAAACTGTAATGTTGTCCAGACCGCGAACCGGCATGCCAGGCTGATTGAGGACAGTTTCAATCAAAATTCCGGTGGTGCTCTTGCCGCAACTGGGGCAATGACTGTTGTACTGGACGTTGATGTTGCGATAGGGGCCGCTACCACCGCCGCTGTGCTCCGCATCATATTGACCAATCAGAAGACCGTAGAGCGTGGCATTGTTGATGTTCACATCTTCCAGCGTTGTGC
Source organism: uncultured Acidobacteriota bacterium (assembly GCA_963838765.1). Lineage (GTDB taxonomy): Bacteria > Acidobacteriota > Terriglobia > Terriglobales > Acidobacteriaceae > JABDBE01. The sequence goes on along the minus strand of CAWISU010000071.1, from coordinate 138,581 downwards.
CTTCGTACGAGCTATTGTTCAGGATGCCCGTAGTGGCGAGTCCATAAGCGTCTACGGTCAGACTCTTCACTTGAACATTGAACGTATGAACCGTGCTGGATCCCAACTGGAGTACCGGATCGGCTGAGCTGGATCCGGCCCGTATGGTCGTGTTGGCGGTAGTCGAGGTGACTAGCCCACTCACGCCGAGGCCTTCGACATGGGTCAATGTGGGAACCTGCCAGGTTACCGCGGTCGTGATTAGCGTATTGCCCAACAGCAGCCTTCCGCTGGCCTTCTTGGGGAAGGGACTAGCTGCACAGGTCTGAGGCCCGGTAATGCCACGTGCATCAATGGTTGCGCTGATGACGCCGCTCGCCATGGCCGCCATCCAGGCGGCATTGATCTGGGCGCAAATGTCGGATCCGGGGAACTGTTTGGCATCCCAAAAAATCCCGTCCGTTGTAGTGCTGCTGGAGGTGGCGATTAACGGTTGGCCCGGCGTGTTTGACTGGGCGTTGGCGCGGGCATTGAATGCCAGTACGAGGCTAATCAAGGCCACGAGTAGCGAGAAACTTACAGCTCGATGTGACGGTGCCACGGTTGTGTCCTTAAGCCTTAAAATCTTTAAGCTTTGCCTCAGAATCTTAGAGGTCTTACTGAAGGCCGCAGCATGATACTACGTTCCGCCCGGAAAGCGAAAACATTTAATACGTTGGGTCGAAGCTTCTGCCTGGGTTCACCCGTTAGGGGAGCGCCAAGGCGGCGCGATACGCGGCACCGTACTCCGCGTATCCGGGGTAATTTGGATCGTAGGCTGTTAATAGATCGCGGTTAAAAATCTCCAGGGCATTTATCCCCAGTTTGCGAGCAAAGGGCACGTAGACGGTCAAGCCCAACGGGGTTGACTGATTCCCGGCGGGCTGCAGGTAGCGGAAATCGTTCGAGTACTTCGTAGTCCAGGCGCACCAGTCATCTGAGCAGGGCTTGCCCTGCTCGTAGTTTGTTTTGTCGGTGTCGCGCAAGGATTGCATCCCAATGCCCAAGCCGGCGGCGTGAAGCAGATCGGCCTCGGCGTCGGCAACTTCTGGCCCCAGTAGGCCGCTGGCGTTGTTGACGAAGCGCACCGGGCTGTGTAGACCGCCGATGTAGTTGCTCATCTCAGCGAAGTAGTCGAGCCATTTGCGATCCGACCAACCTGGCCACTTTCGGTGACACACGGGTGAATTCTCACCCCCTTCGGCGAACCCAGAGCGGACATACAATATGGCAGGATTGGCGGCCAGGTGCTGCAGTACGGCCGCAAGAAACGGTTCGGCGGCTGCGACGAATGGCTTCTCATAAGCTACCGGAATCGGGTTCGAGTTGAAGGGGCAGGTGGCGGTGTCGAGTTGCTTGGACTTGCAGCATTTCTCTGCCCATGCGGCAGTGAACACATAGTCCGGCGTGGACGTGTTGGGACCGCGCCCCACCACAGCATCGTTCACCAGTTCGACGATGATGGCGACCTTCTTGCCCTGTTTTGTCCAGGGAGTGATCTTCTCATCGAGCGGAGCAAAGTCATACACGCCGTGCGTGCTTTCTATTTTGTTCCAGTCCACGCGAACCATGACCGCCGGTATATGCGGCACCACGTACTTCTGAAAGTCCTCAGCCCAACGCGAGCCGGGCGCGGGCAGAAAGCTCGCGACGATAATTGGAGTTGATTGAGATGAAGCGGATTGCGATGCCGGCGTCATCGCCAGCGCGAACATAAGCGGCAACAGAAGAAAAGCTCCGACCGCGCTACACAAACCTACCCAAACTGTTCCTCTCACCATAGCGACCTCACTAAAGACAGGATGTAATTTCTATTTTACGGAACTTGCTTTCGGAGCGGGAGTGTCTGCAAGATCCACCAGGAATAACAGGCGGGGACCATTGGCATCGTAAAGCCGAAGCTGTGCGCCCGCGTCCCGCAGTTTGGGGACAATCCAATCAAGGTCCGAGACTTGCCACAAGACCAAGAAGCGCCGATGCGCGCCGGTAAAATCGGAATAGGTTGGAAGATTCAGTGGAGCAATTTCGCGCAGGCCCGCCAAATTGTAATCCGCACTGGTTTTGCCAGTGTAACGCAATGCCTCCCTGGTATCGGGAATGTACACCAAAGTATCGCCGAGTTCACTGGCAGCGTTGTGAGCAAGCGGCAGGTACGTGACCGGATCGGCGACGACGATTGGCAGTCGCAACACATTGGCAGTTTGTAGCCAATGGGCAAGGCCGGTGCTGACATCATTCGTCTCTTCTTCAGCTTGCTCGCGGACGGCAAACCATCCGGCAAAACACACCACCAGGACAAGCAATGCGGTCAGTGCGGCTGCGCGTGAATTATGAAATAAGCGCTGCAGGATGAAGGGCAGAAGAATCGAGAAGCCGATGATGGTGACGATGGCGTAACGGTGATGGTAGATTCCGGTGACTAGTTTGCCCGCGATCAGTGCCGCTACCGGCGCGAGCAAGAGCGTCACCCACGCCGCCACTTCGTGCGCTGGCGGGACCTCGACAGTGCCGGCGGGCTCGGCATCCCCGTGAGCAAAAATCAAGATGCACGCGGCGACGACGACTACAAATGCTGCTCCGAGAACCCCGTTCTTTGGGAAGTAGAACAGGGCGGTATTCTCCACAAAATGAGACAGCGTCGCGGGGGAGAAATAACCTTGCGCCAGGACCCGGTTGGCTCGAATCAACGGAAGAAAAAGCAATATCGGCGCGGTCGCAACTGCAAGCGCGATCCAAACCAACCAGTCTATCCGCCGCGTTCGCCAGCTTCGAACCAGTTCACCGCAGGCAATGGCCGCGAAGGAGAGCACCGCGTAATAATGCATACCGAGCGCAGTCGCCAGGCTGAGGCTTAGTCCCAGCAATGCGAGCCAACGCTGACGCTGTCGGGATGCTTGTTGCCAGCAGACTAGAGCTATGCAGGTCAAGCCCAGCAGCAAACCGTAGGGTCGGGCTCGAGTGGCATAGTACGGAGCATAGGTTAAATAGCTGGCCAGAGCGCCAATGGCTGCGTAGAGCGGTCCGAGATAGTGCCTGACGATGAAGTAGACAGACAGAATCATCGTCAGGTAACCCACGATCGCAGGGAGCCTCAAGCCAGCTGGGGACCAGCCAAACGTGAGGCCAGACGCTCTGGTGACCAGATGGAACAGCGGGGGGCTGGATTCGACATGAGCGGCCAGAGCCCTCCAGATCGCGTCGAAGCCTGGCAACGCGGCCACGTAAACGGTCAGAATCTCGTCAGCCCAAAGCTGACCTCGACGTGCTTTTATCGAGGTGCAGACCAGGAACGCGAGTGAGAGTATCAAGATGCTTACCCAGGGATTGCGGATAAGCGCCGATTCGACGCGGCCTGCCGATCGTTCGAAGTTATCAACCACTGCCTTCAGACGGGAGGACAGTGCGCCGGGGCCGACTCCTCGCGCGTTCGGGGGCTGACTTTGCGTCCTCGCTTGGGCTGGGATATTCATTCGTATTTGCCGCGCGACTTCGGTTTCTGCAGATGCTTCCACCCAGGCGATTGGCGGGGCCAACGTAGCTGATTGCGGTATTGCTTGTCAAGGCTCAGGCTAGCGCTGTGACCATGGCAGAACACTAGACGGCCGCACGCTTCCCGTGGTCTTTTAGGGCTGTAAATTTACCCCCGCATGCTTATCGCTCCCGTTATAACCACAGGGTGCGAATGAATGTTGCAAAACTCTGCAAGTTACAGAAAAAAATGGCCTGATCGAGGATGGAGACTTTAGTCACCAGTTCTTTCTACCTCTTGCAGGAAGTTGCAAGGTCATGTAGCCTCAACCTCACTTGGCTCGAGGGTCGCGGTGGCACTTAGCTCGGTTAGGCACCTAAAGCTTTACTACCCCGTGGAGCCTGGTTCTTCCCCACATGATGACACTCCGGGCGCGTCGCGACAACTACCGTCGATAAGTAGAGCAAGTATATAAGTAGCGGATGGTTCGATGGCAACTTCGGGTCACGTATTGTGACTCAGGGGGCGAAGCTACGACAAGCCCCACGGGTCACGAGGCCAAACCCCTGTAGCGCGAGAGTCTTGCCTCAACCTTTCGACCAACTCTAGTAGGAAAGTAAGCAACAAAGTGTATAAATGTTGCGGGGAATAAGTTATGAAAAAGAATTGCACTCTATCCATCTGTGGTTTATTCATTTTGGCGGCCGGAACATCCATCAGCGTCGCACAGGTGGGAAGTCAGAATTTGACTGGCAATAGCCCACCCGCTGCAAATGCGAGCTTGGCCTCGGCTACTTCGACTCCAACGCCAGCCTCTACAGGATCGAGCAACGCGCCGCAATTCGGCGTCCGCGATCCACGCTACCGGCTCGCGCCCAGTGACTCCTTCGACCTCACCTTCCCGTTGAGCCCCGAATATAACCAGCTTGCGGTGACCGTGCAGCCTGACGGGTTCGTTGCTCTCTATGGCGTTGGCGAAGCCAAAGTGCAAGGCCAGACCGTACCCGAACTCACGGAAACGATCCGCAACGCTTACGCCAAGGTTCTGCACGATCCAATCATTTCAGTCGTGCTAAAGGACTTCAACAAACCATACTTCATCGCCAACGGTAAGGTGGGCCACCCCGGCAAATACGATCTGCGCGCGGACACAACTCTCACCGAAGCGATCGCCATCGCAGGCGGATTCACTGACGACGCCAAGCACTCGCAAGTAGTCCTGTTCCGGCGCTCCGGGGACCAGTGGGTCGCATCCCAGGTGTTCAATGTGAAGGAAATGCAAAAGAGCAAGAACCTGCGCGAGGATCCCACTCTGCATCCTGGCGACATGCTATATGTTCCGCAGAACAGCATCTCCAAGATAAAAGGTTTCTTCCCGAACTATGGTGTCGGCGGGGTTGTGCCGCTCAATTAAGCGAGGCCAGACTTATGAACAACTACGATTTTGCGCCACCGAACGATAAAACAGCTTCCAGCGTATCCCTGCGCGACCTTTTGGCTATTGGCTTTCGCCGAAAACGGGTAGCAATGCTTTGCTTCTCCGGAGTTCTGCTGGGCGCCTTTCTGTTTGCCTTCGTGATGCCGACTCAATATCGCGCGACCACGAAGTTCTTGCTCGAGCGCCAACGTGAAGAGGCGACGGTTACGCCCGAGAAGGATAAGCCGGGCGCGGTTCCCAATCAGATATCTGAAGAAGAGCTGAACTCGGAAGTTGGACTGCTGCAGGATGCTGATGTTCTGCGCAAGGTGGTTCTCACCTGCGGCCTCTATAATCACAAATCCCTGGGCGAACATATTTTCGGACCGGCCAAGCCTGAGAAGAAAATCGCCAAGGCGGTGAACGCTTTGGCGGGAAACCTCAAGATCGAACCGGAAAAGAAGAGTGACCTGATCGACGTCAGCTACACTTCTTCCGACCCTCAGCTGACGGTGCGTGTGCTGCGGACTTTGGCAGATGCCTACATCGAAAAGTACAAGGAACTGCATACGCCGCCGGGACAGTATCAGTTCTTCGCGCAGGAGACGGAGCATTACGCCCAAAATCTGGCTGAAGCCGAAGCGCAACTGAAGGAATTTTCCAAAGAGGAAAATGGGGTTGCTCCCACGGTAACCCGAGACCTCTTTCTGCAGAAGCTGGCGGAATTTCATCTGAACCTGCAGACCACCAGGGCAACACTCGCGGCCACCGAGACGCGGATCAAGACCCTCGAAAAGCAGGCAGGAATTACACCCGAGCGCATGACCACGGCGCTGCGGGAAGAAGACGACGCGCCGGTACTGCAGGGGTTGAAGAACACTTTGATGACCCTGGAAAACAAGCGCACTGAGCTGCTTACAAAGTACCAGCCCGAGTACCCGCTGGTGGTAGAAGTCGACAAGGAGATCCAGGATACAAAGGCCTCCATCGCGACTGAGGAAGCCAAGCCCATCAAGCAGCAGACCACGGATCGCAACCCGACCTATGCCTGGGTCGATGAGGAACTCGCGAAAGCCAAAGCCGATTACGCCGGATTGAAGGCCCAGGAAGCGGCGATGCAGGCGATTGTCACCAGATATGAAGAGCAAGCGCGTGACCTGGCTCAAAAGGGGCTTATCGAACAAAACCTCGAACGGAATTACAAGGCTGACGAAGAAAGCTATCTGCTCTATCTTCGCAAACGCGAAGAAGCCCGCATGGCAGAGGCTCTCGATACGACCCGGATTGTGAACGTGGCCGTCGCGGAAAACCCCGTGGTGCCGACGCTGCCGGTTTATCCCCCACTGATCGTAATGATCGTGGGCGTTCTTGTAGCTGCCACCGTGGCGGCAGGGGCGGTGTATGTCCAGGAGCACCTGGACCCGGCTTTCCACACGCCTGCCGATGTGGCTTCCGAACTCGACATTCCGTTGCTGGCCGCAGTGCCCCGCAAGGTAGACAACTTTCAGCCGAGTGCGGGCAACGGCAATGGCAATGGCAATGGACACGGTCGGATGCGCGACTTTGCACACGCTGAACCGGCTTCCTCTGTCTCCCCCATAGTTCGCTCGCAGAGCGATTGATATTTGGAATCGGTCGGAAACGCCGGGTTGACTCGCTTACTGCGAAAGCTCGGCCCATAACAAAAAGTCAAACTTCCGTCACGAAAAGGGAATCTGAGGACCGAACATGAGTAAGAATTTCGAGTTACTATACCAGGTGGGCAAGGCAGGGGATATGCTTCGTGCGGATGCGGAGCCCGTACCCGCACCTGTCGTAGATCTTCCCCTGGACCTTTCCCCATCTATTCCTGCTGTAGAAATTGGTGGTATGGCGCGAGAAGAATTGACCAAACTGGTGCATCGGCTCTTCCTTGTCGGGGGCGAGCAGGGACCACGTCACGTGGTTTTTACGGGTACGGAGTTGGGAAACGGTTGCACCTGGATGTGTGCTCATGCGGCTGAGATTCTGGCGTCGCAGGTCGGCGGTTCAGTTTGTATTGTGGACGGCAATCTGAGTTCTCCTTCTCTGCATCATCAATTTGGGGTAGAGAATCATTTTGGGCTGGCCGATGCGCTGGCTGGGGATGGTCCGATTCGGCAATTTGCGCGGCAGCTGTCGCGCTCTAACCTTTGGTTGCTGAGTTGCGGTGCGGTCAATGAAAATTCCCAGCAGTTGGTGGCATCGGGACGAATACGCGCGCGTATCTCGGAATTGCGCGCGGAGTTCGATTATGTGCTCATGGACGTCGCGCCCATGAATGTTTGTAATCACACGATGACCTTCGGGAGCCTGCTGGACGGCGTGGTTTTAGTTATCAAGGCGACCTCTACCCGGCGGGACTGGGCGCGGGAGGCCGTGCAACAGCTTCGAGAATCCAATGTGCGTGTGCTCGGCGTGGTCTTGAACGAGCGCACATTCCCCATCCCTGAGCGCATCTACAAACGACTGTAGCTCAGCACCACGAGCAGATCGGAGTACGGCTCGGCACCAAGCCGGACGCCACTCCGGTCGCTTTGAAAGCATGAACCAGACTTTTCTTCTGTGCTTCTATGCTTTTGCCCCTCCCCTTTTCCCGCTGCAGGAGAACTCATTACCTTCTGCCAGAGTTCTAGTCGCGATGGTCACAGACTGCATCTGAAGGACAACCGATGGGAACGATGAAACGCCGAGTGTTGACCAGCGCCAGCAAGGTATTTGACCTGCTGATCCTCGTGCTCTCGTTCGGAGTAGCCACTCTGCCTCATTTGGCAATGGGGAGTTTGGCATTCTTCACCCAGTTCCTTGAGATGCGGATCAAGCTGCAGAATTTCGTGATGTTTTCGGCGCTGCTGTGGATCTGGCATCTGATTTTCACGACGCTTGGGATGTACGGCTCCAAGCGACTCACCAGCCGCCGGTCCGAGGCGCTGGACACGATCAAGGCAACCTCTCTATCAGCACTGGTGCTCGGGGTGTTCTCTTTGATACTCCAGTTCCGAATGGTGACCCTGGGATTTCTACTAATTTTTTGGGGATTCAGCACTTGCGCTGCGGTGTGCATCCGGCTTGCGATCCGGACTTATCTACGGCGGATCCGTGGGGATGGTCGCGATCTGCGCAACATGCTGATCGTCGGTGCCAATCAGCGGGCCATTGAACTCGCCAAGAGGATCCGATCCCGGCCGGAACTGGGTTATCGGATCATTGGTTTTGCCGACAACCCTTGGGCCGGTGTCGAAGAGGTCGAAAAAAACGGTTGGGCGCTGCGCTGCAACCTGGCAGATTTACGCGAATTCTTGCGGCGTAGCGTAGTTGACGAAGTGGTTATCGCTATTCCCATGCGTTCCTTTCATGACCACGCGTCCGATATCGCGGCCATGTGTGAGCGGCAGGGCATCATCATCCGGGGCATGCCGGATCTTTTCAATCTCAAGAATATAAATTCCATGGCGGAGTTCGAAGGGTCTCCGTTGATCACCCACTACAGCGGCATGGAAGAAGGGTGGCCCACGGTGATCAAGCGTACCCTCGACTTCACGCTTTCTCTGCTGCTCTTGGTTGCGCTGGCGCCGTTGCTTTTAGTCGTGGCAATCCTGGTAAAGCTAACGTCGCCCGGGCCCGTGTTTTTCACGCAAGAGCGAGTAGGCCTCAATAAGCGCACATTCACGATTTTCAAGTTTCGCACCATGGTGATGAATGCGGAAGACAAGCTGCGGGAGATCGAGCACCTCAACGAGGTCTCCGGCCCAGTATTCAAGATTAAGAATGATCCCCGCCTCACCCCCCTCGGAAGGTTCCTGCGCAAGACCAGCATCGACGAACTGCCGCAGCTGTTCAACGTCCTAAGCGGGGATATGAGCTTAGTTGGTCCGCGGCCCTTGCAGTTGCGCGATTACGAGTTATTTACCGAGGTCGGCGAGGATTGGCAACGTTGCCGTTTCAGTGTGCGTCCCGGAATTACCTGCCTCTGGCAAGTGAACGGCCGAAGTTCTCTGCCTTTCCACCAGTGGATGGAGTTGGACCTGGAATATGTTCGGAATTGGTCCTTGTGGCTTGATCTTCAAATTCTCGCTAGAACAATCCCCGCAGTGCTTCGCGGCTCCGGCGCTGCTTAAGTTCGTTCAGCCCGGCCGTGCTGCAGGCTTCATCACCTTTCAGACGGCCATTATTTTTTATCTCTCCCGGCCTACTCCGTGCAAACATATAACAGTTCCAGCAGGACATTCTTGCCGAAGGCGCGAGCTATCGCATCTGAGCAATTGCCGCTCGGGACGCGGGGGCGCGCGCGGGATTCGTGCATCTTGACAGAAATCTTGACGGAAGAAGAGCGGCGAAAAATTTTGATTGAATGGAACCAGACCGCATGCGATTACCCGCGCGAGAAATGCCTGCATGAGCTGGTGGCGGCCCAGGCGCAACTTGTGCCTGAAAGGGTTGCGGTCATCTGGAAGAATCAGCAACTTTCGTACCGAGAGTTCAACTCCCGCGCCAACCAACTCGCCCATTATTTGGGCGAGCGCGGGGTGGGTCCGAGCGCGAAGGTCGCGATCTGCCTGAACCCCTCGCTCGATTTCGCTGTGGCAGTCTTGGCGGTTTTAAAGTCGGGTGCGGCCTGCGTTCCGCTCGACCCCAAGTATCCTCAGGAACGGCTCGCGTACATGCTTCATGACGTTGGCGCGCGCGTGCTTATCACGGAACGCGGCATTTTGTCGGATGACGCGTCGGCTGGCTGCCAACTGCTTTTTCTCGCGGAGAAATCGGATGCTCTCGACACTTGGCCGACGAACAATCCGACGCCCAGCGTAACGACCAGCGACATCGCCTACGTCATCTACACTTCCGGATCCACGGGGAAACCGCGCGGAGTTCTGCTGCCGCATGCCGGGTTGGTGAATTACACCTTCAATACGGCGCGGGCGTACTCGATGAGACCCGACGACCGCGTGCTCCAATTTTGTTCGGTCAGCTTTGACATTGCCGTTGAAGAGCTCTTCATCGCATGGCTCAGCGGAGCCGCTCTGGTCATGAAGTCGGACGAGATGCCATTGGCCGTTCCTGAGTTCCTATACTGGATTGAGCGGCAGGGCATAACAGTTCTGGATCTGCCGACTGCTTATTGGCATGAGTGGATGCATCAGATTTCGGAGTTGGGAAATCCAGCGCCGGAACGTCTCCGTCTGGTGATCGTCGGCGGCGAAAAGGTTTCAGCAAAAGCGTACGCCGCGTGGGCTGGCGCCGTAGGCCGCCGCGTACGTTGGGTCAACACTTATGGTCCGACCGAGGGCAGTATTGCCGCGACCCTGTACGAGCCAAAATCCGATACCGATACGATCCCGGAGAACATTCCCATCGGCCGGCCGGTGGCGAACGTGCGTGTCTACTTGCTCGATCCTCAATTGAATCCCGTTCCGCTTGGCGTGGCTGGAGAACTGCATATAGGTGGAGTCGGGGTGGCACGAGGCTATCTGAATCGGCCGGAGTTGACTGCAGAGAAATTCATTTCTGATCCGTTTTCGACCGACCCGGACGCGCGCCTATACAAGACCGGCGATCTTGCTCGATATCTTCCATCTGGTGAAATCGAGTTTGTAGGACGAACCGATGATCAGGTCAAGATTCGCGGATTTCGGGTTGAGCTGGGAGAAATCGAATTCGCATTGGCCAAGCATCCCGCGCTTCGCGAAGTTGCCGTCGTTTCTAGAGAAGATGTAGCCGGGGATAAACGACTGGTGGCTTACGTTGTACCGGCACACGAGGCTGAAATTACCACTTCTGAACTTCGCCGCTATTTGCAGCGACAAGTGCCGGACCACATGGTGCCATCGACTTTCATGGTGTTGCCTGCAATGCCGTTGACGCCGAATGGGAAAATCGATCGTCGTGGATTGCCGGCGCCGGAAGCCGAGGTTTCGGGAGAGACTACCGCCGCGACTGACGTTTTGGAATCGCAGTTGGTCAAGATTTGGGAAGATGTGATCGGTAAAAAGCCGATTGGGATTCGAGACGACTTTTTCGAACTGGGCGGTCACTCCCTGCTCGCGGCCAAACTCATGTACCGGACCGGGCAGATGCTCAGCAAGAATTTACCTTTGGCCATGCTGGTTGAATCGCCGACGATTGAACAGTTGGCCGTGGCCTTGCGTCAGGACGGATGGTCGCATCACTGGTCTTCGCTGGTGCCGATTCAGCCGAGCGGATCCGAGCCGCCGTTTTTCTGCATCCACGGAGTCGGTGGCAATGCGATCGGCTTTCATGAACTCGGACGCCGCATGGGTCCTGATTATCCCTTTTATGGATTGCAGTCTCAGGGCCTTGACGGCAAGCGTCCTTGCCATACCAGCATCGAAGAGATGGCAGCGCACTACATCAGCGAGATTCGCAGCGTGCATCCCGAAGGCCCGTACTTTTTGGGCGGATTTTCTTTTGGCGGGCTGGTAGCCTATGAAATGGCGCAGCAGCTTCGCGCGGGTGGCCAAGAAGTTGGCTTGCTGGTTCTATTCGACACCTATCCCGGTAACTTGAAGGCAGTGGGCACATCTCTGATTGAGTTACTGCTGCACCCAACTTGGCAGCATTGGGTTCATGACCTGCCCAGGATAGCGAGGAAGAGAATTCGCCGGAGCTTGAGAAACTGGCGGGTTCCACAAGTGCTGCGCGACGTGCGCGATTCAAATGCGACCGCCGCCGATCGCTATGAATTACGGCCGTATGCAGGCAAAGCTGCTCTCATACGAGCCGCGGAAAAATCTTTGAGAAGCTCCCAAGATCCTCTCGCCGCGTGGAATGGATTAATCTCCAACTTGGGAATTCACGAAATCCCCGGCGATCATTACGACATGCTGGTTGAGCCGCAAGTAAACACCTTGGCCGAATGCCTGAAAAGTTGTATCGAAAAGGCCGGTTCGGAATCCGAGCACCGGGCCCGCGCTTTGCAGGCCGGATAACTTCGCAGCATCTCAGCATTTGACAAGGCGTTTGAACAGCTAGATTGGATGGCGAAAGAAGTTCCTTTGCTGGAACCTGAGCTTCAAGAATCTACCGAAGAGTCCGCGGTGAAACCGCCGCAGCCGCGTCGAAATGTGCTTGCCGGCAGGTTACTCGGCATCCGACCAGACACGGCGCTGGCGAAGGCGGTTCCATGGGTGCAAAGAGGCGGATTCGCCATTCTCGACCAGGGATTGATTTCCGGCTCGAATTTTTTAGCGGGGATACTGCTGGCGCGCTGGCTGGTGCCTGAACAGTACGGCGCCTACGCAGTAGCGTTCGGTTTTTTCGTTTTGATCTCGTTGGTTTACCAGTCGCTCGTGCTGGAACCCATGGCGGTTTTCGGTGGGTCCTCGTACCGCAACTGTTTGCGCGGATATTTAGGATCACTGCTTTGGATCCATCTTGCCCTTTCGGTTGGCATGGTTGCGATTTTTGGTATTTCCGCGCTTGTAGCCAAAGAATTCTCTCATTCCAGCATGTTGGCAGGTGCGCTGGCCGGCGTGACCATCACTTCGCCGTGCGTGTTGCTATTCTGGTTGGCTCGCCGCACCTTCTACCTGGAGTTAGCCGCCTCGCAGGCCGCCTTGGGCGCATTTGTTTACTCGGCGCTTAGCGTCGGCGGACTGTTTTTGCTTTATCACCGTGGCTTGCTTTCGCCATTCACGGCCTTTGTGCTGATGGCGTTTGCGGCGCTGGGAACAGCGTTTTACAATCTGTGGCGCCTGCGTTCGCAGCTACGTCCGGGCGGCTCGGCCCCCAGCGTGGGCGAGAGCTGGCGACGGCACTGGGGCTATGGCCGCTGGGCTTTAGCCGGTTGCGTGGCCAACTGGATCCCCGCGTACATTTACTATCCTCTACTCAGTTCGTTTTCCAGCATGGCCCACTCCGGGCAATTGCGCGCGCTGATGAATTTCACTTTGCCGGTAGAGCAGATTAAGGCAGCGCTGGCCTTGCTGTTTCTTCCCTACGCAGCCCGGGTGCGGGCGCAAAGCGGGCGCGCCGGTGTGGGTTCCCTAAGCACCAGACTGACGCTCGGAATGCTCGCGATGGCGGGCGCATACTGGGCCGCGATCTTGATTTTCCAGCATCCCATATTTCGCTTCCTATACTCCGGTCGATATTCCGAAGTCGCACATTTGCTGCCCGCGGTAGCCTTCGGATCTCTGGTATGGACCGCGTGTTTTGGACCGGCCACGGCCTTGCGCGCCATGGAATCTCCCGCCTCCGTTTTCGCCGCCTATGCACTGGCGACTGGTCTCTCTCTATTAATTGGGATCCCCGCGACTTGGGCATTCGGAGTCGGGGGAGCGGTTTGGGGTACGAACTTGGCGGACGTACTCTCCTGGGTGATCGTCTTAACCGTGCTGCGTAGTAAAGTCGCGGGCAGGGTCAGCGGCATCGAACGATGGATTGGATGGAAGCGCCCTGCCGTGCAAGCATTACCCGAAGAGTTGCCCGCAGAGTAGGAACTGGGCCGCTCTTCAGAATCAACGATGAAAACGCAGGTACGAGTTGCAGGGAGGAGCCATCAATGAGTGAGCAGTCCCACAATCCGCAGCCAAGTTCAAAATCCGGCGCAGAGACGAGGCGCAAGAAGCCCACCTCCACCTGGCGAAAGTTTCGTCGACACATTTCCAAGACGAAGCTGCGCGTACCCCACATCTGGCTGCGCCATCGTGGCATCACTGCAACGGACGTCTTCTTCGCCTCCTATCCGAGGTCGGGTACGACCTGGTCGCGGTTCACTCTGTATGAAATTCTTAGTGGTCAGGAAGCTAGTTTTCACGCGGTCAACGCTGCAGTCCGCGGAGTTGGGAGGCACAAATTTGCAGCACACCTTCTGCCGGGAAACGGGAGGTTGATCGCCACTCACGAGCAGTATCGGAATGACTACAAGAAGGCCATTTATCTCGTGCGCGACGTCCGCGATGTGATTCTGTCTGAATTCGCGTATACGCGGGCCTTGGAATTTTTTCGCGGCGATCTGGACGAATTCTTAAATGTGTTTTTGTGCGGAAAGATCAGCGGCTTCGGCCCTTGGCCGCGCCATATCACTTCCTGGCTGAATTCTCCCATTGCCGGAACTGACAATATGCTGGTAATGCGATTCGAAGACCTGCGTCAGAACCCCAATGAAGGCTTCAGCCGCATGGCAGACTTCCTGGGAGTGCGCGTCGATCAAGAACGGATTCGGCGGGCAGTGGCGAATAATCTCCTGGAGAAAATGAAGGAGAAGGAGCAAGCGGAGCCACAGCGGGCATCGGTGAAGGATCGTTTCGTCCGCAGTGGTTCGGTCCAGGCGTGGCGCTCGAAACTTAGTCCTGCGCAGGTGCAGTTCATCGAAAAGCATGCGGGCAGCTTACTGTTGCAACTGGGATATCCGCTTGCCAATGGAATTTCGGAGTCAGGAACGGAACTAAACCCGGTGCTTCAAAGCACGACCAGTATTTCGTAATTCCTCGCGGACGGCATAAAACAAGATTTCGAGCTGAGTAGTTTGAATCGCGGCTATTGAATGCAAACCGAACAACTTCAAATCCCGGCAGAGTACAGTCGCCGCGCCTGGTGGCGGCCAAGCACGCTTCCGAGCAAGTCGACGGTCGCCTGGGTGCTTCTGATTACCGTGCTGGGCTTCATGCTGACCTCCGGACTCTTCTGGGTGGCGCTGAATTTCCCGCGATTCGGGATTGCGGCAGTAATAGCAATCATTGTAATCGTACCGCTGGCGCTGATTTCCGGGGCGACGGCCATCCCCCGGCTGTCGCGCAAAATTTCCTCTGTGTGGTCAAAGCTGCACTGGTGGCACGCCCTCTGGGTTCTCTTATATATAAGCACGCTGGTGTTCCGAGTTCGAGATCAAGAGGCGACGCAAGCGCAGCCCTTGGATGCCTGGACGTTGCTGCGCATCATTCCGGAAATGATCGTCGCGCTCTGGCTGATGGCACGTCTTTACCGCCGCAAGGAGGCTTTGGCCTGGCTTCGATGCATGTTTGGAGGAATTCCGGCGGCGTTGACGATTTTTGCCTTGGTCTGTTGTGCTTCGACCATATGGTCGGTCTACTCGGCCTGGACTCTTTATAAATCTTTGGAGTACTTGCTCGACGTTTCAGTTTTGGGTGCTGCGATCGCCAATATTTGGACGCTGGAAGACTACCAGGTCCTCATCGATTGGACATGGGTTATCTTCGGAGTTGAGTTAGCCTGGGTTTGGTTGCAGGTTCCCCTGTGGCCAAGCGATTCATTCGCGGAGGCCCGGATCAGGGGAATTATTCCGGCAACGGGCTCGAACGCGGTGGGACAATCCGGAGCGTTTTTCGCCGTAATTGCACTGTGCCGATTAATGCCGCTGAACCGCCGCCGAACGAATACTTCGCTGTACGTATTGCTTTTCGTCTTTAGTTTTCTTTCTCTCCTGATTTCGCAAACACGAAATGCAGTCGGCGCCTTTTTGCTGGCGGTCGTGCTGGTGCTCATTCTTTCCGGACGGGTTCTCACAGTCATAACCAGCAGCATAGTTGGCGCGCTCACTCTGCTCTTTACTCCTCTAGGCGGCATCGTGATCGCTTACCTTCAGCGCGAGCAGAACGCGGAAGCGATGAAGAGCCTTACCGGACGGGCCGAGGTTTGGACCTTCGCCTTGCAACAATTCGCGGCGCATCCCCTTCTCGGGATGGGAGCGTATGCAGCCGGCAGATTTTTTATTATGACGAAACTCGGCACCGACACTGCGACGCTCCATAGCGACTGGATCGAGCTATTGGTCGGTGTCGGTCTTGCGGGTCTGATTCCGTTCGTGACGGCCCTGGGAGGCACCTGGTGGTACTTAATCCGTGGAGTCAGGGACCGAACTCTGAGTCCACAAGGCCGGCAGATGGCGTACGAAGCAGTCGGAGTGCTGGCGGTGATCACGGTCCATTCGTTCTTCAACGTCGAACTGATTTGGCACGTACCCCTGCTGCTCTTCGTTCTTGTGGGCTACGCCGAATTGCTCCGTCGCAGGACAATGAAAGTCCCGCGGGCCGTGTTACGACCCGTGGGCGTGAGCAGTTACTCCGGCGTCGGTTGAGCCCCATCCCAGGCGCGGACTAGGGAATGAAATTCTCCAGCATGATTGGCTTTGCTCCGAGCGGAACCTTGCCATTGGTTATCGAAACGGTGTCGCCATCCAAGGTACGGTATGCGGTGTACTTCGGGTCCACGGAGTATTGAACCGTCTGGCAGTTGCCGTTACTGCAGCTTTCTGCAGTATCCCAGATGGCCTGCGCCACATAGCCCTTAGGCCCGGTAAAGCCGCAGGTCCAGATGACATTGTCATTCGTGGAGCAGTTTTGGCTCAGAGTATTTCCGATCATCCACTTCTGGACTTCGTTGAAAGCTGCGCCAGCTTTGCTCAGTTTGCCAGTTTGTTGGTTCCAGAGCGTCCCGTCGTCACCGTCGTCGTAAGCAAACCAGTAGAAATGCCGGATGTCCAAACTTCGATGGAACATGTAGAACTCAGCCAGAAAAGCAGCTTGCAAGTCCTGATCCCTGAAACAATCATGGGTGACTCCGCCCCAACTCGCTTCAGTGTCCCAGATGGGCTTATCGAGCGCATTGTACTGCGCCAAAATGCTTCTGAGGTTGGCAACATGCCCGATGAGAGCAGAGGCTTGCGGATATACCCCGCATTTGTACGGAGCCGGAAAACTGTAACCGTGGAAGGCGATGACGTCGGCGTATTGTAAACCTCCCTGGGCGGCGTACTTCTCCCACCAGTGCTGGCCGTATGGAAGATTGGCGCCGTTCGGAGGACTCAGCATTAAGGAGTTGGGAACGATACTGTGAATAATGGTGTAAGCATCCTTGGCCATGCGCACCATCTGTGGGAAGGTTCCGTTCCAGTAATAGTAGTTGACCGGTTCATTCCATAATTCCCAGAAACGGATCTGTCCGTTGGCATGAGTTGCGACTGCGGTGACGAAATCTTTCCAGTGCTGGTCGGTACCGGTGCCATCGGCGTTCAGGTCGTTCGGTGCGTCGCACTCGCCCGGACCATAGTGGCATTTCTGGTCAGTGGGATTCGACGAGGCCCAACTCGGGGTCATAGCCAGAGTTAAGATGATGCCGTGAGTTCCATTGGCTTCCGATGCGGCCAGCCATTTATCGAGTGTCGCCCAATCGTATACACCCTGGCTCGGATTCATTTCCGCCCAGAGTGTGCCGGTGCCCCACAATCTCATCCCGGCAAAGTTGAGCATTGGCCAGGGCTCGAACCAGTGCGTGGACATGCCAAAGAGCCACGGCTCCACGGGTCGTTGCTGGCTGGCGGAACGATGCGATGAATCGGTTTGTGCAGCGCCGAGCGGGGTAGCGGCAGGGGTGAGTGCAACAAGTAGAGCGGCAAGGATGAGTGCCGCGAAAAGCAACTTCTTCATGATCGACCTCCCGGAATTCTCAAAAGCGAAGCGCGCAGAACCAGACCCCAACTGGAGGAGGAAACTAAGCGCTGGGCTGTCTTTCCGGCGCCCCCTCGGGAGTTCTTATTCGCGAAGAGACGCTGCTAGGTCGAAGATGTCATTAATCGGTTTTAATGTGAAGATTACCGAAGTGAACGCGCTATGGTGCCTCACACCACGGGTTGCGGCGAGTTTTTCTCTGCACTTTAGTCATGCCTAACTGGGCGGAGCGTGGGGACAATCTTTAGCGGAAATGTTCACAAGAAGGTTTTCGATTCGGAGATGTACAGCAACAAACAGAGCGACGGATCAGTAAGTGCAGAGCCGTCGATCCCAACAAATCAGTTGTGGTTGAGTTGAAGCAAGCGGGTTCTGTCGCGATGCCAGCGAATTTCATCGCGACAGGATTCAGACATAAACCAAAATGCAGTACCCAATCTCGACTCTCGTTTTTGCTAATCAATTTGCGAGGAGTCCCATGGAGTTCACTATGAGTATGCTTGCCAATCTGCAGTCTGCTGGTCGTCGTGGCGCGAATAAGAACGCAGGTTTTTCCTTCGTTGCCCTGACCATTCTATTCAGTCTCTCGTTTCTGGTCGTTCCAGCAAGCGGGCAGAAGGTCAACATCATTAACACGATTGCGGGCGGTGGAACCGTCAACAGCAATCCCTTGCAGGCGGACATTCCGGGCCCGACATCCGTGGTCAAAGATGGGAAGGGAAATCTCTACATCACTGCGCCTCATTCCCAATTCGTTTTCGAATTGAGCGCGGGTGGCGCAGTAAGCCAGTTCTCGGGCATAGGCGTCATCGGTTTTCAAGGCAACGGTAAAGCTAACGCGTTGCCGATGTGGAATCCTTATGACGCGATCGTAGATGCGGAGGGAAACGTTTACATCGCGAATACGAACGACAACATTATCCAGAAGGTGGACACCAGCGGAAATATTACTGTCATCGTCGGCACCAGCAAGCCTTGTTACGCGGCACGCTGTGGCGATGGCGGGTTGGCGACCAAGGCGAGGCTGAATGGCCCTCAGGGCATTCTCTTCGACGCCAAAGGCAATCTCTATATCGCTGACACTGGCGACAACCGGGTGCGGGTGGTAAAGCCGGATGGCAACATCTATCCCTTCGCTGGGAACTTCGCCACTTCGTGCAGCAGTGGCACCCAAGCCTGTGGCGATGGCGGCCTTGCGGTAAAAGCCAGCATGAGTGCTCCCGAGGGCCTTGCGCTCGATAACAAGGGCAATGTATACATCGCCGATTCAGGCGATAACCGCGTCCGCGTGGTGAGTTTGAAAACTCATATCATCAATGCATTTGCCGGGACCGGAACCTCGTGCTTCCCCTCGTGGAATACCTGCGGTGATGGCGGTTCTGCTCTCTCTGCGAATTTGGGCAATCCCCAAGGCCTTTCCATAGACAAGTCGGAGAATCTATACATCGCCGACACCCGCGATCAGCGTATTCGCATCGTCTCCGTTGCGGGGATAATTAATACGTTTGCCGGCACCGGCCACCATGGCTTCGCTGGCGACACCGGCCAGGCGGTGGATGCGGAGTTGTCGAATCCGAACGGCGTCTATGTCGACAGCGCAAGCAATGTATTCATTTCCGACACCGGCAATCAGCGCGTCCGCGAAGTTGTGCCCACGGGTGTAATCAACACAATCCTGGGCGGAGGCAATGGCGGGGACGGCGGAGCCGCGACCGCTGCCCAGTTTGCCAATCCCAACGGCGTAGCTGTGGATCCGTCCGACAACTACTACATCGCAGATACCACGAACAATACGGTTCGTGAGGTCAGCGGCGGCACTATCACCGCTGTGGCCGGAAATGGACTGAGCGGGTACAGTGGCGATGGCGGGCCCGCAACCAGCGCGCAACTGAATGGGCCGATTGGTGTGGCTCTCGACAGTTCGAGTAACGTCTACATCGCGGACACCAGTAACCATGTGGTTCGCGAAGTGAGTGCTGGGAACATCAATACTTTCGCGGGCGACGGCTCGCCCTGTTCGCCCTCAACCGGAAGCTGCGGAGACGGAGGCGCCGCGACTAGTGCGCAGCTGTCGACGCCCACCGCAATCGCGGTGGACGCTTCAGGGAACATCTTCATTGCTGATTCGTCGGCGCAGAAGATACGAGAAGTCAGCGGCGGAATCATCAGCACGGTCGCTGGCACCGGTACCTCGGGTTACTCGGGAAACGGCGGTCCGGCGACGTCGGCGGACCTCAGCCGTCCCACTGGCGTGACTGTAGATGGTTCCGAAAATATTTACATCGCGGACTCCGGAAACAACCGGGTCCGCTGTGTAATAGGCACGGTGGGCGGGTGCGGTGATGTCCAGCACAAGTATGCGGTGGGCACCATTGTTGGCTACGCGTATAACGGCGCGGAGTCGTTTGCGGGCGATGGTGGACTCGCCATCGACGGCCAACGCTGGAATCCAACTCAGGTTGCGCTGGATTCCCGTGGCAACCTCTTTATCGGCGGCGGCAATGACGAACTGGTTCAGCGCGTCGACCTCGCTACCGGCACCATTGTCACCGTCGCCGGCGACGATAAGGCGTGGTGGTTCTACGGATTCCGCGGAGATGGCGGTTTCGCTACCAACGCTCAGATCGACAACGCAGGTTTAGCCATCGACAGCCATGAAAGCCTCTTCATCGCCGATGCCGGCAACGACCGCATCCGCGAAGTTGCCACCATGGTTCCGGTCGCCGGACTGAGTGCGAAATCGCTCAACTTCGGGGACGTGACAGTAGGTCAGCAGAGCCAACCGATGAACGTGACCTTCAAGAACACGGGATCGGATGACATGTCCATCACCAGCATCACCACTACGGGCGATTTCTCGCAGAGCAATCAGTGCCCTGCGACGCTCGCCCCATGGCAAACCTGTACCATCGCAGTTACGTTTACGCCGACACAAAAAGGCGTACGCAACGGAACCGTCAAAGTACTCGACAACGCGCCTCTCAGTCCCCAGACTGTGAAGCTGACAGGTACGGGAACGTAAAGTAATCGGCGGCGACTTCCCTCGGGAGGTCGCCGCCACCATTTTCAGCGGCAACTTAATTCTCAGTCATTCCTCCCTCGGAAGTACCCGTGCCACAGAAGTCGGTGGCTAGGTTCCAATATTTTGACGTTAGAGGAGGAGATCAGCCCAATGAAACTTGCAGAGTTTGGCTCTTGGGCCGAGGCTGGGAATCGACACATGATGAACAGCTCAAGTCGGCGGTACGAAAAAGATAAAGTGATGCAGCCGGGCAACTCAGGACGAACAGCAGCGTCACTATTGCTGCTTGGCAGCTTCCTGGCGTTAACTGCAAGCTACGGTGCGGCCCAGTCGATTTCAGGGAAGCCGCGTGTTTACCCGGCGACCCACCACGATGTTTCAGCTCCTCTCAAAGACATTAAGGCCGCCGCAACTTCAGGCTTGAAGGAAGCGGAAGCAAAAGAGGAAGAACGGGCAGAAACAGGAACTTGAGGAAATGGGCCACGGCGGCAATCAGTCCACCGTCGCAACGCTGCCCTCGAAGCCTCGCTGAGACGTCCCGCCGGCTCTTTCAACAGTTGCCAGGAAACCGGCTGCAGGCGCTTCCCGGACTCAACTTTGATGGCATTCCCTCCAACGGCTGGTTGGCGCCGGACACCAACGGCTCAGCTGGCGCAACTCAGTACGTTCAATACGTGAACAATCGATTTGCCGTCTATGACAAATCCAGCGGCAACCTGCTGTACGGCCCGTTGCTCGAGACAGCGTTGTGGTCGGGATTCAGTGGACTTTGTTCAACAGACGCGGAAGGCGACATCATTGCCGAGTACGATAAGGCCGCCGGCCGTTGGGTCATGACTCACCGTGTTTCGCAGAGCGGTGGACCCGACTTCCAGTGTGTCGCGGTTTCAACCACCTCGGACGCCACCGGGAGTTACTACCGGTACGCCTTCCAGTTGCCCTCGAATGATTTTCCGGATTATCCCAAGCTCTCGGTGTGGCCGGATGCGTATTATCTGAGCGTCAACGACGAGAACCCAAACAACGGCTCTTTTATCCATGCGGCGCTGTGCGCATTGGACCGCAACTCGATGCTGAGCGGAGCCGCTGCCACTACCGTTTGCTTCTCCTTGAACTCATCCGTCTACTCGAGTCTGCTTCCCGCGGATCTGGACGGGAACACTCCGCCCCCAACAGGTTCTCCTAATTACTTCCTGAACCTGGACAAGAACTCCGTCGATCTTTGGCAGTTTCACGCAGACTTCGTCAATCCCAGCAACTCGACCTTCACCGGGCCGGTAAATATTCCGGTCGCGTCCTACAATCCAGCCTGTGGCGGAGGAACCTTCGCTGTGTGCATCCCTCAGGCTGGGACAGCGCAGGTGGTCGATTCCCTCGGCGACCGGCTTATGTGGCGCCTGGCTTACCGTAATTTTGGCGATCACGAAACCTTGGTTGCGACGCACTCCGTGGCTACGGGTTCGGGGAATGTGGGCGTTCGCTGGTACGAGATTCGCAACCCGGGTGGAACTCCGACCGTGTACCAGCAAGGCACATTTGCTCCCGATTCAAACTTTCGTTGGATGGGCAGTATCACCATGGATCAGATGGGCGATATGGCGCTGGGCTACAGCGAATCAAGTTCCAGCATGGATCCGGCAATTTACTATACGGGTCGCCTCGCCACCGACCCACTCGGAACCATGGAAACCGAGACGTTGATGATGGCCGGGTCTGCGGTGGAGCAGGGAACTTACCGCTGGGGTGACTACACCGGGATGAGTATCGATCCCGTCGACGACTGCACGTTTTGGTACACCAATGAATACTTCGCAGTTAACGGCAAAGGCAACTGGCACACCCGCATTGCATCGTTCAAATTTCCGGCTTGTCCGGGAGTAACCACCTCACCGGATAGTCTTTCCTTCGGCGCCCAACAAGTGGGCACAACCAGTCCGTCGCAGTCTGTAACGCTTATCAACAACCAAGCCACGACTGTGAATATCAGCAACATCGGCTTCACGGGCGCAAACAGCGGAGATTTTGGTCAGACGAATAATTGCGGAAGCAGCCTGGCGTCGGGCACAAACTGCGCGATCAACGTGACCTTCACGCCTTCGGCAACAGGAACGCGCCAAGCCGCTCTCAACGTGACCGACAACGCAAATAACAGCCCACAGATCGTGAATATTACCGGGATCGGCGTTGTAACTGCGGTGACCTTGTCGCCCGGTCAACTGACTTTCCCCAACCAGGCGGTGGGCTCCCCGAGCGCGCCGCTCGCGGTTGTAGTACGGAACAGCAGCGCATCACAGGTAAACATCAGCGGCGTTTCGGCCAGCGGAAATTACGGAGAAACCGACAACTGCAGCGGCAATACTCTCCAGCCATCTCAGTCCTGCGTTGTTTCCGTAGTGTTTACGCCCGCCCTGGTAGGTTCCATCCCGGGAGCGCTCACGGTTACGCGATAACGCCACTGGCTCTCCTCAAGTTCTGGGCCTTTCCGGATCAGGCGTGAAACCGCTGGCTCTCTCTCCCGCGAACATGGCGTTTGGAACCGTGGCTGTGGGCAGCAGCAGCTTGCCGCAAACGGCTACCCTGACCAACAATGCCACCTCACCGGTCAATTTCAGTTTTTCCGCGAGCGGCGACTACAGCGCGGTCGGCAGTGGGAACAAGCCCTGCCAGGCTACCCTCGCGCGTAACGCCAAATGCACCATTGCTGTCACATTTAGTCCAAGCGCGAATGGGGCGAGCAATGGCTCGCTCGCCATTTCCTACGGTGCCGCTCTGAGCCCTCAGGTCATCTCTCTCACGGGTACAGGTTCGGGCGGTTCGACAGCGCCGCTCATCTTTTCCCCAAAATCGTTGGGCTTTGGCAACGTTGTGGTAGGCACGACCAGCGAGAATCGCGTTGTGACCGTCACCAACCGGGGAACCACATCCGTTAACATTTCCGAGGTGCAGGCGGGAGGGAACTTTTCTGCCTTTCCCAGTGGCGCCACTCCTTGCGGCGGTTCGTTGGCGGCGGGAAAGTCCTGCAAGTTTTCGGTCAATTTTAGCCCCACAATCTTAGGGCCGGTGAAGAGTGGGGTTGCGGTGGTAGACAATTCGGGCATCAGCCCTCAACTACTCGACCTCGTCGGCACCGGAGTGCTCCCGATTACTCTTTCTCCGCCCAGTCTCACTTTCTCTGCCCAGAGTGTGGGAACGACCAGCCCTCCGCAGATTGTCACGCGTGACGAGCAATCAGAGCAGCGCGCTCAGCCTAAGCTTTACCGCAAGTGGGGACTACGTAATCCAGCCGGGCGGCGGCAATCCGTGCGGAACAAGTCTTCCCGCACTTGGACAATGCACGGTGAGCGTAGCCTTCAGCCCGTCGGCCACCGGGACCATCCCGGGGGTCGCTAGCTTCACTCACTCTGGCATATTCTCACCCCAGGAAGTCGCCCTTACCGGAACGGGACAGTGATGAATGCTCGGGGCTGGCTCTGTCCTAACCTAATCAAGGCAGGGCTTTCACGGTCCTGTGGCAGCTGTAAGACTATATTCTCTAAGTTTCTTGTCTCTTGCCAGAACGTCCGAGGACATATATCCTAGCGCCACTACAGCTTAGGTGCTGTATGGGCCGGCTGAACCAGCCCCAAAACTCGCAGGACAACACCTTCTTTAAAAGACGCTTCCAATCGAGGTTCAGAAAGTACGCCGCGATTAGGGTACGTCATTTCCTAGGGAGTCTTTCCCTTTTCGGGTTCCGCACTGTGACCCAGAGGGCGAAGCTCTGAATGGCGCACCTCGCCGATACTGGCAAAATGAAGATTTTACTCGTCCACAACACCTACCAGTATCGGGGCGGTGAAGATGTCGTCTTTGATCAAGAGCAGCATTTGCTCAAAGCGGCCGGTCACGAGGTTCTCGAATACCAACGCCATAACAGCGAAATCAAGGGGTACTCGACGGCCCGGCGCATTAGCCTTCTTGCCCGGACGGTTTGGGCCGACGACACTTATCGTGAGTTCAGCGCTCTGCTTCGGCAAAGCAAGCCGGAGATCGTGCACATTCACAATACGTTCCCACTCATTTCCCCGTCAGTTTATTGGGCCTGCCGGAATGAGCGGGTTCCGGTCGTGCAGACCTTGCACAACTACCGCCTGTTTTGTCCGGGCGCGAATTTCTTCCGCGCCGGGAAAACTTGCGAGGACTGCATCGGGGGCAGCTTCTGGCACGGCGTACAGCACGGGTGCTATCGCGACTCCCGGGTGGAGACCGCTCCCGTCGCGCTGATGTTGTCGGTGCACCATGCCCGCAAGACCTGGCACCGGATGGTCGATCGCTACATCGTCCTCACCGAATTTGCGCGCAGTCGATTCGTGAAGGCTGGTCTGCCAGCCGAGAAGATCACGGTCAAAGGAAACTGTGTCGACCCCGACCCAGGTATGCGAACAGGGGAAGGATCGTATGCCCTCTGCGTGGGGCGAGTATCCGAGGAAAAGGGAACTCCGACCCTGCTGAGAGCCTGGCAGCAACTGCCGCGAACCTGTACCCTGCGCGTCATCGGAGACGGCCCCGCCCGGGCGCAATTGGAGCGCGAAGCCGCAGCTCAGGGTCTGACGAACGTCAGTTTCCTGGGCCAGCAACCGCGTGATCGGGTGATCGAGGCCATGAAGGGCGCCCGCTTCGTGGTTTTTCCCAGCGAGCTCTATGAGAACCTTCCGCTTACCATCATCGAAGCATTCGCCTGCGGCGTGCCAGTTCTCGCTTCCAATCTAGGGGCGATGCAGGAGATTGTCGAAGAAGGCCGCACTGGAATGTTTTTCCGCCCCGGAGATGCCGACCAACTCGCGCGCGCGGTGGCAAGTGCGTGGGACCAACCAGAGTACATGCGCTTACTCGGACAGCAAGCGCGTCAGGAGTACGAGAGCAAATACACGGCAACCGCAAACTATCGCCAGTTGCTGCGCATTTACCGCGAGGTTGTCGCCGGACGAGTGACTTCGCCTGACTTATTGGTTCCGTCGGTGCAGGTTCAGGTACCGGAAGAGGTACCACCGGCGTGAATGCAGAAGCACGCAGTAACGGCAATAATAGCGGGTCGGCGGAATCGCAATCGGATTCAAGTGCAGAGCGCTTTGTGACGATTAGTATCGACGACGGCGATATTACCGATCTAAGGACGGCGGAATTGCTGAACAAATATGGATTGCAAGCCACTTTCTACATCCCGGCGCACAATCCTGAACGCCCGGTCATGCCCGCCAGTCAAGTCCGGGAGCTCTCGGCCAATTTTGAAGTGGGCGCTCATACGCTGAATCACGCGCCCCTGAAAAGTCTGCCAGATTCCCAGGCATTCACCGAAATTGCGGAAGGAAAAAAGTGGCTCGAGGATACCATTGGAAAGAATGTGATTTCCTTCTGTTATCCTCGTGGCAAGTTCAATGGCTCCACTCCGGAACTGGTGAAGAAGGCCGGATTCCTCGGGGGGCGCACCTGTCTTTTCAACTTGCATGCATTCCCGCGCAATCCTTTTCTGTGGGGAGTCAGCACTCATGCCTATTCCCATAGCAAAGTCATGCAACTACGGCACGCGCTTTTGGAAGGCAATTTCGCAGGCATTTTAAATTTCGTAAGCACGTACAACGGCGCCACAGATTGGCAGCAACATTTTGTGTGTGCGCTCAACCATGTCGAACAGCACGGCGGTATTGCCCACTTGTATTTACATAGCTGGGAAATCGATGAACTAAAGCAATGGGAGCGATTGGAATCGGTTTTCGCATTAATCTCCCAGCATCATTCGGTTTCCAAAGTCACAAACGGAACCCTTTTTCAGCTCTGGAGGATGAGAAATGACCATGGAAGGAACTAAGTCCTTGGAGTCGTTGGTCAAGGAACCACCGACCAATCGGACAAGCCATCTGGACGCTGTGCTGCGGGTGATTTACGAATCGGTTGCTGAGCTCAACATGCAGTTGCCGGCCGAGCAACAAATCGGGAAGTCCTTATCTACAATACTGTTCGGCGGCGGTGGAAAGCTCGATTCGCTGGGGCTCGCCAACTTTATCGTAATCACGGAGCAAAAATTAGAAGAGTGCTACGGTTTTCGGATCGACCTCACCCAGGACGATCCATTTTCGCCGACCACCGGCCATTTCAGAAACATAGAATCGTTGGCGACCTACGTCCTGGAATTGACGGCCAAACGCCCGAATGGAGCGCTACACCGCGCACAATGAATCCCGCCGGCACAGAGAGCACCCGTTTGAAATTGCACCTCATTTCCGATTTCAATCTCGAGACCCTCGGGCACTATCTCGCGAATGGCAGCGCGCCACCGGATCTCTCTGTTTCGGTAGCGCCCTTCGGACAAGTCGTTCCGGCATTGCTTCAACCGGCACATGCCGAGGCTACCGATTTTGCCCTGGTGTGGACATCAGCAGAAAAAATCGTACCCACATTCGCGAACGCCCTGAACAATGTACCGGTGCCCGAAGATCACATTTTCGCCGAAATCCACCAGTTTGCCGAATGCCTGCGCGAATCGCAGAAACATTTTCGGGCCGTCTTCGTCGTCTCCTGGACGGTTCCCCTCCACCAGCGTGGAAACGCAATCCTTAGCCTCAAGGGACATGGGTTGCGCAAGCTGTTACTTAAGATGAATTTGAAGCTTGCCGAAGAACTCGAGAATTGTCCCAGCATTTACCTGCTCGACGGGCAGCGCTGGATGGAGATGGTGGGCAAAAATTCCTATAGCCCGAAGTTGTGGTATCTGACGAAAACGCCCTTTCACGCAGACGTCTTCCGGCGCGCTGCGGCCGACGTGAAGGCTGCCATTTCCGCGGTCCTCGGAGCCTCCAAGAAGCTAGTCATCGTTGATTTAGACAACACCCTGTGGGGCGGCGTGGTCGGCGACCTGGGATGGCAGAACCTCCGGCTCGGCGGGCATGATTATTTGGGCGAGGCGTATCTCGATTTCCAGAGAGCTCTAAAAGGGCTGCGGAATCGAGGCATCCTGCTGGCCATCGTCAGCAAGAACGAAGAAAGCGTTGCCTTGGAGGCGCTGGCCAAGCATCCCGAGATGGTCTTGCGATTGGATGACTTCGCCGCCTACCGGATCAACTGGAACGATAAAGCCGCCAATATCGCCGAGTTGGCCGCCGAATTGAACTTCGGGCTGAATTCCGCCGTGTTCATCGATGACAATCCCGTGGAGCGCGCTCGCGTCCGTGAAGCCTTGCCCGAAGTCTGTGTGCCCGAGTGGCCGGACGACAAAACTTTGTTTGCCAGCCAGCTTCTCGAACTGGACTGCTTCGATTCTGCTTATACCACCCCCGAGGATATATCCCGTCACAACATGTACGCGGCCGAGAAGCGCCGGCAGTTGTCGGGGAAGGAAGTCAGTTCCGCGGACGAGTGGCTGCGTTCTCTCGATACCGAGATTACCGTCCAGGAGTTGGGCGATGCGGACCGCGTCCGCGTGGTCCAGTTGATGAACAAGACGAATCAGATGAATCTATCTACGCGAAGGGTCACGGAACAGGAACTGCAGGCGTGGCTGGAAGCAGGCAACCGGAAGCTGTGGGCTTTTAGAGTTAAGGACAAGTTTGGCGACTCCGGGCTGACTGGCATCCTCAGTCTGGATCTTGACTCTGACATCGCCTACATCACCGACTTTGTTTTGAGTTGCCGAGTCATGGGACGGAACGTGGAGAAGGCGATGGTCGCCTTCGCAGTTCAGTATTGCTCAGGCGTGGGGCTTAAGGAATTGCGGGCCAAGTATCTTCCTACCTCAAAGAACAAGCCTTGTTTGAAATTCTGGATGTCCTCAGGTTTCTTGTTCGACGAAACCAGAAACCGGTTCACCTGGCTTCTTAGCGAGCCTTACCCATTTCCGGATGGCATCAAGCTCCACCATCCGCATCATAACGGAGCGCCTTCGCAGCACTCCGCAACCCGAACGGTGCGTTCTGCTCAGGACACATCGCTCCCCGTATTTACCGATTAACCTGGTTTATTGAAGAGCCCACACCCCTGCAACTGGCACAGTTGCTCAACCATCCAATTCGCGCATAGTTTCCACAGGGTTAGAAACTAAGCTGTTTTTTTCTTCCCCCTTTCTGACTGATTTGGAGACAGACTTTGAAGCTGCCAAGAACCACTTCGGAATCCCCTATGGACGGACGCCTGTCGATGAATGTGGCGCAGATGCCATCTCCTGACTGGAATAACACCTCCTGTGACTATCCTCAGGACTTGCTTGTCTCGCAACTGGTCAGCGAACAGGCAAGAACGACACCGCACGCCCTCGCCCTGAAATCGGAAGGGCGCAGCTTGACCTATCATCAGCTCGAGTTGCGGTCCCATCAACTAGCCCACGATCTACGCTCTTTCGGAGTTGGTCCAGAAACGTTGGTCGGAATTTGCTTGCCGCGTTCGCCGGAAATAGCGGTCGCTGCCCTGGCCGTGATGAAAGCGGGTGGAGCCTACGTTCCCCTGGATTCGGATTATCCGGTGCGCCGTTTGGAATTCATGCTGCGCGACACTCAGCTCCGCGTCCTCATTACCGACGCGCAAATCGCACAGACTTTGCCCACGGGTAATTGGCACGTCTTGATCATGGATGAGGCACAAGCGGACGTACCCACTTTACCGCAGAGTGCACCGGCTTCGTCTGTTGGCGCCAATAACCTTGCATATGTGATTTACACCTCGGGATCGACCGGCCAGCCGAAAGCAGTCCAGATCACCCATGGCGGCCTGCTCAATTTAATCTACTGGCATCGCCGCGCTTTCTCGGTTACTCCATCGGACCGCGCCAGTCAGGTAGCAAGCTTCGGTTTCGATGCAGCGGTTTGGGAAATCTGGCCCTATCTCACGGCAGGCGCCAGCGTCATCTTCGCCGATGATGCAACCCGGGGCACCGCCAGGAATCTTCGCGACTGGCTGCTGACCGAAAGAATCACCATCGGCTTTGTTCCCACCCCGATGGCGGAGAGTCTCATGGGGCTAGACTGGCCAGCCAAGACACCCCTTCGCGCGTTGCTGACCGGCGCTGACACGTTGCGGCGCTATCCCACCGGGAATTTGCCGTTTTCATTGATCAACAACTACGGTCCTACCGAATGTACTGTGGTTGCGACCTCGGGTGAGGTGTCGCCGGAGGACCGTCCCGATCGCCAGCCGACCATCGGACGTCCCATCGACAATGTGCAGACTTACATTTTGAACGATGATCTGAAACACGTCCCGGTTGGCGCCATCGGAGAGTTATGCATCGGAGGCGCCGGACTGGCCCGCGGTTATCTAAATCGTCCAGAGCAGGAGGCAGAAGCTTTTGTTCTTAATCCATACAGCAACTCGCCCAACGACCGCCTGTATCGGACCGGCGACTTGACTCGTTACCTGCCGGATGGGCAGATCGCCTTCGTGGGACGAAAGGATGAACAGGTCAAAATCCGCGGATATCGTATTGAGCCGAACGAAATCGTGAGCCTTCTGAACCAATATCCCGGAGTCCAAACCAGTGTAGTTGTGGCGCGAACCGACAACGGTGACGACAAGCGGTTGGTAGCTTATTTAATCAGCTCCAACCCTCAACTCACCCGCGGCGCGCTTCAGGAACATCTGCGCGCGCAACTGCCCGACTACATGGTTCCGCCGGTTTTCGTCCGGCTCGATTCCTTGCCCTTGAAGTCGAGCGGCAAAGTGGACTACGCCGCGCTTCCGGCGCCGACTTCGCTGAACACCATCGCTGACGAAGTTTACCTTTCGCCGCGTACCCCGGTGGAGCAGCAAATCGCTTCCATTCTTGCTGAACTGCTTGGGGTGGAGAAAGTGGGCGTGAATGACAACTTCTTTTTTCTGGGTGGACATTCCCTGCTGGGTACGCAGCTGATTGCGCGAGTGCGAAATATTTTCGGCATTGAACTTCCTCTGAGAATGGTCTTCGATTCACCGACTGCGGCCGAACTCTCGTTCGAAATTGAACGCATCTTAACCACCCAGATCTCCGCCGACTGAAGACCGAATCGACTCTGCCGCATATTCGGCGCGGCGGAATCGGATTCGCAAAACATGGCAGTAATCGCCAAACCGGAAGCTCCGTTGAGCCTGTACCACCTGCTCCGGCCCGAGGTGTTGGCCGATCCCTACCCTCTTTATCGCCGCTTGCGAACTGAGGATCCCGTGCTCTGGGATCCTTTCCTGCACGCCTGGGTAGTCACTCGCTACTGCGATGTGACCCAGGTTCTCCTCGACTTTTCCGCACTTCGCACGCCCACCCCGGAACAGCTCGCGCAAATGGGCCTGGCCGACTTGAGCCCCATTGCCAGCGTCATGGTCAAGCAGATGCTGTTCATGGACCCTCCGGCACACACTCGCCTGCGCGGCTTATGTTCGCAGGCATTCACGCCGCGCCGTGTGGATGCGCTCCGCCAACACATTCAAGACATCGCGGACCGCTTATTAGATTCCGTACTTCCGCTGGGTGAGATGGAAGTGATTTCTGACTTCGCCGCGCCGCTGCCCGCCATCGTCACTGCAGAGTTGTTGGGTGTGCCGATTGCCGATCACGTCCAGCTTAAGCGATGGTCTGCGGATTTTGCTGAAATGCTGGGGAACTTTCAGCACAACCCAAACCGCACCAAGCGAGTGCGCAGCAGTTTGGACGAGATGACCACTTATTTCCGCGATGCGATTCGCGAGCAGCGCGTTCATCCCGTCGAGGGCCTGGTCTCTTCACTCATCGCCGCTGAAATCGATGGGGACCGGCTCAGCGAAGAAGAAATTGTCGCCAGCCTGATCGTCACCATGGTCGGCGGGCAGGAAACCACGACCAATCTCATCGGAAACGGCATTCTGAGCCTGCTGCGGCATCCGGACGTGATGGAGGATCTCCGCAACGATCTTTCCCTGATCACCACGGCGGTGGAGGAACTGCTGCGCTACGAGAGCCCCAGTCAGCACACGGCCCGGCTCGCTCCGTACGATATCGAGATCGGCGGCAAGAAGATCCAGAAACGACAGGCAGTAATCGCCGTGATGGGCGCTGCGAATCGTGACCCCGAACGCTTTCCGGATCCCGATCGCCTGGACATCCGCCGCAAAGAAAACCGTCACGTGGCCTTTGGATTCGGCGCACATTTCTGTTTTGGAGCCCCCCTGGCGCGCATCGAAGGACAAATCGCGTTTTCAACCATTTTGCGTCGACTCAACAACCTGCAGTTGAAACCGGGACCAATCACATGGCGCGAGAACCTGGGACTGCGCGGTCTCACCGCGTTGCCGCTGTCCTTCATGGGGAGCAAAAGCTAGTGGCTGAGCCGCAAATGTTTTCCAAAGCAGCCGAGAACGGGCTGGACAAGGCTCCCGCCAGCGCCTCGCAATCTACATGCGTGGCAAAACCTGGCGTTCGATTCCGTCAGGCCAGGTTTGACGACTACGGCCAGATCGCCGAACTGCAATCTCGTTATGGAATGGAAACCGAAACCTGCGAAGCCTGGATTCATCTCTGGGCCGATAACCCCGCATGCCAGGGCTTCCCCGATTGGCCGATCGGCTGGATCCTCGAAAACGAAGATAATCGCGTCGTCGGTTATATCGGTAATCTTCCGCGTCGCTACCAATTGGGCAACCGGAATGTAACTGTGACATCCACGCGTGGCTTGGTCGTGGACGAACGTTATCGCAGCTACTCTGTACCGCTCTTGAGCCTTTTCTTCAATCAGAAACAAGTCGATCTATTTTTGGACACGACCGTTGGCCCCGGCGCGTTGAAGGCGCATGAGATTTTCCGCGCCCAGCGTGTGCCAGCCGGAATATGGGATCAGGCCTTCTTTTGGATCACGAATTATCGAGGGTTCAGTGCCAGCCTGCTGGTTAGAAAGCAAGTGCGAGAAGTAAAAGGCCTCCACTATCCGTTGTCTGCGGGCCTCTTTCTCCGCGATACGCTGGAAGGCCGGACGCTAAAAATGCGCCGCAACGGTCTCGAACCAAGTTTCTGCACCAAGCTTGACGAACGTTTTGAAGCCTTCTGGCAAACCCTGCGCCAGAGTTGCCCCAACCGCCTGCTCGCGAATCGTTCACAGCCCATGTTGGATTGGCATTTCAAGCACGCAATGGAAGATGGCCGGGCCTGGATACTGACCCTGAGCGAGGGCTCCGCATTGTCTGCTTACGCCGTCTTCCTGCGCCAGGACAACGCGTCGTTCTCGCTGAAGCGCGTACGCCTGGTGGATTTTCAGGCGCTGAACGGACGAACGGAACTGCTGAGCCCGATCCTTTGTCATGCCTTCGCGCGCTGCCGGAGGGAGGGCATCCACATGTTGGAAGCCATGGGCTTCGCCCCAGAAAAGCAGCGGGTCATCGATAGCCTTTTACCCCATCGCCGCGTTTTGTCATCGTGGCGTTATTTTTACAAGACCTCGAACCCTGAACTGGCTGAGATCCTGAAGGACCCACAGGTATGGGATCCCTCATGTTTCGACGGTGACGCCAGCCTTTGAACCCAGTGAGGATTTTCCACCCGATTAAGCAAAGCCCCAAAGTAGCGCGAGCGTGTAGTTGAAGCTAACTCGCGGCGACTCCCCAAACATGGGCAACACAGTACAAGTTAAAGAACCCGCAGCAGCCGCAATCGCCAAATTGGCGGTTTCGAACGCCATCACGCCTCGAACCCAAGGCGATACGGCACCGCTGTCGTTTGCGCAGCAGCAGATCTGGCTGCACACGCAGATGGTTCCCGGCATCCCGGTCTACAACGAACCGGTAACAATTCATCGTCAGGGGACGTTGGATGTCCGCGCCTTGGAACTTGCCCTGACCGAAATCGTACGGCGGCATCAAGCCTGGCGGACGACGATTTCTCTGGCCGAAGGCGAGCCCATCCAGGTCATCGGGCCGCCCGCACCGGTCACCGTACCTTTCGTCGACCTGAGTCAACTCCCAGTCGCGCAACGCGAATCGGAGGCGCATCGCCTGGCGGTCCAGGATGCCATGCGTCCCTTTGATTTGTCGCGCTGGCCGCTGTTCCGCGTCTTGTTAGTGCGGCTCAGCGACGTTGAGCATCGGCTTTTCTTTACCCTTCATCACATCATTTTCGACGGTTACTCGATTTACCGCGTGCTTCTGCCCGAGTTGGCGGCCCTCTACACGGCTTTTTCGAGAGGCCAAGCATCGCCGCTGTCCGATCTCCCAATTCAATATTCTGATTTCGCCATCTGGGAGCGCGACTGGCTTCCTCGCGGCGGACGGCTCTCCTCGCAGCTGGCGTACTGGCGGGAACGGCTCAGCGGTAACCCGCCTGCCCTGCAGTTGCCGTATGACCATCTCCGTCCCGCGATTCAAAGCTTCCGCGGCGCGATTCACCCGGTCTCCCTATCGAAAAACTTGGCTGACGCCTTGAAAGCACTGAGCCGGCAAGAAGGCGCAACCTTGTTCATGACACTGTTGACTGGTTTTGCCGCGCTCCTGCATCGCTACTCGGGGCGCGCTGACGTAGCCATTGGAACCGTCAGTTCTGGCCGCAAGCGCTCCGAGTTGGAAGGCCTTTTGGGATACTTCATGAATCCGCTGGTTCTGCAGAACGACTTGGCCGGCGATCCCACGTTCCGCGAATTGCTGCGCCGGACCCGCAACGTGACCCTGGATGCTTTATCCAATGATGATGCTCCGTTCACGCAGGTGGTCAACGAAGTGCGTCCCAATCGTAGTCTGAGCTTCAATCCGCTGTTCCAAGTCTTACTGACTTTAGAACCGCCGCTTCCTCAAGCGCAAGATGGTTGGAGTGTCGCTCTCACCCAATCCGAAGTGGACACCGAAATCTCCAAGTTTGATTTGTGTCTCGAACTCGATGATCGTCCCTCCGGCATCGTGGGACGCTTCAAGTACAGCACCGACCTGTTCGAACCTGAAACCGTCGCTCGCATGGCGAACCATATTACGATGCTCATGGAAAGCGCCTGCGCGAATCCCGACCAGCGCATCTCCGCCCTGCCAATCCTCTCTGCGCAGGAGCGCCAGCAGCTATGCGTAGAATGGAATTCAACTAGCGCCACATTCCCCGCACACCTTCGCCTGCATGATTTGTTTGCGGATCAGGTCAAGCAGGCTCCCGACGCAGACGCCGTCGTCGATGGCGTCGGACAGTTGACTTATGCAGACCTCGACCGCAAAAGCAATCAGCTAGCCGCGTACCTCCAGCAGCACGGCGTTGGTCCTGAGATTCCCGTTGGACTTTTCGTCGAGCCCTCATCCGAGATGATCGTGGGAATCCTAGCCGTGCTGAAGGCGGGCGGGGCATGCGTACCGTTGGATCCCACCTATCCTGCCGAGCGGCTGCAGCACGTCTTTGCCGACAGTCAGCTTCGTGTGCTGCTAACCCAGCAACATCTGAAAGCAGGTTTGCCGGCTGCTGACGACGTCGAAGTTCTCTGCCTGGATTCGGATTGGGCACTCCTCGAACAGCAAAGCTCGGCGCCGGTTTCCAGTCAAGCTGGACCCGACAACCTGGCCTACGTGATTTACACCTCAGGCTCAACCGGCAAACCGAAAGGCGTTCAGGTTACCCATCGTAATCTGGTTCACTCCACCTATGCCCGCTCAATCTACTACGGGCCAGATGCCGGGCGTTTCCTGCTGCTCTCCTCCTTCGCCTTTGACAGTTCGCTGGTCGGTATTTTTGGCACGTTGTCGCGAGGCAGAACTCTGGTGCTCACTCCGGGTCCGCTGCAAGGAAGTTTGACGCGACTCGCGCCCCTGATCGCGCAGCACCGCATTTCTCATCTTCTGTGCGTTCCATCCCTGTACAGCCTGCTCCTTGATCAGGCCAAGCCCGAAGAGTTGGCTTCCTTGCGGGTGGCAATTGTTGCCGGCGAGAGTTGCCCTGCTGAGCTCGTCGCCCGTCATTACCGCCTGCTGCCCGGAGCCACGCTGTACAACGAGTACGGTCCCACGGAAGCCAGCGTCTGGAGCACAGTACACAAATGCCAGGCGAACGAGCCGTCAAGGCTGGTTCCAATCGGTCGTCCTATTCCAAACGCCCAAGTGTATGTGCTCGATACTCACTTGAACCTTTTGCCAGTCGGCGTACCGGGCGAACTCTATGTCGGAGGTCCAGGTGTCGCGCGCGGATATCTGAATCGGCCAGCAGAGACCGCAGAACGATTTATCCGCGATCCTTTCCAGCAAACTCCGGATGCCCGTCTTTATAAGACCGGAGACCTCGTCCGTTGGCGGACAGATGGCAACCTCGAACTCCTTGGACGGCTCGATCAGCAGGTCAAGATTCGCGGCTTCCGTGTCGAACTCGAGGAAATCGAAGCTGTGATTTCTGAGTATCCGGGAGTCCGCCATGCGGCGGTCGGGCTGCGCGAAGCCGGACTGCGCGAAAAGAAAAAAGGCGAACCCAGCCTCGTTGCCTACCTCGTGCCGCTCGATGCAGCGCAGTTCGACGCGGAGAAGTTGCGCAGCTTTTTGAGCAAGAGGCTTCCGGAGGCGATGGTGCCATCCGCCTTCATCAGCCTCGAAAACCTGCCATTGATGCCCAACGGCAAGTTGAACCGCCAGGCGCTCGCCATGGAACAAACGGTTTCCGTAACTACGTTTGTTCCCCCGGAAAATGCGCTGCAGTCTGAATTAGTCGAGGTTTGGAAGGCGGTTCTGGGCAAGCAGGAGATCGGCATCACCGACAATTTCTTCGATCTGGGAGGCAACTCGCTGCTGGTCGCCAAGCTCTTGCTCCGAATTGAGCAACGCTTGGGGAAAGCACTCACGCTAGCCAACATCTTTCAAGCCCCGACGATTCGCCAATTGGCGGCCTTAGTCGGGGGACAGGACGCACCAGTCCATCATCCTGCCA
This sequence comes from uncultured Acidobacteriota bacterium, assembly GCA_963838765.1. Classification (GTDB taxonomy): domain Bacteria; phylum Acidobacteriota; class Terriglobia; order Terriglobales; family Acidobacteriaceae; genus JABDBE01. The sequence goes on along the minus strand of CAWISU010000071.1, from coordinate 102,380 downwards.
TAGTTCCAATTCAGCCCGAAGGTTCCAAGCCGCCCTTGTTCTGGGTTCGGGGTGGGCCACTCTTTCTTCCGCTGGCTCACCGCCTGGGAACGGATCGCCCGCTCTTGGGCCTGCATCTGCCGGCAGATGAGGCTGCGCGTTTGCAGGTTCCCTATAAGCTCGAAGACATTGCCGGAGCCCTGCTCCGGTGCCTGCGCCAAGTGCAACCCAACGGGCCCTACTTCATCGCGGGCTTGTGTGTCAATGGAGTCATTGCCTATGAGATTGCCCGGCAATTGGTCGAGCAAGGCGAAGAGATTGCGCTGCTGGTAGTCTTCGACGCACAAAATCCCGCCTATTACGAAGATTTCTCGCAGGAGAGCCGCAGCGAACTGCTGCGCCGAAGGGTCGGATTCCAGTTTTCAAACCTCCGCCGTTCTGGGCTGCCGGGGCTTGCCGATTTCCTCAACGATCGGGTCGTCGGCGTTCGTCGCAGGCTTAGCGTCCGCTATTGGCGCGCCTGCCATGCCTTCCACCGGCGCGTCAGCATCGAACGGCTGGAGGATCTCGAGCACATTGTGCATCCCGCGTCCTTCGTTTATCGGCCCAAGCCTTATCCGGGGCGCGTGGTCTTCTTCCAATCCACCGACTGGCCCAAAGGCCGCTATTGGGATTTTCATGCCAGTTGGAATGGACTCATTGGAGGAGAGTTAGAACTGCACAAGATCCGCGGTGGCCACGAATCCATGTTCCATGAAGAGAACGTCGACTTGCTGGCTGACAAACTGCGACTCTGTTTGAAAGATACCGAAGGGGAGAAGGATTTGTCTTGGGCGGCGGCCAAGAAAACCACGAAGTCCGCTGCGCCCAGACTGCGCGAGGCTAAGTTCGAAGACCATCCGCAAATCGCAGCGCTAGAGTCCCGTTACGGCCTCCAGCCGAAAAAATACGAAGAGTGGATCGATTTGTGGAACGGCAACCCTGCCTATCAGCAAGCCTCGCACTGGCCGATTGGTTGGGTATGCGAGAATGCCGACCACGAAATCGTCGGATCCATCGCAAACATTCCTCTGATCTACGAGTTCGGCGATGAACCGCTGCGCGTCGCCACCAGCCGCTCGTTGGTCGTCGACTCCCGTTATCGACCCTACTCCTTCGCTCTGCTCAGCGAATTCTTCAATCAGCCAAACGTCGACCTGTTCCTGAATACTACCGTCAACGCCAAAGCATCGAAGCTGCAGGAGATGTTCCAATGTTTGCGAGTTCCCGCGGGAGACTGGGACCGCTCCTCATTTTGGATCACCAACTATCGCGCCTTCACCATGAGCTTTCTCAACAAGAGAGAACTCCGCGGTGCTCCGGGCTTGAGTTATCCGCTCTCTGCCGGATTATTTCTCCGAGACGCTCTTACCGGACGTGCCCTGCACTCCCGGCGAAATGGCGTCGAGGTTCGTTTCTCCACCCACTTTGACGAGAGCTTTGACCAATTCTGGAGCCGCTTTCGAAAGAGTTCGCCCGGTTGTTTGCGCGCCTGCCGCTCGCGTGAGGTTCTGCAGTGGCATTTTGGAAACGCCCTCAAGAAAAAAAGCGCCTGGGTGCTGAGCGTGCATAATGGAGACGACCTCGTCGCCTACGCCATCGTTTGCCGGCAGGATAATCCAGGGTTAGAGCTCAAGCGAATGCGCCTGATTGATTTGCAGGCGCAGCCAGGTCACGCCGAGTTGCTGAAGCCCATTTTGTATCGCGCATTGCAGCGGTGCCACGACGAGGGCATCTATATTCTTGAAGCCGTCGGCTTCAGCGGTGAGAAACAGCGGATCATCGAAAGCACAAATCCGCATCACCGCGAACTTGCCTCGTGGCGATATTTCTACCGGGCGAATAACGAGCACCTGGCGGCGCGTCTAAAGAACCCAGCCCCGTGGGATCCCAGTTGTTTCGACGGCGACTCCAGCCTGTAAGTCTCCAGGCGCGCTGCAACAAACAGTTTTGTAAGAGAAAAACTTGAGGCACAAATGCCCGAACTGGTGACGCCATCTTTGGAAACGGCTCGGCCAAAAGCCAAGGAGCCCGCGCTACTCGCCGATGGACCTCTATTCGTGGTGGGAATTTGGCGATCCGGCACCTCTTTGTTGTACGCCTTGCTGAATCAGCATCCACAAATCGCGTTGATGTATGAAGACGATCTTGTTTTTTTGCGCCCCCTATTTTGGGTGCCGCGTTCGACATCAAATTGGCTCAGCAAGTGGGACACCTTCAACGGCGCAATCACCCGCCACAAGGTCGATAGCAGCCACCTCCCGGAAAATATCCACGACCTAAAGACCGCGTTGGAAACCGTCCAGAGACAATACTGCCGGCAAAAAAAAGGAGCGGCGATCTGGGGCGGCAAGTCCCCCACCTATTTCGATCTGCTGTCCAAGTTGGCTGGGACTTTCCCCAACGCGAGATTCATCATCATTTGGCGTGATTTAACCGGCATCTGTCAAAGCATCGCAAAGGCGGGTGAGGAACGGACTTTTTTCAGCCGCAAGGGAATCACTCTTCGCGCTCTGCTCGGATATCGCAAGCTGAAACGTGACTGCGACTGGTTGCTGCAAAAAGGATTTCCAGTTCATCAGGTCCATTACGAAGATCTGGTGAGCGAACCAACATCGGTGATGAAAGGTGTTTGCGATTTCTTGCGAATTCCGTTTGACCCGAGAATGACGATGCTCGAAGGGGCTGATCGCAGCGCCATCGAAGAAGCCGATCACCATTCCATGGTGAAGAGCAAAGAAATTCGTGAGTTCCGGCGAAACTCAGAGAGTCTTTCGCCAGCCCTGAAGGCCAAGATCGCACGTTACATCTCTCTGTGGCGCAAACAGGAAAATGGAAGCTGGCCCCTGTACCCGGTATCGCTCGAAACGGCCGGGTTTACTCCCTCAATAACAGAGCGCGTGTGGGATTCGGTCCGGTATCGCATCCTGACTCTGTGGTACTTCATCATCCCGGTCGTATACTCATTTGTCCCGCTGCCAGCGTGGGAGAGTTATCGCAAGCTTACCAACCGATCATTTTCCTGGCAAAAAAAACAAGAACCAGAAAAGACCTCCCCATCCGAGTCATAACCGCATCTACGTTTAGGTTTCACTCATAATGCAGCACACCATCAACTTGCGAAGGAAGGTCAGGTCCGCTTGAATGTCCACGCCCCTGTTGCTTAGGCTCACGAGTCCAGTCCACGCCCGCTTGCGCGCCAGCCGTTCTCAAACGGCGGTTGAAATCATGCAGCCCACCAATTCAATGTCGCTGCTCGATGTTGGCGGCTCACCCGGAATTGCGGGCGAGTGGAATCGCCTTCGCGAGCGCTTTCGCAGCGTCGTAGTGGTCAATTGCGACCCCGACTGCAACACTCGCGAGAAACCTGCCCCCAATGTAACCGTCCAAGTCGCGGACGGATGCTCTTTACCCTATCCGGATCGCAGCTTTGACTGGGTCTTTTCCAACGCCGTGCTGGAGCACGTAGGCGACCTTGCGAAACAACAGCAATTCGCCAAGGAAACGCAGCGCGTTGCCCGCATCGGTTATTTTCTGTCCACGCCCAACAAGCATTTCTTCCTCGACCCCCATACCTACCTGCCGTTCTATCATTTACTACCAAAGAAGATGCAGGAAATCGCCATTCATTTTTCTGTAGGCCATATGCGGAGTTGGGAGCCGTTGCGCTTGGTGTCAGCTCGCGAGCTGCAACAAATGTTGCCCGGAGCTCACGTCGAGGCGGCCGGGCCTTTCGGGCTTAATCTCATTGCGTATGGCCGCTCCTAACCTCGATTGCTGAGACACGAATGCAGACAATGAGACACTTGCTTAAATTCGTTTTGATTCTTTCCCTCGCCACACCTTGCCTCTCCGAGGGTCCGATAAAACCCACATTCTTTGGCATGCACTTCAACCGCATGTCGTCGATGACTCCAAATATTCCCATCGGCAGCATTCGTTTGTGGGGCACAGCCACGGGCTGGGCGCATTTGTGCCCAACCGGTCCGAACTGCAACTGGAAGCGTTTGGATGATTGGCTCGCGACCGCCAAGAGCAACGGAATCGACGATGTCGTGTATACCTTTGGCAAGACCCCTGCATGGGCTTCCTCAGGGCCTCACGCAGACTGCGAATGCAGTCCCCCGCGCGATCTATCCGAGGATGGCAGCGGCTCCGACGACCTATGGAAGGCCTTTGTCCGATCCATCGTGACCCACAACCTGCATCTCGATTCCAGCCATGCCAAGATTAAATACTGGGGCATCTGGAACGAGCCCGGCGGCTTTAATTTCTGGAACGGTAAAGATGCGCAGATGGTGCGCATGGAAAAAGATGCCGCCGCAGTCATCAAAGAGGTAGATCCGAGCGCCCTGGTGCTGACCCCGGAAGCCGGAGCCGGTCCTTATTTCGACCATTATTTCGCAGCCGGCGGTGGGCAGTATGCCGACATCATTGCCTGGCACGGTTACTCTCCGGCCGTTCTCCCCGGCGGCCATCCTATTCCCGAGGGCGCGGTCCTCGAGAGTTTCGACAAAATTAAAGAGAAGGTCGCTCGTTATCCAGCGCTCGCGTCCAAGCCCATCTGGAACACCGAGGGTAGTTGGTCCAGAACCGATTACGCGAATTGGCAGGGCTATGATCAGGCCGCCGCCTTCGTGGTTCGTTACTATGTGGTCCTGGCCTCAGCCGGCGTAGGGAGGGTTTATTGGTACATGTATGATGGAAATCCGCGAACCTGCTGCGGCTCCATGTGGCATGAGTCGACTGGTGAATTGCCTGCAGGAGCCGCTTATCGGGAGGTTCACAAATGGCTGCTCGGACACACCATCTCCGGATGCGCAGCCCAAAATCACATCTGGACGTGCAAAATAGAAGGACCGGTATACAACGGCAAAATCGTTTGGGACGACGACTACGAAAAAACCTCAACCTACGACGCCACCGGCTTCAAGAGCTACCGGGATATCGCCGGAGCCTCCACGCCACTGGGCGCGAAAACTGCCACAGTGACCATTGGCAATAAACCGATCATGCTGGAAACCGCCAGCAAGTAGCGTTTGAGCCGCACAATTTAACCAGCGATGATGAACCGTAGTAGCCAAAGCTTATCCAACTTGCAGGTTTTTGCCACCGCGCCCCAGTCGAGCGCTGTAGAACGCAAATCCTACCTGCAGAACATCATCGACGTTGCTCGTTGGAGCGAAGAGGCGGGATGCGAAGGCATTCTCATCTACACCGACAATTCGCTGGTCGATCCTTGGCTGGTCTCGCAAATCATAATTCAGAATACCCAGAGATTGTGCCCGCTGGTTGCCGTACAACCTGCCTACCTGCATCCCTACGCAGTAGCCAAGATGGTGAGTTCTCTCGGCCACCTTTACGGTCGCCGTGTCTACCTGAACATGGTCGCCGGGGGTTTCAAAAACGACCTGGCCGCGCTCAATGACACCACGCCGCACGACAAGCGCTACGCGCGCGTCGTCGAATATACCACCATCATTCAGGAATTATTAAAAGGCGATGCGCCGGTGAGCTACCACGGCGAGTTCTATGTGGTCGACAAACTTCGCATGACGCCTCCACTCGATCCCGAATTAATTCCGGGCGTCTTCGTTTCCGGTTCTTCCGAGGCCGGTTTAGCAGCCGCGGCCGCGCTCGGTGCGCTCGCCGTCAAATATCCTCAGCCCGCGGCCTGCGAACCAGACAATCGTCAGTCCACCATGAAATCCGGCATGCGCATCGGCGTGATCGCTCGTGAATCCGAAGAACAAGCATGGACCATCGCCGAAGCCCGCTTTCCCGCCGATCGCAAAGGCCAACTGACCCACCAGCTAGCCATGAAAACCTCGGACTCCGCGTGGCACAAACAGCTTTCGCAGATGGCGATCGAAACCAAAGCCAACCACAGCGCCTACTGGTTATGGCCCTTTGAGAACTACAAAACTTTCTGTCCGTACCTCGTCGGAAGCTACGACCGCGTTGCGTCCGAGCTGGCGAAATACATCGAACGCGGTTTCCTCACATTCATTCTCGATATTCCTCCGACCAGGGAAGAACTCGAACACATCGGCATCGTCTTCTCTCAAGCCTCGCAGCTAGCGGCGAAATGACAGACCTCCTGCAGAATTCGCTCTCCACGCAAGCCCAGCGCCGCCCCGACGCGATAGCTCTCGTCATGCAGGGACGCGCCCTGACCTATGGCCAATTGGAGGAAGTAACCAACCGCCTGGCCCGCCTGCTCAAGGCCGCCGGTTGCCGCAAAGGCGATCGCGTCTGCTTTGCCATCCCCAAGAGCCCCGAGGCCGTCATCGCCATCCTCGGCATCCTGAAGGCCGATTGCATCCACGTGCCGATCGATACTGCAAGCCCCGCTCCGCGCGTTGCCAAGGTAATCAGGTCGAGCGAACCCCGCTACATCCTGGGTGCCGGATCCTCGGTCAACTTGCTCGACGATTTATTTTCCCACGAAGAATTCCGAAATTCGATTGCCGTGGGCTGGATGGAAGCAGCCCCGAACAGTTGCAATTTTGTTCCCAGATTTCGTAGGGAACGATATCAGCAGCTATTCGGCTGAACCGTTGCCTTACGAAAATGGCTCGCACGATCCGGCTCATATTCTATTCACCTCAGGATCGACCGGCGAACCGAAGGGCGTTGTCATCACCCATGCCAACGTAACGCACTTCGTGCAGTGGGCCACTCGATACTTCGCAATGGCGCAGGACGATCGCGTTTCCTGTCATCCCCCTTTGCACTTTGACCTGTCGATGTTCGACATCTTCGGCGCCTTCGCCGTCGGCGCGCAACTCCATCTGGTTCCTCCGGAATTAAGTTTGCTGCCCAACAAGCTGGCCGACTTCATCCGCGACACGCAGCTGACCCAGTGGTTCTCGGTTCCCTCCTTGCTCAACTACATGGCGAGGTTTGACGTGGTGCGGTTCAATGATTTCCCGGCCTTGAAACGTCTGCTCTGGTGCGGCGAAGTATTGCCCACCCCGGCTTTGATTTACTGGATGCAGCGCCTGCCGCGAGTCAGTTTCACGAATCTTTACGGACCCACGGAAACCACCATCGCCAGCAGCTATCACACAGTTCCCAGTTGCCCAACCGACAGCCGCCAGCCCATTTCGATCGGCACCGCCTGCGAAGGCGAAGAGTTGCTCGTGCTCGATACCGCTCTGCGGCCAGCCCCTCCAGGTGAGGTTGGCGATCTTTACATCCGGGGTGTCGGTCTCAGCCCGGGCTATTGGCGCGATGTCGAAAAAACCAATGCAGCCTTCATTTCTTACGGTGCCGACGACCGCATCTATCGCACCGGCGATCGCGCTCGTATTGGCGAGGATGGCCTCATTTATTTCGTAGGCCGAGCCGATACCCAAATCAAGAGCCGTGGCTATCGCATCGAGTTAGGTGAAATTGAAGTTGCCTTGAATGCCGTCAAAGAACTTAAAGAGTGCGCGGTAGTGGCTCTGCCAACCGAGGGTTTCGAGGGCAGCCTTATCGCCTGCGCCTACGTGCTGCAGGACCAGTGGCAATTGAGCGAATCGGAAATATCTAACCGGCTGAGCCAGGTGTTGCCTCCTTATATGCTGCCCTCGCGTTGGATGCGATTAACTCAACTGCCCAAAAATCCAAGCGGGAAAATTGATCGCCCTGAAATCGCAAAAGCCTTCGCGCTGGAAGATAAAACCAAGTCGAGCGTAACGGGTGGGCCAGCCTCGTCCACACAAAACAGCGAGACCACCTCGGATGCAATAGCGTATGAACCACCTCGGCTTGCTTGGACTGCAACCGCCCAAGAGTAATGAAGGTAGTTCTTGCAGCTGAGGAATCTGCCGGCACGCAAATGTTGCGGGCGCTCGCGCAGAGTCAGCATCAGGTTGTTGCGGTGCTGACCGAACCTACGAAGCCAGGCTCAACCCGAGTCAGTTTATGGAACGCAGCCCAGTCTTTGGGCTTTGAAACCTTGCCTGCGGACCAGGTAAAAAATCCCGCTCTTGCAGACCGGTTGCGCTCCGAAGGAGTGGATATTTTCCTGAATGTTCATTCCCTCTACGTCATTCACGACGACGTCTTGGCAGCCCCGAGGCTGGGCGCCTTCAACCTCCATCCCGGGCCTCTGCCGCGCTATGCAGGGTTAAATGTTGTGAGTTGGGCGATTTTTCGAGGTGAGCAAAACCACGGCGTGACCGTGCATCGCATCGAGCCCAGAATCGACGCAGGCCCGATCGTTTACCAGTCTTACTTTCCCATCGACGAGGAAGATACCGCGCTCTCCCTGAGTTTCAAGTGCGTTCGCGAGGGCATCGCCCTTCTGTTACGTTTACTCGAAGTTGCCGCGGCTGGCGAAACTATTCCGTCGATAGCTCAGGATCTGGCGAGCCGTCAATACTTCGGTCGAGAGGTGCCCGAAGATGGATGCATATCCTGGCAATGGCCCGCAGCGAAGGTCGTGAACTTCATTCGCGCTTGTGATTACCTTCCCTTCGCCTCGCCCTGGGGGCATCCTCAGGCCCTTTTGGGAGTGCAAAAACTTGCGGTCGTTAAGGCGCGCAAGACCGGTATCGACTGCCACATTCCGCCTGGAACGGTCGGTGATGTGACAGATTCCGGGGCTACCGTGGCCTGTGGGGATCAATGGATTTTGGCTACGAAATTGCGGCTAGATGGCAGGTGTCTTCCGGCCCAGGCCCTGCTCAAGCCCGGAGACCACCTGGCCGAGGTAAAGGATTTGCTGACATGAACGAGACCGATCGGAAGAACATTCAAACTCGGCTCTCCGTCCTGTTTTCGGACGTTCTGCACGTAGACGTTCCCGCGCCGGATACGGATCTGTTCAGCACCGGAATTCTCGACTCGCAAAGATTTGTGGAGTTGCTTTTATTCATCGAGCAAAACTTCGAAACCCATATCGATGTCCAGGATTTTGAAATCGAAAATTTTCGCTGCATCGAGAAAATCGCCTCCCTAATCCTGCAAAACAACCACAATGGAAAGCATGAGGCCACGGTTCCCCAAGCCAAAGGCATGGTTTCCGATTGATAGCTCCATCCCCGGCTTTGAAGCAAGGGTTGTGTGTCCGGAAGGCGCAAGCTGCTGTCATCCTGAGCGAAGCGAAGGATCTATGTATTCTGTTGGCACCGTTTGATCCCACACTTCAGGCGCTGGGGTGGCGACATAGCTTTTGAACGCGCTGCTAAGTATCTTCCACCTGCACAGGAGAACCCCGATGACCACCAATGACCCCGTCCAGGTTGCCGTTGATCAGATGATGCGCCAGGGCCGAACCCTCCGCGTACTCGAAGCTGGCGCGGGCTCGCGAAGTCATATCCGCCTCGGTCCCACTGTCCAGCTTGTCGGCATCGACGTCTGTCAGGAGCAGCTCGACAATAATCCAGAACTGCACGAAAAAATCCTTGGCGACATTCAGACTTACCCTTTGCAACCCTCTTCCTTCGACATTATCTTTTGCTGGGACGTCCTCGAACATCTTGAGCATCCCGACAAAGCTATGGAAAATTTCCTGCGCTCAATCCGCGAGGGCGGCATGATCGTTGTCGGCGCCCCTGTGGTCAACTCCATCAAGGGCATGGTCACGAAATATACGCCGCACTGGTTTCACGTGTGGGTTTATCGTCGCATCCTGGGCAACAAGAACGCAGGAAAACCAGGCCACGTTCCTTTTCCAACATTCTTGAAATATTCCATGTCTCCCCGCTCCCTACAACGTTTTGCACAAGAGAATCAATTGGCAGTGGAATATCTCGAGCTGTACGAAGAAAAAGTACAGGTCCGAGTCAAGAAGAAACACTGGCTCTTCAATTTGGCTTACACCGTCGTCGGACCGCTTCTCAAAGTTGCAAGTTTTGGATACGTGAATCCAGACATCACCGACTTCACCATGGTACTGCGGAAAGCTCCCCAAACCACTCGACCCGGAGCCCAGTCGCCAGAGATGGCCCACCAAATGTGAATAGTGCTCAAGGGGCAGGGCAAGAGAGAGGAGTTGAAGTCAAATGATCAACATCAAGCGTTTGCTACCGTTCTTACTATTCAGCGCAAGCTGTTTCGCTCAAGCCAATCCCATTAAGCACATCGTCTACATTGTTAAGGAGAATCGCAGCTTCGACTCCTTTTTCGGCAAGTTCCCGAACGCTGATGGTGCCACCCAAGGGCTGATGTCAAACGGAAGCGTAATTCCCCTGCAGCCTCTCTCTGATCAGACAGTTCATGACCTCGGACACGATTGGTGGTCGGCTCTGGAAGTCGATTCCGACGGCAAAATGGATTTGTTCGATCTAAATTACGAAGCCAATGTTCAAGGCGACTTTCTCTCATACTCCCAGTTCGGCCCCAATGACATTCCCAACTACTGGGCCTATGCGCAGAACTTTGTTTTAGCCGACCACGTATTCTCCTCCACCGATGGTCCCAGCTTACCCAGTCACCTGTACGCCATCGCCGCCCAGGCGGCTGACATGATCAGCACTCCCCAGGGCCATAAGTCGAGTAACTCCTGGGGCTGCGACAACACCAAAGATTTGCAAGTGGAGTTTCTCCAAAGTGACGGCACCATCACCCTGGGCTCTCCATGTGTTGAGATGCAAACTCTGGGAGATCTCCTAGACGCAGCCGATATCGATTGGAAATACTACGCCGTGCCCGCTGGTACCCCCGGTTATCAATGGAACGTGTACAACAACGTCCGCCATATCCGCTACGGTCCCGATTGGGCTACTCACGTTGAGGACGAAACCAACTTCGAGAATGATGCCTTGAATGGTAACCTGCCGCCCGTCTCGTGGCTGGTAGCTCGTTCCGGACAAACCGAGCATCCCCCCAGCAGTGTATGCAACGGCGAGAACTGGACGGTCAGTAAGATCAACGCCATTATGCAGGGCCCCGACTGGGATTCAACCGCAATTTTCCTGACGTGGGATGATTTTGGTGGCTTCTACGACCACGTTCAACCTCCTAAGCTGGATGTCTTCGGCTTGGGTCCGCGTGTGCCGTTTCTCATTATTTCTCCTTACGTGAAAGGTAAGACCGTCGATCACACCCAGTACGAATTCTCCAGCGTCTTGCGCTTCATCGAAGATACCTTCAACCTGCCATCCCTCACGAATCGCGATGCGGAAGCGAACGACATGATGGATGCGTTCGACTTTAGTCAAAAGGCATTGCCCCCGCTGATGCTTACTCAACGCCAATGTCCGTTTACCGTGCTCTCTACGACCTTCGGCGAACAACTCATGGGAACCGCGATTACCAACAGCGTGCCGCTTTTTAATTCCGGTACCACTCCCGTGAAAATCAAGTCGGCGGTCATCACCGGCAGCCAGGATTTCACTGTTTCCGGCTGCAGAGGCTTCATCCAGCCCGGAAGTTCTTGCGGCATCAAAGTCAAATATCTGCCCACTCAGTTAGGTCCGGAAACCGCCACGCTAAACCTGACCGACAATTTTTCAGACAGCCCACAAAAGGTTGCGCTGTCGGGAATAGGATCCGCACTTTCCAGCCCGCAGCTGCGCGTCGATTCGGTATTCGGACAACTCGGACTCCTCCTGTTTCACAACACCAAGATAGGGAATAACGCAAAAGTCAATTTTAACGTAACCAACAGCGGGAGCAGCGCAGTCACAATAAGTTCAATTTCTCTCATTGGATCAGACTTTCAGCAGGCTAGCAACTGCGTTGGACAACTGAAGCCGAAAGCCAGCTGTCAGTTCACGGTGACCTTCACGCCACAAACTGTCGGCCCGCGTTGGGGTGAAATCGCGATCGTGAACAGTGATCCGGGAAGTCCGCACCTTGCGAAGCTAGTTGGCAATGGTGTGAACTCCGCGGCCGAGGAGACCAGCGTAGCTCCCATTACAGAATTACCCTCCCACTTGGACCCTGAGGACGAGAAGAGTGGCGACGACGACTAACTCCCCCGCAACGACGACCCTATATACAATGAGGAAAAATGGAACTGCGAATTGAATCACGGCCGTTGGAGGGAGTTTGTGTCCTCGCCCCGCAAGTATTCCAGGACGAGCGCGGATTCTTCACCGAGGTTTTTCGTGCAGACCAGTTCAAAGCCCTGGGTCTGCCCTACGAATTCCTGCAGGACAACCATTCCGGCTCCGTGCGCGGCGTGCTGCGCGGCCTGCATTTCCAGTGGGAGCCTCCCATGGGCAAGTTGATGCGCGTAACCCGAGGCACGGCCTTCCTCGTGGCCGTCGACATCCGCAAAGGGTCGCCCACCCTTGGCAAATGGTTTGGCGCCGAGATTTCCGCCGAGAGTCGCAAACAAATTTGGGCTCCGGCGGGTTTTGCCCGCGGTTTTTGCGTGCTCTCCGACTACGCCGAGATTCAGTACAAATGCACCGGCATCTACAACAACAAAGGCGAATCCGGCATCCGCTGGGACGACCCCGAGATCGGCATCCAGTGGCCGATGCGTGACGTTCAACTTTCCGACAAGGATCGCAAGGCGCAAACCCTAAAAGAATGGTTGGCCAGGCCAGAGTCGGAAAATTTCAATTACCCTGAACTTCAAACTGCAGCACAAACCACGGTGGGGAGGTAACAGCGAATGAAAATTCTCATTGCCGGCGGAGCCGGCTATGTCGGCTCGGTCTTGGTTCCAAAGCTGCTTGAGCGCGGCTACGAAGTCGATGTGCTCGACCTTTTCTGGTTTGGCAACCATCTACCCTCCGAAACCGGAATCATTCACAAAGACATTTTCGATATCACCGTGCCCGATCTCGAGCAATACCAGCAGGTCGTCTTCCTGGCCGGCCTGTCGAACGATCCCATGGCCGAGTACTCCCCCAGCGAGAATTTTATTTTCAACGCTGCTGCACCCGCATACCTGGCATACGTCGCGAAAAAAGCCAAGGTAAAACGCTACGTTTACGCCTGCTCGTGCTCAGTCTACGGCTACACCGTCAACGAACTGTTCGACGAAACCCGCCCGGTTTCCTCGTTTTATCCCTACGGAATTTCCAAGCTGCAGGGCGAGCAAGCGGCCATGAACTTAATGGACGACGAGTTCTCCGTCATCTCCCTTCGCAAAGGAACCATCTCCGGCTACAGCCCGCGAATGCGCCTGGATCTGATTATCAACACCATGTTCAAAAATGGCGTGCGCAACCGCGAAATTACGGTAAACAATCCCTCGATCTGGCGACCGATCATCAGCATCGAGGATGCGACCAACGCCTACGTTCGCGCCATCGAAGCCAGCCAGAAAATCTCCGGAATCTTCAATATCGCTTCCGGCAACTACACCGTCGGTGAAGTGGGCGACCTGGTAAAAATGGCGATCGAGGAACAACTCGGCATTCGCGTTCATCTCACCATCAACCACAAAACCGATTTCCGTAATTACAAAGTCAGCATCGAGAAGGCCGAAAATGTTCTCAGCTTCCATCCCAACCACAATGTCAAAGCCATTGTGAAAAACCTGATTGAGCACATGGACGAATTCAAAGACTGGGACAATCCGCAGTACTACAACATCGACACCTTGAAGCTGCTCTCCGCGAACAACGGATTGCGCGCACTCGCTGAGGTGTCGCGATGAAGGTCCTCCTCATCGGCGCCAACGGCCAACTCGGCACCGATCTTCTCGAGGTATTTCAATCCGCGGGCGACACGGTAGTGCCATTGACCCATGCCCAGCTTGACGTTTGCTCGGAAGCGCAAATTTCCGAAGCCATGGCGGAATCCAAGCCCGACCTGGTGTTGAATACGGCTGCGTACCACAGAGTCGACGAGTGCGAGCACAAGTCCGCGCTCGCCTTTCAGGTCAATGGCACAGCCGTAATGTATCTGGCCCAGGCCTGCAAAGCCACCGGCGCGACCCTGGTGCACTACAGCACCGACTATGTTTTTGGCGGCTACGAAAAGGGTGCCCCATACAATGAAACCGACCTGCCCGCACCCGTGAATGTTTATGGCACGTCCAAAGTAGTGGGAGAATACCTAATCTCCGCCTACACCGACCGCTATTTCGCAATCCGAACCTGCGGCTTATACGGAGTTGCCGGAAGCAGCGGCAAGGGCGGCAACTTCGTCGAGACCATGCTGAAAAAAGCGATGGCCGGAGATGCCATTCGTGTGGTCGACGACCAGATTCTCACCCCCACCTACACCGCCGATCTCGCCCAGGCCACTCGCGACTTGATCTTGACCGAGCGCTATGGGCTCTATCACGTCAGCTCCGAAGGTCAGTGCTCCTGGTACGACTTTACCCGCTACATCTTCGACCGCGCCGGCCTTGACGCAAAACTGTCACCGGTGAAGTCCTCCGAGTTCGCAAGTCCCGTCCGCCGCCCAGCAAATTCCGTGCTCTCAAAAGCCAAACTTCATTCGGTAGGCGTCTCCATTCCCTCATGGCAGGACGCATTGCCAAGATACCTCGAAGAAAGATCAAAGAAGAAAGTACTGTCCTCCGCAACACCCGTCGCCGTTCCCTAATGCTGTAATCTTGAACACCGCTGTCATCCTGAGCAAAGCGAAGGATCTATGCATTCTGTTTGCCGCATTTTACTCTCACAAGTTGCATAGCGAGTATGCACGGCCTTGTACCAAATATTTTCACGGACACTTAGTTTCCCGCGAGCGCATCCGGCGTGCGCAGATCTGGAGTCCACCATGAAAGCCCCCCACAACTTTGCCCCGCTCATCGCAACAATAGTAAGTTGCCTATTACTGACCGCTGCCTCGGCCACAAATCCTGTCCCCTCCGTCGTCGGGCCCGTGATTCCGCAGGCCGTTGTGCCGGGCGGCCCATCCTTTCCTCTCCACGTTTACGGCGCTGGCTTCGTATCCGGCGCAGTCGCGAGCTGGAATGGACACCCCCGAAGCACGACTTTCATTTCTGCAAGAGAGTTGCAGGCGCAAATCCTCGCCTCGGATATTGCAACACCCACCGCTGCTTACATCACCGTTGCCAACCCTGCTCCTGGAGGAGGCAAATCGAGTTCCAGCTACGGATTGGTGGAAGTGCACTCGCCCACCGCAACGGTAAGTGCGAACCGCCCAAAAGCTTACGATGTCAAAACTCCCGTCTGGTCCACCGTGACCGCAGATTTTAACGGCGATGGCATCCTTGACCTCGTAGCTGGAAGTTCCGGGCTGTTGACCATGCTGGGCAACGGAAATGGCTCTTTCCGCTTCGGCTCCCTGGTGGACAAAGGCTTGAGCACGCCGCCACTTGGCATGGCTTTCGGTGACTTCAATGGCGACGGCCGGCTCGACCTGGTTTTCACCCAGGATAGCAATGTCGTAGTGCTACTCGGCAACGGAAAAGGCGGTTTCCGGACAGAAGGATCTTTCGGCAATTTCACCTTCGTCCACCGGGTCGTGGTTGGCGACTTTAATCGCGATGGAAAGCTCGATCTCGCTGTCGCCGACTCTGGAGGCAAGGTTTCTATTCTGCTGGGCAACGGCGATGGTACCTTCGGCACGCAGACCGACTACACATCCCTGGCTTATCCCTTCGACATCGCAACCGCCGACTTCAACGGCGACGGCATTCTCGATTTAGCCGTACTCAGTAACACGAACGGCGGAGCCGTTTCAATTTTCCTGGGCAACGGCGACGGCACATTCGCCGCGCCAAACACGATTACTCTGGGATCGCTCGTGGGCTTCAACAGCTTCGGACCCACGCTGCTGGTGAACGACTTCAACAACGACGGAAAATCCGATCTGGCCATCTTGCAGAACGACCAAATCGCAATCCTCTTGGGTAATGGCGATGGAACCTTCCAAACGGCGGCGTACCACACCACCGGAGCCGGCGCCAACACCATGTCATTCACTACGGGTGATTTCAATTCCGATGGCAACACTGATCTCGCCATCTCAATCGAGACTGGCCATAAGTTGGCCATTCTTCTTGGCAAGGGCAACGGCACATTTCAACGACTAACCACGATAATAGAGGGCCCGGGCAGTTCCACGGGAATCGCAACAGGCGACTACAACTCCGACGGCCTGCTCGATTTCATCCTTCAAGAAGACATCGGAGATTACGTTTACACCCAGAAGTAACCAACGCGACCAACCGCGAACCACGCTGAAAAATCCACAACGCGCCGTTACACCCTTTCGCAACCAAACGCACAGCGCATGAAATTTCGCAAGACAGCCAGTCTCAAACTACTTCTCCTGCTAGTCCTGAGTTCATGGTTAGCCCAGGCCCAGTCGGTCCAGTCCTTCGAGGGCATCGACGCCCTTCAACTGGGCCGTCGCCAGCACGACGTCGATCCCAACGGTGCCGTTGGCACCAAGCAATACATGGAATGGGTCAACGTCTTTTTCCAAGCCTATGACAAGGTAACCGAGGCTACTGTTTGGTCTTCACCCGTCCCCGGCACTCAGCCATTCCAGACCAACAAATTGCCCAATTGCCTCAACGTCGGCGGCGACGGCATCATCACCTTTGATCATCTGGCCCTGCGCTGGGTCATCGCGGTACGCTCAACTTCTGCTGCAAACACTTATTACTACTGCGTCGCTATTTCCAATACCGACGATCTCTCCTCCACCAGCCTTGCTTGGTACACCTACCAGTTCCCCCTGAACCCCGTGCTGGGCGTCAATTCCCACGGAACCACGTACTGGCCCGACTGGCCCAAGTTTGGCACCTGGGAAGATGCATATTACGTATCCTTTGATCTGAATGATGTGAACAACGGGTACCTGCAGATTGGTGTGGTAGTTTGCGCCTTGGACCGCACCAACATGCTGACCGGATCAACCCCGAATCCGATGCAATGCTTCAGCGATCCCAACCCGATCCCGCTCAACGGCAGTCTCTATCTCAAGCACAGCGTGATCCCTGCTGACGTCGACGGCACAACTGCGCCTCCCACGGGTCGAGACGAATTCCTGGTCAGCATCCAGAATCCTCCCGACGACGGAAAGAGCACGACTTCAGACTCCCTGAACCTTTGGGATTTTCACGTTGATTGGGTCAATACGAACAATTCGACTTTCACACATTCATCTCTGATCGTACCCACCTACGCTCCAGGTTGTTACAGTACCAATCGCCCATTTAACACTTTTTGCATCCCCGAAGTGTCGACCAAGGTTACGGACAACCGCGTGGACTCCGTAGGTGACCGTTTTATGCCACGTTTCGACTATCGCAATTTTGGTGCTTACGAATCGTTCCTGGTCAGCCACACGGTTCACACCGGAACCACCAATCTGCAAACCGGCATTCGATGGTACGAGCTGCGCGGCAGCGGAACCCCAGCTATTTATCAAAGTGGCACAGTCAATCCCGACCAGAGCTTTTTCCGTTTCATGCCCAGCATCGCTCAAGACCAGATGGGAAACGCCGCCGTCGGTTACAACGTATCCAACGGCGCAACTCACCCCGGCATCCGCTCCTCATGGTGGAACACAAACAACCCCACGCCTCAAGAGGTCGTAATCTACAACGGAAACGGAGACGAGAAAGATTCCAACCACTGGGGCGATTACTCCAGCATGACCGTCGATCCCGTCGACGATTGCACCTTCTGGTTCGTCGCCGAATACTTCGCCCAGAATGAGGATGGAAAGCCGATTGACTGGGACACCCGAATCGGCAACTACAAAATCTCCACCTGCAGCAAAAAGTAGAAATAGCCCCGAACACTTCGAGGCCGACGCGCGTAAATGGGAGCGCATCTAAACCGCTACATCAAAAGCTCAAGCGCCAAGGACGCCGTCCGCGCGGTGGTCGCCGCCGTCCGCCTGCTCACCGGAAAAACCGCCGCCGGCCGCGCCCTGACCATCTTTCCCGACGACGTCTTCCTCACTTCCTACCCCCGCTCCGGCAATACCTGGACCCGTTTCCTGCTGGGAAATCTCCTGAATCCCGACGACCCCGTCACTTTCGCCAACGTCGAATCCCGCGTCCCCGAAATCTATTTCAATCCCGACCGCGCCCTCCGCAGCCTGCCCCGTCCGCGTCTCCTGAAAAGTCACGAGGTGTTCGATCCAAGATATCCGCGCATCATTCACATCGTTCGCGACCCCAGAGACGTTGCCGTCTCCTTCTATCATCACAACATCAAAGCCGGACTCATCCCCGACAATTATCCAATCGACGAATTCATCCCCCGCTTCATCGCCGCCGAATTCGACTCCGCCCGCGGCTCCTGGGCTGACAATGTGATGAGCTGGCTGACCATGCGCCAGGGCAACAGCAACTTCCTACTGCTGCGTTACGAGGACATGAAAGAGAACACCCCGCGCGAACTGCTCAAGGTAGCAAGATTCCTGCAACAAGCCGGATTCGCCAAAGTTGACACTTCTCCCGAGAAACTGGCCCGAGCCGTAGAACTGAGCACCCCAGAACGCATGCGCACTCTCGAGAAAAAGCAAGCGTCGCAACATGTGCAGCTAAAAAGAACCCGCCAGGACAAGCCCTTCATCCGCAGCGCCAAAACCGGAGGCTGGCACGCCGACCTCTCCCCGAAATCGGTCGCGCAGATCGAAACCGCCTGGGGCGAAGTCATGCAAAACTTGGGATACGCCCTCTCCAACGCCGTTCCCGAACCCGAGCTAACCCGCACCTGAAGCACTTCCGTTTAACCCTCAAAAATCTCACTCTGTCATCCCGAAACGAAGTGAGGGATCCCCGCAAGCCCGCGCCACCCTGCGCCGTCCCAGGGAATTTCAACGACGAACCTCACCCAGCTTTCGTGGCCTGCCAATGACTTAATAAGACTTCCCCCGAGCGCCCGTCCCGAAAGTTCGCAACAAATAAACGCTGTCACCCGAGCAAAGCACCGTCAGCCTGAGCAAAACGCTGTCATCCTGGGCAAAGCGAAGGATCTCTGCATTCTGCATGCAGGACCAAAACCTTCCACGCTGCAAAACAGACGATGCGGACTGTCCCGCCAGAGCAGTGAACGAGCACACACATTCTGAGTGACAACAGACACACGCCAGTAGGATAATAGCCCACCCGTCCAAGGAGGCCGAAATGAAACACCCCTCCGGGCCCCGTAAGACAGCCAACCTCTCAAAGTCAATCCATCACCAACTCAACGCCTACGCGATCACCGCAGGCGCAGCCGGAGTAAGCCTGCTGGCGCTAGCGCAGCCAGCCGAGGCGAAGATCGTTTACACACCCGCCCATATACGGATCGCCCAGAACGGCTCGATACAATTGGATCTTAACCACGACGGAATCCCTGATTTCACCATAACCAGCTTCTATCGTCAGTTTACGACCTTTACGTATCTCGCAATGTTGGGGGTCGGGCCGGCTCAGAATTCCCACAACGAGATCTGGGGGATTCAGAGTGTGGGAATTTGGTGGGCTGCCGCCTTAAGCAAGAATGTCCGCATAGGTTCCAACGCTGCGTTTCAGCCAGCCAGCATCCTCTACCTGGGTGATGTCGGGCGTGACTACAACCGCCTTTATGGCGGCGGCCCATGGATCGGCAACAAGCGAGCGTATCTTGGCTTGAAGTTTCAGATAAGCGGAAAGATCCATTATGGCTGGGCCCGTCTCGATATTACTGCTCAACTGTCTGGGCCCCTGATGCATCCGCTAATTCAGGCTACCTTAACTGGATACGCCTACGAAACCATCCCCGGCAAGTCAATCAAAGCAGGCCAAACCAAAGGTCCGGACGATATCGTGGAAAGTCCGGACGCAGCTCTCACAGTCGAACCCGCCACGCTCGGCAGACTCGCTCTCGGTGCTCAAGGTATCGCACTGTTGCGCCGAAAGGAATCGGCAGGCGTTACATTCGAGAGCAACTAACTTCTAGCCCGATGCGGCAGACCCTACTTCCCCCGCTTCTGCATCCACTTCCAAGCAGTAGAAACGCTGTCGCGCAGCGAACGTTTCGTCTTCCACTGCAAAATCTGCTGCGCCTTTCGCGGGTCGGCGACCAGAGCCGGAGGATCCCCCGGGCGTCGCGGCACAATTTTCCTCGGAACTTTTTTCCCCGTCACCGCTTCCACGGCCGAAATCACTTCCATCACCGAAGACCCATCGCCCGTCCCCAGGTTGACGCAAATGGACGGATTTCCCGCCTGCAAATGTTGCAGCGCCTTGACGTGCGCCTCCGCCAGATCCACCACGTTGGTGTAATCGCGAATGCAGGTGCCGTCCGGCGTCGGATAGTCAGTTCCAAAAACCTGAAGCTCAGGTCCGAATCCAGCCGCCGCCCGCAGAGTCAGAGGGATCAAATGCGGCTCGGGATCATGGCATTCGCCAATCTCGCCGTTCTCGTCCGCGCCCGCAGCGTTAAAGTAGCGCAAGCTGGCATAGCGAATGCCGTAAGCCGTGTCATAAGACTGCAGCGCCTGCTCAAAGAAAACTTTGGAAACACCGTAAGGATTAATCGGAGCCAGAGGCTGGTCCTCGCTGATCGGCGTCTTCTCCGGCGCCCCATAAACCGAGCAGGTGGAAGAAAAAATCACCAGGCTTTTCTTCCCCGCATCCAGAACCGCATTTAAAAGCGAAAGCCCACCCTCAACATTATTGCGATAATACTTCCGCGGATTCACCACCGATTCGCCAACATAGTGGTTGGCGGCGAAATACATAACCGCGTCGCACTGCTTGACCTGCTCCAACAACTTCTTTCCGTCGTGAATGTCCCCCACCACCAGGGGAAAGCCCTTTGCCAAAAACTCAAAACCGGTGGACAAATTATCGTAGATGACCACCTCAAGACCCGGCTCTTCTCAGCACGTGCGCGGTATGGCTTCCAATGTATCCCGCCCCTCCGACCACCAGAACTTTCACCAGGCATTCCTCCTCATTGTCATCATCTTTACAGTTGGATCATTGCATTCTTAATCAGCCGGCTCGGCCGTTGACAGGGATTGAATCGGAGCAAACTGGCCTTCCCGCAAACCATCTCCGACGGGGAGACACCCAGAATACGGCACCAACCAAACAGCGTCAACCTACCAACGTACAGGGTACTCGTCGTCAGTTGGACCCTAAGATGTATCGTCAGTTGGACCCTATGCATTGTCAGTTGGAGCTCAAGATTCACGCAGGTTTTGGGAGGGCCCGACTTCAGTCGGGCCGCAAGCCGTTCAGAATATGTCGGCGCTTCAGCGCCCGAGGTAAGCTTTTCCCGTCCAAAACAACTTTTCCGGACACCCTGTCGATCATTTCCCACTGATCCAACAAGGCGCTTTCCAATTGACTCCAAGATTCAAACTGGATAACCTACATTAGCAGACATTATCTATTGGATAATGCAGTTCCTTGACAATCCGAAAAGCTGAGTCCCAAAACGGAACAGCGGAACGCCCAGGCACGCCCCATAACTGCCATGTTCTCAAGATTTTGCGTGTAACTCCCGTAAACTCAAAGATTTAGCGGGTAGTCGCAAATTATATCCCTTGTTTTCAATATTTTGCACAGAATAGGGGGGAGGGGGGATACCTGGTTTTTGTAGCGCCACCGTCCCGGCGGCATCGGAAAGCCCGCCACGGCAGTGCCCGGAAAGCCCCTCGAAGTGCCGCTGTCATAATAGGATTGTAGCGATCAGCCAAGACATGCCGAAACAAACCACGCCCTCATTGGAAACAATGTCCCCAGCTGCCAGCGGAAGCGAAGAGCGCACCGATATCCTAGGCGTCCGAGTCCGCCGCACCAGCCTCGCCCAAACCGTGGATCTGGTCGAAGGCTGCATTCAGCGCGGCGAACGCCGCTACGGGGTATTCATCAACGTCTATAACGTCATCGAAGCCCGCAAAGAAGCAAAATACCGCCAAGCCCTGAACGAGGCCGACTTCCCCATGGCCGATGGCATTCCCCTGGTCTGGGCAAGCCGTGTCCTGGGTCAACCAGTAGCCGGCCGCTGTTGTGGCCCCGACTTTCTCGTGCACATGAATGCCCGCGCCGCCGAGAAGGGCTACACCGTATTCATAATGTGCGGAGGCGATCGCAAAGCCGAACGTACCGCCGCCGCCTTCCAGCAAGTCCATCCCAACCTCAAGATCGTGGGCTCGTGGACGCCCCCCATGGGACCCATCGAGGGCGAATTAAATGAATACATCCTGGGCGAAATTGCCCGCACCCAACCGGACATTCTTTGGGTCGGCCTGGGAGCCCCGCTGCAGGAACGCTGGGTCTGGAAAAACCGCGAGCGTATCCAGGCCCGCTTCACCGGTGCCGTAGGCGGCGCCTTCGATTATCACATCGGCATGCGCAAGCGCGCCCCACGCTGGATGCAGCATCGCGGCCTCGAATTCTGGTACCGCATTGCCCAGGATCCCACTCTCTTCTGGAAGAAGCGGCACTACGCCGACTTCCACATGTTCGTATTGCCGGTAATGCTGCAAGCCCTGAAGAAAAAACTGCGTCCCTGATTCCCGGATCTTTGTCAACCTAAATCGCCGCGAGAGCACAGACGTCCCGAGACATGATGGCCCGCCCTGTGCGGGCTTTTTTTTGTCCTGCGCATAAGCCTTTGCTTTAAGAAGACTCCGTCGTGTCGTCGTGTGCAGCCGAACAACGTGGTCTGAGGGTACGAAAGTACCGTATGCGCCCCGATTCGATAAGACTAGATTACTAGCAGAAGCGCCAAGGCATGTGCGAGGTTGAAGCTCTGGCGCCGCGAAAACTCCGGCCGAAGAACTGCACGCTGCATGTCAATGTCAGAACCAACTCTTCCTCGTACCTCGCCGCCGATCCGAGTCCTGGCTGCCGACAAGACTCGCATGAACACTCAACTGCTGGGGAACGCTCTCCTGCGCGAGGACGGGTTCGTCGTGATCGAAGCGGATCCCACCGAGGACGCAATCCTTGCCGCCACGGCCAGGGAAAAGCCGGACGTCATCTTACTCAGCGCGATCCTCGAAGATAACTCCACCTTGGGTTTGCAAGTCGCCCGGAAAATACGCGCCCTCCATCCCGAAACGCATGTCGTCATGCTGCTCGACGCTTCCGAGCGCAAGTCAGTCGTCGAAGCATTCCGCGCCGGCGCCCGAGGCGTCTTCAGTCGCACCGAATCCTTGCACACTCTGGCCAAATGCATTCACTGCGCCCACAGCGGCCAAGTATGGGCCAATAGCCAGGAGCAGGGATATCTACTGGAAGCCATCTCCGAAGCCATCTCCATGCGGTCGCCGGACGCCGGTAACTTACCCTCGCTCTCCAAGCGCGAGCAGGACGTAGTCCGCTGCGTCGCGGAAGGGCTGTCCAATCGCGAGATCGCTCACCGCTTGAGCCTCACCGAACACACCGTGAAGAACTACCTGTTCCGCGTCTTCGACAAGCTAGGCGTATCCAGCCGCGTCGAAGTGGTACTATATGTCTTCAAGCTAATGCCGTCATCGGGGATGTCCAACTCCAACCCGAACGCAGAGGCAAACCGCGCCCCCGGCGCCAGGCCCCCGCGTAACCACCGCAAGCAGGAATGAACACCCCTGGCGGCCCTGCTGAAAAACAGTCGAATCGTATCAGAGCATCGCTTCAGCGATGCCGTAATTCCCGCCAAATCAAAAGCCTCTTCAGGCGCTGCGGCTTGCAACATCACTTTTCCAGCAGCCCAAGATTAGAAGTTCGTAGTAAGCCGCACCGCGTAGCTGCGCGGAGGAGCGATGCTATTCCCAGAAAATAGGCCGGCGAAGTCGATCACATTCAACCGGTTGTTGAGGTTCTGAACGTCAACTTGCAAACGAATGCTCCGCTTGTCCTTCTTCCAGACGTCTGCGCCAGCAGAAGCATCGATGGCGAGCGAAGGCCGCACGCGTCCGAGGACGAAATTCACCCGATTCACGATTGCTTCGCCGTACTGCGCCACCGCTTGTTGTTCAGTGCCGTCGAATTCCACCGGCAGCCCGCTCCCATACTCACCACCCAACCCCAACCACAAGCGCTCCACCAGTTGATACCGAATGCGAGTCCGCACCGTATACCGCTGGTCCTGCGTGACCCACAAACGTCCGCTCGTCTGGCTCAGCGCGTTGCTGGCCTGGTCGCCGAGAAAGAGTCCGCCGGTAACCGGAAGATATGCAGCCCCCACCATGTACGAATAACTAAGGAATCCCGACAGACGCCCCCAATGCGGAATATCGAGTTTCCCCTCGGCGCCGTAAATATTCGCCTTGCGAAAGGCGATCGGAAAGCTGACAGCCGTGTCGAGGAATTGGTCATCATCGGCAAAGTTGCTGACGCTTCGGTCGAAGCCATTGACATCTAACCGGACCTTTTGGAAGAACCCCTTGGTGAGTCCAACCTCATAATAATTGCCATGCGAAGGTTCCACGGGCAGGCGCAGAACTTCGGGATTCAAGGAAACCACTGCGGGGGAACTGGAAAGCAGTATGTTTTCGAAGTCCGGAGTCTGAAAAACCCGGTCGTACGACGCATGCAACACGAGATCAGCCGAGCGGAAATAACGCGAAGCGCCCAGCCGCGGACTCACCGCATTCTGGTTCACCAACAACTGATAGTGGTCCCAGCGCAAACCCGCGCTGACCGTCCATTTGCCCAGCCGGATCAGATCCTGAACAAAAGCAGACTGCTCGAGACTCGGACGATTCGCGGCAAAGTTAAAGCTCGCCGGCGTGCCAGGATCGAATTGCGTGAAGTTCGTGATTACATCGCTGAATTGCTCACGCAGAAACGTGGAGTCAGATTCGACGCCGGCTTTCCACTCCTGCTTGCCGTGATGGATCGAAATCGTCCCCTTGAAATATCCCTCGCGAAAGCCATTCTGCTGGAAAGCGATGATCGGCGTCGAAAACGGGTTCGACGAAAATCCTTCCGAGTCATCCCGCACCATTCCGTGGAAGTCTCCAACCACATTCGGCGAGAACAAATGTTGATAAGACGCGATTCCCATGGTTTCAAAATTGTTCCTATCCTGCCTCTGTCCCGTCGCCTCTTGCACCAGTTCGTTGGGCACAAGAAAACGGGAGAATTCGTGGCGCACCGAGAAACCCAAGCGGTCATGATTGGCGAAAACCCGCTCATAGCTCACCCCGAAATCGCCGGTCGTCCCGTTGTTCGTGAAGTTCTGTAGGACCGGAGGATTTAAATACCGCTCGGTCGTTGCGCCCTCAGCGCTCACTCCCAGCGTGTTCTTCCCCCACCCGTACTGCGTCAAAAGGTAGCCATCCGCAGTCGCAAAGCTGCCGCCCGCCAACACGGCCTCACCGTGCAGGCCTGGCCCTGAATCCTTGGTCGTGACCATCTCAACCACGCCGCCCATTTTCCTTCCATACTCCGCCGGAATACCTGCCGTATAGATGCTCATCGACTGCACATCATCCGCTTCAATCTCCGGGCCAAAACTCGGCGAGCGGTTGTCAGTCAGCGGAATCCCGTCAACCACAATCTGAGTTTGATATTCCGAGCCCCGCGGGTGCAACACCGCATTGCCTTCATAGAGCCAGCCGGGCTGCGAGTTGATCAGGTCCTGCAGCGAGCGCCCGGGCAGCGATGTCTCCCGGTCCGCAATTGCGTCCTGGCCGATTCGATTGATCGCCCCGGATCGGTAGGGATCGATCAACGTGTTCGTATCATTAACGATCACTGAGGTGCTCAGCGGAGCGATTCTGAGAGTCACGTGATATTCGGCCGGAACTGCAGACCGGATTTCGATTGAATCAAGGAATGGCGCGAAACCTTCGTGCTGCACTTCAAGTCTGTACACTCCGAAAGGAAGCAACTTGGCGACCAGGCCTCCTGTTTCGTCCGTGACCAATGTCTTCCGGACCTGATTCACCTCGCTGACCAGTTGCACCGAGCTCTTCACACCAAGTCCGGCTGGATCGGTCACTTTAAGCCGCAATTCTCCAGTGTTGCTTTGCGCGCAGAGGGGGATTGCCCAAGAAAGAAGGATAAAAAAGGTCTTCATAGCCAACGCGCGATCCCACGACGAATTCGCGGTATCAGCCAAACTAAGCGCTCCGCACATCTCTAAATGCAACTCTGGATGCGGCTTCGCTTAGCGCCTTTCCCAGTTCGCGAAGATGGCGTTCTTCGGTGAGATAGCTGATCACCATCATTCGGAGCACGCTGGCTCCATTCACCTTGGTTTCCGAAATCCAACGCCTCCCATCGCGCGTGACTTCCTCAACAATGCCAGCGTGAACGTCGGCGAGTTGCTCCCGGCTGAAATTCTCCGCTTTGAACCGGAATGCCACGATGGGCAAAGTTTGAGGCGCAGCCAACTCGAAGTGCTCGGAGCCTCTCACCCAGGACGCGAAAACTCCCGCCAGGTTGAGCTGCCGATCGATGTGCTCCTCATAAGCCTTCCTTCCATGAACTCGGAGGGTGAGCCAAAGCTTGAGCGAGTTCATACGCCGCGTCCACTGGGTGCTGATGCGAGAATTGTCCAGCCCCTTGGACTCAGCCGCTTTTGGCATGTACGGAGCAGCTACGGCGAAAGCTCGCTCCAGCATCTCGGGATGCCGAGTCAAAATTACACCGGCCGCGAGCGGCATCGCCATCCATTTGTGTGGATCAATGGTAATCGAATCGGCGAGCTCGATACCCCGTAGCAGCATTCGGTGCCGATCGGAAAAGATCGCCGCTCCCCCGTACGCGCCGTCCACATGCAGCCACAAACCGTAGCGCTGGCATATTTCAGCGAGGGCCACAAGATCATCCACCGCGCCGGTGTTAGTAGTTCCGGTTGTAGCGACTATGCAGAAAGGTTTTTTCCCCGAAGCAAGGTCCGCCTCAATCGTCTGTTCGAGAATCTGTGGATCAAGTTGCAGGTTCTCGTTCACCGCGACGCGCCGCAGTGCTTTGCGCCCCACGCCGAGCAGGCCAGCAGATTTATCGATCGAGTGATGAGCCTCGACAGAGGCATAGAGAACCGGCTGGGAGCCAATCGAAGCGACGCCCTCCTCGATCGCGTTCGGGAACTTCGATGCCAACGCCAACGCCAGCCCGCTGAAATTAGCTTCGTTGCCCCCAGTGGTGAAGGTTCCGTCGAATTCGCCGGGCCAGCCCACGCGTTCTCCAATCCACCGCACGGTTTCATGCTCGATCTTCGACGCCAACTGCGAGCGCTTGACCGTCGCCAGTTGCGGATTGAGGGCGGCCACCAGAGCTTCAGCCATGACTCCGGCATAAGTGGGCGTGGGGTTCATCAGCCCGAAGTAGTTGGCGCTCGGAACGTGAAAGCCTTTGTCGACCATCTCGTGGAAAACTTCGTCCAGTACTTTGTCGGCATCCTCACCGTTCTCAGGCAGCGGATTAGTCAAAGCAGCGAACGTTCTTTGCTCAACCGGAAGCTGCACCGCCCGGTCGGGCAGGGAAGCGAAGAAATTGTCGATCTGATCGATCAGGTGGTAACCAAGGCGGCGGCGAGCAGCGGAATCCAAGTCGAAACGCATGGCAATTTGATTCTAATCGTTCACGAAAGACGCGGTTATCCGAAACTTGCGTTCAAAACGGTGAGACTGTAAAAAGTGTTGTGCCCCAAAAATACATTCCACAACTCTCGTTCCACGCGGTGGCCGGCAAGAGACCGGATGACAGTTCGAAATGGGATGCAGTAACGCTCCAATTGGTATAACCTTCGAGGAACCTCAATGCGCAAGATCTTCGTCTTTACTCTACTTGTCGAAATATTGTTTGTCGGTCGGCCAGGCTCGGCTCTGGATCGGCAGCCCAATGCCGATTACCGCGCCCGCCGGCAGGCTCTGGCCACCAAAACTAGCGGAGGAATGGTCTTACTCTTCGCGCCCACCGAAGCCGAAGGACCAAACGCGATTTATGGATACCGTCCGGACAGCGACTTTTTTTATCTATCCGGCTGGGCTGAACCCGGCGCGGCTCTGCTTATTGCGCCCGCAGTCGAAGCGAAAGGGAAAGAGCCGGCGCGTGTCTATACCGAGATTCTCTTCTTGCCGGCCCACAACTATGCTGCGGAAAAATGGACTGGGCCCAAGCTTGGTCCGGAGAATCCAGAAGCCAGTCGCATTACCGGATTCGACCATGTGGAAGTGCTCGACAATATGCGCGAGGAACTGGTCCGCCTTCTTCCCCAACCAAGGACGACGATTTATACCGACGTCCCGGTCGCCGGTGGGACCTCGAACTCTCAGACTCCGCTCGAGTGGCTGACTCGCGCCAACGCATTCCCTCTCGGTGTCTCGTATCAGGATGTTCGTCCGCTGCTGGCCGGGCTGCGCACCTACAAGGATGCGGGAGAAATGGATCGCATCCGCAAGGCTGTTAACGCCTCCATCGCGGCGCATTTCGCCGCCATGCGCGCGATGAAGCCGGGCATGAGCGAACGCGAAATTTCTGCGCTCATGCAGTACGAATGGGGCAAGCGCGGTTGCGAACGTCCGGCGTACGCTCCCATCGTCGGCTCCGGGTTCAACTCGACTGTGCTGCACTATTCCGACGATTCGGGACCGATCCAGTCCGGAGATGTGGTCGTCATCGACGCAGCTGGGGAATATTCGTTATACGCCTCCGACATCACTCGCACCCTGCCGGCTGCGGGAAAATTCACCGCCCGTCAGCGCGAGATTTACGACATCGTTCTGGGAGCACAGCGCGCAGCCATCGCCGCATTTCAATCGGGGAAATCCCACCTGCGCCGCGATCAACCCGACTCCATCCACAATGTCGCCTATGATTACATTAATACCCATGGCAAAGACCTGCACGGCGAACCTCTGGGAAAATATTTCATCCACGGCCTAGGCCACTTCGTCGGTCTCGATGTCCACGATTCCGGCGATTACGATGCCCCGCTCGCTCCAGGAATGGTCTTCACCATCGAGCCCGGCATTTATATTCCCGAGGAAAAGCTGGGAGTGCGAATTGAAGACATGTATTACGTGGACCCGAGCGGCAAGCTGATCGAGTTGACCGAAGAACTCCCCCACACCGCCGACGAAGTGGAGCATGCCATGGCGGCCAGATGATATTAACCAATCCGCGCTTTCGTTTTGATATCCTAAGATCCTGTGCGGATGATATGGTTATTCCTGATTCTCGCCTGCAGCGGCGGAGCCGTGCTGTGGGCGGGCATCGCAGCTTATCTTCGTGTGCGCCGCCACCTGAAGGTTTCGGCTGCATTAAGAAAAAGCGGCGTCCATCGCGAAGTGGACACCCTTTAGCATAGTTTTCCTATCGGTCGATCGGAGAAGAGTTCATGGCCAAACCAGCTACCGGGATTCTCGGCACTCAAGATCGCGTTCTCGACGGCGCGCAACAGATCGCAATTGTTATTAGCGCCAGCCTGTTTGTGGCCTTGTGCGCCCGCGTCGTGCTGCCTCTGCCCTTTACCCCCGTGCCTTTGACGCTGCAGAATTTCGGCGTGCTCCTGGTGGGGCTCACCCTGGGCGGCCGTCGCGGCTTCGCCGCGCTCGTGCTCTACCTCGCCGAGGGCCTCATGGGTATGCCTGTGTTTAGTCCCACGGGACCCGGCGGTATAGCCCAGTTGCTCGGGCCTACGGGTGGATTTTTGCTCGCCTATCCGTTCGTCGCCGGCATTGCTGGATGGGTTTTCGAAAAGGGTGGGGCAGGCGCAAGAAAGAGTTTCGCGCGCGCGGCTGCGGCTGGGGTTTTGGCCGAGACGGTTTTATTTGCGGGCGGGCTAGGCTGGCTGGCCGTACTTACCCATTCTTTCGCTCAAGCCATCCGCTTCGGCCTCTATTGGTTTGTCTTCGCCGAGATTATCAAGATTATGTCCGCCGCCGCCCTCGCCAGCGGCTGGCAGCGTTTCCATAAGGTTCAGCCATGACTTTCACCGCCGCTACTTCCGAACACGCCCCAACTCCAATCACCGAAGGCAAACGCGAAATCACCATCGCTCACAGTCCTGACTCCGACGATGCCTTCATGTTTTACGGACTCGCCACCAGCAAGGTTCGCGTCCCAGGCTTGCGTTTTACCCACACTCTTTGCGATATCGAGACCCTGAATCGCAAGGCCATGGAAGGTGTCTATGACGTCACCGCGATTTCTTTTCACGCCTATCCCTACATTCAGGATCACTACGCCTTGCTCCCCAGCGGCGGCAGTGTGGGAGACGGCTACGGCCCCATGATCGTGGCCCCGCGTGCATACTCGGTCAGCGATATCAAGCAAAAGCGCATTGCCGTTCCCGGAACCTTGACCACGGCTTACCTGGTGCTCAAACTTTTCGCTCCCGGGATCGAAACCGACGTTGTCCCCTTCGACCA
Source organism: uncultured Acidobacteriota bacterium (assembly GCA_963838765.1). Lineage (GTDB taxonomy): Bacteria > Acidobacteriota > Terriglobia > Terriglobales > Acidobacteriaceae > JABDBE01. The sequence continues at coordinate 72,233 of CAWISU010000071.1, read as the reverse complement.
GATCATCCCGCAAGTGCTGGATGGCAGGCAGGAAGCCGGCCTCATCATTCACGAAGGCCAGTTGACTTACGACAAATCCGGCCTGCACCGCATCGTCGATCTCGGCAAGTGGTGGCACAAAGTCACCGGGCTCCCGCTGCCGTTAGGAGGCAACGCCATCCGCCGCAGCCTCGGACCGCAACTGATGTCGAGCGTAGCCACCGCGCTGCGCGAGAGCATTCAGTACGCGCTCGATCACCGCGAAGAAGCGCTTTCCTACGCCATGCAGTTCGCTCGCGATCTCGACCCCCAACTCGCCGACAAGTTCGTCGGCATGTACGTCAACGAGCGCACCCTCGACTACGGCCCCGACGGCCGCGAAGCCGTGCGCCGCCTCCTCGACATGGGCCACAAGGCAGGAATTATTCCGCAAGAGTCCCGAGTCGATTTCGCCGCTTAAGCCTTCTCGCTCGTGCTCTTGTCAGATCTCCCGGTAGGTGGCTTGAGTGGGCCAACCGCCTCACAGCACAGAGCGATGCGACGCAGCTTGGCGCCTCAGAATCGCGCCCGTTCTCTCCACCCTAACCTGGGTTGAGGAACACTCTCCCGGAACTGTTTCCCAAAGCTTTCAGTTCCGAACCGCACTTTATCGTTGACTACATGCCCCACATCCGATAATCTACTACAACAAACATTATCTGCAAGATAACCTTCGATCTTCCCTTCGCAAATCCCTGGTAGGGGCGGCGAAGTGGCTTGCCTCTAAGGAGGCCGGCGTTGTCGGGCGTACGATCTTTGATATTTTCATGGCTCCGGGCGACCAAGGGCCAGGGGGCATACGGGTGGACAATCCGACTCAAATGACGGTGTGGCTTCTAGTGTGCGCGTGAGAACTCAGATTTCGACGAGATGGTCGAAGAAGACGGTGAAACCCTAGCCGCGAAGCGGCGCAAGAGTCCAGCCCACGGCGAAAGCCGTGGGTAAAAGTGAGAAAGCCGATCAGCCCCAGCGGGGCGAAAGATTAGTTCTCCCGCACACGCTTCTAGTCCCGACCCCAAAATGCCGAACACGTCTCAGTTCCAAATTGGGACGAAAGGCCGCTTCGCTTCTCCCCGTAACTCCAATGTTCTCTAGATTTTGCTTGTAAGTCCTGTAAACTCAAAGATCTAGCACCTAGTCGCAAAATTAATCCTTTGTTTTGAAGATTTTGCGGGCAAAGGGGGGGAGGGGGGTACCCGGTACTAAACAATAAACTCCGTCCCAAGTGGGAATGCCGCCGGTTGACAGCTTTCCCGAAGCTATAGTCGGGCCCACATTGCACATCCGCTTCAACCCCATCTGAAGGAGCTTGTTCCAGCAACTTGACCAGACTGTAGAGAGTCTGGCTCACCGGCGTGGGCACACCCGGCTCCGCGCCTCTGGGAACCAGGAAGCTGTTCAGCGAATCAATCTCGGCGGGCTTTCCGCGAGCAATGTCTTGCGCGGTTGAAGAGACTGAAGCCCTAGAGGGTTTTGGCCGATGAGGAACTTGATAGTTTGACTTTCCATGCAACCGCGGGAAGCGGGCCTCATCTTGGGGACTCAGCTTGCAGGGCAGCCCTGAGCGGAGGCGAACCTTGGAGCCTGAAAAGCAATCCGGGACAAGCCAGAAGCAGAAACTGGTTGATGCGCGGCAACATCGGCGATTCAAACTCGATATTGATGTCAAGATTTATTCGCGTACAAGCAGCCGGGTTATGGGCCGCACCGTCGACATCAGCGAAGCCGGACTTGCGGCCATGCTGAAAATTGAGATTCCCCTCGACCAGGTAGTTCGGCTGGAGTTCAAACTTTCGCTCGGCCTTGTCTCGGTTCGTGCCCTGGTCCGACAGAGGAGCGCGTTTCGCTATGGCTTCCAATTCGTCGAGCCGGATTCCGATGCCCAAGAATTGATCAGCCGCTTCTGCCGCGCGCTCTCACCGCGCAGCTAAAAAAAAATGCATGGCTGCGACGGAACAAGTTCCGCCACGCGCTGACATAACTGGTTACTACTTGGTTCAGCGAGTCGCCACGCATTAGATTCCCCGAATCGAGCTAGCGCAATGCGATCGACTGAGTCAGGGCGGTCACGAGGACCAGAAGTAAAGGCACAAAGAGTATGAGTCCGCTTCCCACCAGCAGAATCTCGCTGAGCAAGTCGGGCTTCATCAGGTCGTCTGGACGCGTCGGATGTTGCGAACGAATCATGAGAACCTCCCCTTTCCGAACACGAACACTAGATGCGACAGAAGTGTTGGAATCCGGGGCCTACGATAAGCAAGCGAGCTGTTTACTGGCTGTAAGAGTGATTTCTACAGGGATCTCCTGAGTCCGGTCCGACTTGGGCCGCTGCCGCTTCAGGCGCCGGGTCCAGTAAAAAGCACGTCAGGCTACCCTCGGGCGAATTTTGGCAACTAAGGTGTCGCGCCGCAGATGGCGCGGGAATGAGGACATCGATGAAGGAAACGGATAACAAGAAGTGCGCGCACATTCCGTGCAGTTGCACTGCCAGGGACAGATACTGCAGTCAGGCCTGTGAAGACGCGGGCAGCAGCGAAACCGAGATCGCCTGTCAGTGCGGCCACCCAAGTTGTGATGCTCGGGTGACAGCTTAGATTTGTCCGACACCTGTTTGCGATGTGCTTGCATGCCGCTCGCAAGTCGGCGGCAGCCAGGATTCGAAGTTAGCTTATGAGTTACCAAATGAAAATGGAGGCAACACACATGAAGCTACTTGCAGTTTTCAGCACAACCGCATTGGCTGTACTTCTGGGAATTTCCGTGCCCGTGTATGCGCAGCAGGACGAGCCGCATCCGCAAGAGGAGAAACGAGCGGAACCCGACGGCAAGGCCGCCCACGAACAAGAGAAGCAAGACGATAAACGCGTCGATCAGGATAAACAAGACAAAGAAGACAGACAAGCCGACAAAGATAGAGAGAAAGAAAATGGACACGGCGAACCGGGAGAACGAGCGGCGCATCAGGATGATCGACACGAGCAGCCGGCGCAGGGTCGCGAAGGCAAGCAAGGCGGACACATCCCCGATGAGCGCTTTCGCTCAAATTTTGGACGGCAACACACCTTCAGTATCGGTCGACCGGTCATAGTCGGTGGAACTCCCCGTTTCCAGTACGGCGGCTATTGGTTCGTGATCGCTCAACCATGGCCGGTAGGGTGGGCGTACACGGACGTCGTATATGTCGATTACATCGATGGCGAATATTTTCTGCTCAGCCCGGTTCATCCCGGGGTTCAGATTTCAATCAATGTCATCTTGTAAGGATGCTCGCGCAGATAACAAAAGGCCACGCCTGAAACAGCGTGGCCTTTCTTTTCTCAGCACGCTTCGCTCTGAGTGCGCTTCAGTGATCCGCTGTTTGCTGATCATTCAGCAAAGTCGTTTGAGCAACAATCACGGAATCGACCTGATTTGGTTTGGCCGTCGAAGCGACTCAGGTGCATTGGAAAATCCCTCAGCCCACTGGTTGCTGGCCATCAAGATTTTGTGGAGGAGAGCCAATTTGCCAAGCGATCTGCGTAGGTTCGGCTGGAACGGTGCTCCGAGCCGTCGGACAGCTTCACAAGATACTCTCGATTGTCGATGGCTAGAAGTTCCCGGATGCATTTCACGCGTAGGATCCGGGAGCGATGAATGCGAAGAAACAGCGCGGGATCGAGTTTCTCTTCGAGGGAATTCATGGTCTCGCGCAATAAGTGACAACGCCCGCCACTGTGCAATTCCGCGTAATCTCCCGCTGCCGCGATCCATTCGATGTCCTCGGTAAGCACAACTTGAATCCGGGAACCGGTTCGCACGGGGAAACGCGAGGGATACCTGACGGAATCGCGCTGCAGCATCTGCAGAATTCGCTCGGCCATCTGAATCCTGGAACCAGCATCTCCCACCTGCCTGGCTCTTTGGACAGCGGCGCTAAAGCGTTCGTCGTCGACCGGCTTAAGAAGGTAATCCAATGCGTGGACCTCGAACGCTCGCAACGCATGCTGCTCGTAGGCGGTCAGGAAGATGACGGAGGGCAAATGCTCTCGTGGCAAAGCCCGGAGAACTTCAAAGCCATCCATGCCGGGCATTTGCACGTCCAGAAAGACTACATCGGGAGAGAGTTCAAGAATCTTTTCGACCGCAGACGCGCCGTCTCCGCACTCGCCAACGATTTCGACGTCTTTGAACTTTTGCAGCCGGAGCCTGACCCCGCGTCGTGCCAGCGGCTCATCATCGACAATTACTGCGCGCACGTTGCTTCCTCTACGTTTTGGACAATTTTTCGGAAAGGCAACTCGATCGTTACCTGACAACCACCCCCCTCCGGCCATTGCAAGGTGAGGGAGTGGTCATCGCCATACAGCGTCTTCAGTCGCTCAGCGGTATTTCTCAGGCCAATTCCATTTCCATTCTCGTTTTGTGTTTCACCACCTCGCGTTCCAGAATTCCCGATGACCATCTGCAATCGGTCAACGTGAAGCGCGCTCGCGATCGTGATCCTTCCCCCTTTGACGAGTGGCACGACGCCATGTCGGACGGCATTCTCCACCAGCGGTTGCAGCAACATGCTGGGTACCAGCGCATCTAAAGTGTCAGGAGGAATATTCAAATCGACTTGCAAACGCTCCCCAAGCCGGGTCTGCTCGATGGCAAGATATCGTTGCGTAAAAGCCATTTCCTGAGAAAGCGTTACCTCCGGCATCACTTCGTTGTCCAAGCTTGTGCGCAAGAGCTCCCCGATCTGGGCCAGCATGCGGGTAGCGGCAGGAGCGTTCCCATCGAGAACCAGCGTGGAAACCGCATTCAGCGAATTAAACAAAAAGTGTGGATTCAACTGAGAACGCAAGGCACTGAGCCGCGCCTCGCGCGCCTCGGTTTCGGCACGCAACAGGCGTTCTCTCTCCTGCGTTGCTTGCTGCCATTGCTTAATGCTGAAGTACAGACTGCACCACAGGAAAAGAACGAACGAAAACTGCACTGAGTTCCCGGCCAGATCAGGCCAATCCATTTTGCGGAAAGCCAGCACCGTTAATTCAGCGGCGATTGCACTCACAGTTCCAACAGCTAGCGACCATGCGGAGATCCTGAGTTCGAAGGCGAGCCAGGAAGGCGAGCGGCGCAACAGTGATCTGCAAACGGGATGCAGAACGAAACTCCCGAAGAACATGAAAACCACAGCCACGGTGTTGTCGCGCAGCGCTCCGGGCTTATGGAAAAGATCGGGTATGGACGCAACCAGCACCAGCACGTAAAGGCAGGTCCATCCCATCGCCTGAAGACGCCAGTACGAGGGGAACTGCAGTGGGCGCTCAGTTGCCATGAACAGCATTCTAGCGCAGGAGCGACTTTGCTCAGCCTCGGTCTATCGCACCAGACCCGCAGTTCGTCGCATGGCTCATGCGGCTTGTGGAGAAGGCCAACCAGCAAGGCCCAATCTGCGGTAGTTTGCTTTTTAAAAGGGACCCAGATCCGATGAGAAGAGTGACCGCAAGAATGGCCGAGTCTAGTGCACTGCAAGATGACAGCGCTGCCCCGCTAGCCACAACACAACCAACACGCTCGCTGCCAGCTTTGAAGCTCTGGCCGATCATCGCCGCGGTTGGCCTGCTCGTCTTTGTTCTCATGGTCGATGGTGCCGTCATTGTTGTAACCCTCCACTTCATCGGTCTGCCCACGTTCGAGGCCATGCCGTGGACCGTTTTTTACTTCGGACACACTGGCATACTCCTGGCTGCGCTGCTTGGCATCGCGCTCCTCGGCCATGGTCGATTCCGCGACTTCGGCTTCAAAGCTCCGGCGAATAATCGCTATGTCCACGCCGCCTTGTTCTTCGGCGTCCTTTTCGGGATCGTGATGACGGCCGCCGACTACACGCATAACATCATTGCCCACCTGCCTCCGGAGAACTTTTCCTTATCCTCCACCAACCTTGTCAGATCGTTGACCTTCGAAGGTCTATACGGCGGCACGGTCGAGGAAATCCTCTTTCGCGGTCTGCTCATGACCTCCCTCATGCAGCGCATGTCGGGACGCCTTCGCCTCGGCCGCTTCGATGTCCACGTCGCCGGCGTCATTGTTGCCGTCCTCTTTCCCTGTCGCATCTGGGATCTTTCTGGACGGAATCCTTCCGTGTCGCCGCCAGCCAGCAGGCTTATGCGTTCGTTTTCGGCGTCATCTATGCCTACTGGTACGAGAAATCGAGGAGCCTGCTCCCCTCAATCATCGGCCACAACCTGGGCAACCTTGTGGAATACATTTTTGCCTTCCTGATGGTCTGGCGTTGGTCATGAAATCAAAGACTCTTCAAAAAAGGAATTTTAGACCTGGCTGCTAAATATTTTTGGTAGGAGGACTTATGAGAACGGTTCTTATCATTGGAGCGATTTTTGGCACGCTGTTGGTCGTCCAGTTAGCAGCCCGGGATTCCCAAACCGTTCAGCCATCTTTTCCAGACACAGAAGTCTTGGTGACGCGCGTCGCCGAACACCAGAAGGCAGTCGAGGCACTTTTCAACCAATACACCTGCACCTATAAGAGCACGGTTTACACGCTCGACAAAGCGGGGTCGGTACGAAGTCAGCATACCGACACGTATTACATGACGCCTACGCCTTACGAGGTTTTCATGTTGCACATCAGCCACGACGGCAAAGCCATCTCGCAGGACAATCTTGAGAAGCAGGAAAAGGAAATCGAGCGCAAGTTACGTAACTACGAGCGCAAGGCTCAAAAAAATCCGAATGCTCGCCCCAAAGACGCGCTTCTCTTCGCCGACATTATTCTCAAGTCTCGATTCACGCCGTTGCGGTGGGACACCGTGAGCGGTGTGCCGACAGTCGTCTATTCCTTTGAGCCGAAAGCACAGCCTACTCGGCACGGGACCAGCGAAGATAAGATTGCCGGCGACCTGAAAGGGACAATGTGGGTCGATCCGGAGGATGGGGAGATCGTTCGCATGGAATTCGTTAGCGTCTCGTCCCTCAGCCTTGGCGTTTTGGTGAGCGTAAAAGGCTTTCAGGGGTTCGTCGAGCAGCGAAAAATAAACGGTGAGGTTTGGCTGCCGAGCCGCCAGGATTTCGTGGCCCAAGGCCGCGAGTTGATCAAGGGGTTTCGCATTCGTCAGGTCACCCAGTTCAGCGACTACCTCAAAGCCTCAACCGACGTCTTCCAACAGGTACATTCTCCGAACGCAGTTGCAGACGATGGCACTAAAGTTCAACACTAGGTGAATAACGATGGCTAGCACTTCTGTTTTGACGAAACCGCACGATCAACTTAACTACACGACAATCGCCGCGATCCCGCAGCCCGTGGCTGAGAAGGAACGCATCGTGAGCATTGATGTGCTGCGTGGGTTTGGGCTGCTCGGCATTTTGCCGATGAACATTCAGTACTTCTCCATGATCGGCGCAGCTTACGGGAACCCGACGGCTTATGGAGATTTGCACGGAGCGAACTATTGGGTCTGGTTGTTGTGCCATGTTTTCGCGGACCAGAAGTTCATGACGATTTTCTCCATGCTGTTCGGCGCCGGGATTCTTTTGATGACCAGCCGAATTGAAGCCACCGGCAAACCCTCCGCCGCTCTCCATTACCGCCGCATGGGATGGTTGATTCTGTTCGGCCTGGCACATGCGTATTTGCTGTGGAGCGGGGATATTCTGGTCGCGTACGGAATGTGCGGTTTGGTGGTTTACCTTTTCCGCAAACTCAAACCTCGCACACTTCTCGTGCTGGGTGTGTTGACTATCGCGGTCGCCTCCGCCTCTTTAGCTTCGTATAGCGCCTGGTCGCGACATTGGTCTCCGGCACAACTGCAGGTCACACGCGAACAGTTATGGATGCCCACCGCTTCGCAAGCGGCAAACGAAATCAGAGCCTACCGCGGCGGTTGGTCAGCGCAGATGAAGTTTCGCATACCAGACTCAGTCCAGATGGAAACCATCTTCTTCGTGGCATTCACATTCTGGCGGGTGACCGGACTGATGCTAGCGGGCATGTCACTTTTCAAGCTGGGCGTTTTCAGCGCCAAGCAGCCAGCGTCGCTATATTGGACGATGATTGCCATCGCCGTGTGTTACGGCATTCCGATCACGCTCTACGGAACGCATCGCGATTTCGCAGCCGGCTGGGATTTCCGTTACTCCTTCTTCTGTGGCGCCCAATTCAACTATTGGGCCAGTCTCTTAGTAAGCTTCGGTTGGGTGGGAGCAATCATGCTCGCCTCCAGAGCCGCAGCGCTGCTTCCACTCACACGTCGACTGGCGGCGGTCGGCCGCATGGCCTTCACCAATTACATCATGCACACAATCATCTGTACCACGATTTTCTATGGACACGGATTTGCCCTGTTCGGCAAAGTGGAGCGGGTGTGGCAATTTGCCATCGTGATAGCGATTTGGTTGTTGCAGCTGATTGTCTCGCCGATCTGGCTGCGGCACTTCTTCTTTGGTCCGCTGGAATGGTTGTGGCGATGCCTGACCTACCTGCAGTGGGAACCGCTGCGCCGGAATCCCGCGGTTCTGTGTGAGACTTAACTGAGGTCACCCGTCGCGAGCGCGCCTTGTCGAAGGAGTTAGCCGTGCCGCCGTTTAAAACCTGTGCCGGCTTTGCCGCAGCAATTTTGTACGCTGCCATTTCGCGATGCCACACTGTCGCTGCGAAGGTCCCGAGCGATGTCCCTCCAGTTCGGTCGGTTGGGTGCGAAATTGTGTTGACATGTTCTACCCCAGGCTCCACTATATGGAACGGCAGTGCGACGCCACGTCCGACTATGGTCGGCTCTTGGATGGGCGGCACAGCCACTCTCCCCCCTAATCTCTGTACCGCCCTCGGGCGGCAATTTCTGCGCGTTCGGCCTGTCAATGCGAACATGCAAAAAGACGAGAACTCTACTTATGAAAATCCCTGTTCTGTTGGCCGTGATAACCCTCAGTGTGTTGGTTCCATCCATGGGTCTTGCGCAAAGTCTGGAAAGCGGCGCTCTGCTCTCAATCCAAAGCGCGGATGGGTCTTTGAACCTGGCCGTATACGACAGTCAGATTCACTCCGGTATTTCTCACTCTTTCCCGTGTGATAACGGTCTCGTAACCGATGCCTATGTTGTGCAAGGAGGGTCGGCGACCGGTTGCGATCCCGGCGATGCCTACGAGACTTCCCAAGCCCCCGGAGCTTTTAAGTTCGTAGGTACAGGGTATGAATTTGATATCACCACTTTCTATACGGAGACCCCCGGCACCTGCAATTCTCCGGGCAACACCGGCCCCATCGAACCGATTTGTGTGAATCCGGACAGCGGATTTCTCACAGTTACAAACAATGGCTCCTCGAATTTTACGGGTACGATCACTCTGTCGGGAAACTCCCCTTTAGCGGGGCCGCCATATTGCGCGCCCAACGGGATGGCTTCTGACAGTTTCACCGGCACGCTTACTCCGGGCCAATCCAGAACCTTCGGCCTGGCTCCGGACGCAAGCAACTGCGGTGGATACAATGCCCCGCAGACTCAAACCCTGACTGCCGGGTCGACCGCAGTCTTCCGGGTCGGCACTGACGACTACGAGTTGGCGGCTCTTGATAACGCGGGAGGCGAGCAGATTACTATGCTTCCGACCCCGGTGCTGCAGTTGTCGTCTGAGCAGGGCTCCAACCCATCCAACACGTTTAATCCGGGCGCAATATTTCCCACATTTAGCTGCGCCCCCTATGGCGACTTCAACGAATCCGCGGCGAACCCGGAATGTGTCGAGTTCCAATTGACTTGCTCAGGGGCGTCGGATTGCGAGCAATTCCTGTACACCGCGACCACTCACTACAGTTTCCCCACCGGCTTTCCGGGAATCGGCGGTCCCGGCTTCTTGAAGGCCAGCGGACAAAGTTGCCCGTCGAGCCTCTTTAACGAAAATATTTTCAGTTTCTACTCGCAGGATACGACGCACGTGGGTGGAGGCGGGGGCCTATCATGCTTTGTTGCGGCATTCACTCCGGCCGACCAGATCGTCACCACCTTTAGCAGCTTCGAGGGATTTGAATTTCCGTTCTCGGATACTCACCTGAATTACATTATTCCGGGATTCCCGGCGCCCCTTTCGTGGGATTACGAGGCTCCGAACCTGACGGTCTGTCCGAACGCAACCGGTAACGGGTGTACCGCGCCATGGGTATACCCGTCGTCGATTCAAATCGCCTGTCCGGGTGGCCAGCCTGTCCCCCCGAACCCGACTCCTATCTTAGTGAGCCGCTTGCTGAATTTCGGCCAAGGAGAGAATGGGCTCACAGAGTATTTCTTCTTCTGGAACACGTCGCGACGTGCCAAGGGCTGCACTAGCGTCGTGATGACCTTTGATAGCGGCTTGTCCGTGGTTCCTGCCCAGTTCAAATATATTTTCTGATTTCTCGAAGATGCAGGCGGATCGCAGCCTGCATCTTCATTCTTCAGGCCGGAGTTCTTGTAGGCAGCATACCTCAGTTCGTTTCGCCGAAACGATCTGATACCTCGGAGACGCAACTTCTATTTTCTGAGGCCCGCTTGTAGCGATCAACCCCCCGCCGTTTGGGACCAGCGTGTCGCTTCTTCGTCCATGGTCTTGAAGTCGGAGCGCTGCAGGATCTTGTCCGCACCCGGATCGTCGTGCATCGCATTGATTAACTGAAGAGTCTCTTCATAGTGCTGGAGAGCTTCGGCCTGATCGCCGGATGCCCGAAAAATGCCCGCCAGCAGATAGTGTACTTTGGCGCTCAACGGTTTCAATCCGAGCTTGTCGGCTTGCAGAAGCGATCTCTCGAGTTCCTGTTGGGCATGAGTGCCGTCTTTGATCTTTATCATGGCTTCTGCCATGGAAATCGAGCAATCCACCTGCGTGTACTTCAATCCCAGATTCTCGGCTTGCTGCAGCAATGACCGCAATGTGGCGATAGCCTGCTGCGCGTGTCCTTCCTGGATCGCAACCTTTGCCAGACCGATCTTGGCAATCAGAATTTTCTCCGGCTCTTTACTACGGTTGGCCGCCTGCAACGCTTGTTCATACAAAGCTCGGGCCACCTTTGCATCACCGCGATAATAGGCCGCGTCCCCCTGAAAAGACAGACTCTGCGAGACCATTCCATCGTTCTTTAGTTCGCGTGAAAGATTAAGTGCATCCTGCAGGTAGCCATTGGCCTCCTCGCCTCGACCAGCAAGGACGAGCGCCTGAGCATAACCGCCGAGGATCTCTGCCATCCAGTACGTTTTGTCTTTCAGATCTTGGAATGTCTTCAGTGCCGCTTGCTTGGAAGTGATAGCGGCGCCGAATCGACCTTGATAGTCCAAAACCATCCCCAGAGTGTAGGACTCAATGGCCGCGCCGCGCGTGTCATTCATGCTGCGCCGCAGTTCGAGCGCATGCATGTATTGGGAGAAGGCCTGATCGTAGTCACCCATCCTGACCGACGTCTCCGCCAAGTTGTGGACAACTTCGACGATGTCTTCCGGCGCTTTAGATTTTTCCCGCAGTTGCAATGCTTGCAGGTAGTAAGTGCGGGCATCTTCGTACTGTCCCTTGGCAAAATAGACCCCGGCGATATTGTTCAGACAAGCCGCCTGCAAACGTTCATTGCCGATATCGCGCTCGATTTGCAGCGACTCCTTATACATGTTCAGAGCCTGGTCATGGTTGCCGGCATCATCGTAGAAATTGCCGAGGTCAATCAAAGTGTCGCCCAGACCGCGCTTATCCCCGATATCACGTCGAATCTGCAATGCTTCCTGAAAATTCTGCAGCGCCTCTTTATTCTTGCCCAACAAAACTTCAGCCCTCGCAATTTCGTTCAAGCTTGAGGCAGTCCCGCGCTTTTGCCCGATGCTTCGCCAGATAGTCAGGGCATCCTCGCCATCGCGCAAACTGTCCAGCGGCCGATTTAACATGCGATAGGCCACTGCCATCGCGTGCAAAGTGGCGGCTTTTTGTTCCTCATTATCCAGTTGAATGGCGAGGCTCAGCGCCCGGTTCAAAGAATCAAGTGCTCCCTGCGCATTGTCGCTTTTTATGGCAAGGCGGCCCATCGCCAGCGTGGCGTTGATATCTTTGGGATTGGCTTTGAGAATTTGCTGGTTGTATTCAATAGCTTTGGCAAAGTCGCCGGATTGCTCGTAAAGCGCCGCCAATGCTGATTGCACGTCTGCATTATCCGGCGCGGCTCTCGCGATGGTCTCGTACGCTTTGATCGCGCCGGGAAAATTTTTGGTGATCTGAGCCTGTATCGCAAGCAGCAAGTATTTCTCTGCCTGCGGCAGGTTCTGGCTCAAGCTCACGGCCCTTTCCGCTGCCCGCTCGGCCTCGGCGTCGTAACCCAAATTGCTGTAGGATTGCGCCAGCTTGGAAAAAGCCAAGGCGAAGAAAACGTCTTTTTTGGTAGCAGCTTCGAAATGTTTCTGCGCCTCGAGATTCTTGCCTTCGCGAAGCAGGGCAGTCCCTTCGTTGTAGTCGCGCAACGCGTCAATCGAGGTCGAGGTCGGCTGATAGGAGCTTGCCTTCAACTCCTTCAACACATCCGGGGAGAGTGCGAGGTTTTGGCGGACGGAGTCGGCGAGCTTATCGAATGCGGCTGGAATATCTTTTTCGCTGGCAGCATCCGCCTTCATGGAAGTGGTTCGGTTGTTTTTCAGGTCCTGCAGTGTCGCATCGATGCGAACCTGGCTACCGAACCGCGCGTACTGACCGAATACGACCACATCGGCATTGCTGAATTCAGCGATGCGCTGCAGTATGGTCGGATCGAACGAAGTATTTGGCGCGATGTGCAGATCCTGGAGGACCTGGTGTAACCGGTCGGGGGAAACTGTTCGTAACTGTGCAGACTGTCCGACGTCAGTGTTCAGCATGTCAGCCAAACTAGGTCCCAACCAATCGAAGCTGGGGTCTCCCGATGCGTTTCTAAAGGGCAGGATTGCCAACGAAACAGCAGGACCAACCTTGGCTTGTCCTGAGTGCGACGGAAACAAACTGTCACGGAAACGGTATCCTCCAATTGCGAGGATGATCGCGATCAAGCCTGCACTGATAATTGGCCAGGGAATCGTCTGGCCCCACGGACCTATCTTCGGCTCGAAGCTCAGCGTGGCGCCGGCACGTTTGCCTTGCCAGGTCTCAAGATCAGCCAAGAGCTCCGCAGCAGTTTTGTAGCGCAGATCTAAATCGCGCTCCAGGCACTTGGTGACGATGTTGCTCACCGAAACAGGGATAGTGTTATCGTGGTCCGAAACCGGCGCCACGCGCTCCTGCGTCCGCCGAATCAGGCTGGCGATCATGCTGTCAGCCTTGAATGGCATTTGCCCCGTGAGCATTTCGTAGAAGATCAATCCCAGCGCAAAGATGTCGGAACGCTGATCCAGAGGTTTACCCAGCGCCTGCTCCGGAGACATGTACTCTATTGTCCCCACCAGAGCTCCGCTCTGGGTCATGCCCTCGCCTTCGAGCGTACGAGCCAGGCCAAAATCCATCACCAGGATTCGGCCTGTCTTATCACGCATAATGTTCTGCGGTTTCAAGTCGCGGTGGATTACGCCCACGCTGTGTGCGGCTTCTAGAGCCCGGCACACCTGCAGCATGATTTCCACTGCTTCCGACGGCGAAAACTTCTTCTTCTCATGGAGGAGAGTCAGCAGGTTTTCGCCCTCGACGTACTCCATGGTGATGAACTTCATCCCATCAGCTTCACTGAGGTCGTAAATGCGGATTACGTTGCGGTGCGTCACCTGATGGGATAACAGGAGCTCCTGCTTGAAGCGATCCACAATGGCTTGGTCGCGAGCCAGGTCAGGGCGGATTACCTTCACCGCCACGGTGCGGTTCAATTCGAGATCGGTTGCTTTGTACACCGCGCCCATGCCGCCTTGCCCGAGAATCTGGACGATCTGATATCTGTGCGACAGGAGCATGCCCGGCTCCAGTTCGGGCTGGTTTGAAACAACGATTCTGGGTCGTTGCTCGCGGTTCTCCTTTGGCGGTGTGGCCGGAGACTTCCCGGAGGTGTCGATCACTCTGGTGATATCTGGCGAAAAATCTACGAGGGTCGGAGAATCGGAAGGCAGGGTCGCATCAGACGAAGAACTGCCTCCCTCTGACGGAGTGCGGATGCCAGCGGCATCATTTCCTGATAAGTCTGATTGCTGGCCGATTCTGGGGTTTCGTTCCATGATCTCGGCTCTGCAATGATAGCTGAAACCGGTCTGGGCTGGCGGCAAATGTTGACAACACATCTCGATATGGTTTGCCGCCTGGAGGCCAAACCAGCGGGCGGCTAAAAGACTCTGCTTGTGATGAACTTGGTCTTTACGCATGGGCAGACGTACGGCCTGATTCCTCGCACTGGAGAAGCCAACCCCATCAGGTTTGTTCGGGTAAAGACTCAGTCGGAATACGAGGCGAAGATCATCACACCGAAACAATGCTTCAAGATTCTCATGGCGATGCCTGAACCGGAGCGAACTCTCACACTCCTCATCGCGGCTACGGGGCTTCGCATTGCCGGATGTCTTGGTTTGCAGTGGGCACATGTGGACTACGACAACCAGCAGGTTTTTGTCCGGTGATCGTGGACGGGCGGGAAGGTGGGTAAGTCAAAGAGCTGAGCGGTGCAGAGAGCTTTCTTATAGGCCGCGTCCGCCTGCCGGAGTTCTTCGATGCTTGTGGCGCCACCAACCGCAGATAATGCGGACAGAATCTCTGTCTTCAAACTTACGAGGTTAATGCTTCCATGGTGAGCTCTGTGTTCTTGTATTGTTTGCATTTTCCATTCCTGACCGGCATTTGTGCGCACGGCGACGACTTGCTCCAGTCGGTGGTTTCCCCACGTTCGATGAGGACCACTTCCTGACACGTATACATCGTTAAACCATCCGGTCGGCGCTTTATTCCCTTGCAGAATTCTGGCTATGGAAGGTGGTTCTCGCGGAGCAATCGGGATTGCCCAGGGCCTTCCTGGTGTTCACGAGAAATTGGTGCCATGATTGCCGTGTTTGTCGTGCTATTTGCTTCTAAGGCGCGGCGTCTGATCACGCAATCCGTAGTCGGTACCTTGACCGCACTGGTCTTCGGCCGGCAACACCCTGCTTTTCGGCACACATCGTGCTCGGGGTGGGCCGCTAGGGAGAAGGTAAAGGACAATCCTCGAAACAATTGACAATAAAGTGACAACTGCGCGATATCCGAATCCCCCGTCGCTGAATCAGATGTTGCATGCGAGCTAGAACCAGCATTCACGCAGACTGTCGTTGGATCGGCGGTTCAGCAGGCTGGGGCGAACCCTGCTCCCATGTGATGCGTCACCAAGAATTATGACTTGCCCCCGCTTATTCCAGCCCCACGAAAACCTCAGCGACGAGGTCAATCGCAACCTTGTGCGATCGGAAATTGAAGGTGGTGTAAGGCTTCAGGATTTGGAGCCGGGTTCAATGCTCCAGATGCATACGGAGAACACATGTTATGAGATTGTCGTTTTGCACGGCGGGTCAGCCTATCTGTCGGGTCATCCGCTCTACTGCCCGCAGCCGGTGCTGGTGACCATCGCCGGCTCCTCGTGGGGCGGCTCAATGCTCAAGTTGCACTTCATCGGTCGAGGCATGCACCTCGAGTTTCATCATCCGGGATATCCCACACCCATTGTCACCTCGATTATCCGAGAAATCCGCGAATGCCGCAGAGCTGCGGTGAACCGGCCGGGCAAGCAAGTTTGGGCTGGGCAGTTCGTTGGCGATGAAGGCGAAAGTAGCCAAGGCGAAGATCCTCGAGCTAGACTTTCGCCGTAAGATCACCGCAGGTTGTCTTCTGTTTGCCGCGCAAGGGGGGCCACGACTTGGGCGCTGGCAGATATCGCAGAACTCTTGAATAGACGTTTCAGATCTTTATTGTGGTTTTCACTCAGACCTCGCACCGTCATGCGCTCGCGGTTGCGTTCCAATGTTTGGCGCTGAGCACTCGCGGCCGCGGCCGGCGTTGCTGAGAGCCTAGTACCTTGGTCGCGACAATCTTGGTTTTGCCGGTCATTTTGTCGACCAGCCATTGGCACATGGTCGCGGTTGTAAACTGTTTCGAAGGCTTCGACGTCCGTCGGAAGAGGGTAAAGTACTACTCACTTCACTACCATTTTATTCTCCTTCTAATTGCCTCAGACGCGATTGAGATTTTCAAAACAAACGTGAGTTGCGGCGTAGATTCGCCGCAACTCGCGAATAACTCTAGATTGCAGCGATTCCGTTAAATCCGACGTCCTGCGGGAGTCCGCCCACGGTCCCCAGGTTGCTCAAGGTGCCATCCGACTGAATGCCAAAGATGCTAATCGTGCCCACCTTCGCATCGAGAGTATACAGAAACTTGCCATCAGCACTAATGGTGATGTCCAGATTCGTAGCTCCCGTGGGGTTTGTCCCAACGACAGTTCCCGGCAACGCGGTTAGCGCCCCATTGCTGCCGATGGTAAAGCCGGAGATTGTGGAGGAGCCAGCATTGGAGGTGTAAACCCATTCGCCGTTTGGAGTAACCGCGTTCCAACATGTTGCCGCTCCCTCAGTCGGGACGCTGGTGCTGATTGCGGAAAGCGTTCCATTGGAAGAAACTGCGTAAGACGAAATTGCCGAGGCGTTTTGGCCTCCGCTGGGACCGGTTTCAACTACTAGCGCCACACCATTAGGAGCAAAAGCAACCGAGAAAGCTCCCGGACCCACGCTCGGATTTATGACGATCGGCGACAACGTTCCGTTACTCTGCACAGCGAACACATCGATGTCGTTCGTCTCTCGTTCCGTAACGAGGAGGAACTGACCATTGGGACTGAACGCTAATGACGCGGCTCCCGAGGTATTGGTGCTTAGAAAACTGAGAGAATGAGGAATCTGCGAAAGTCTTCCGTCCTCATTGACTCGGAAACCGACCACGTTGCTGCTACCGCCAGTGTTGAGAACGTAGACGAGGTGTCCATGCTGGGCCACTGCGTTCGGTTCACTTCCTCCTGAGAGTTCCTTGTCAGCCAGCGACAACTCCGAGCCGTGAACACGAAACACTGAGATCTCCCCGCTACCTGCGTTGACCGCAAACAGCAGGGTGTGATCTTGACTGAGGGTTAAAGAGCCTTGTGATTCCAGTGGATCATTGTTACCACCACTGCCACGCCCGCCGGTTGCAAATCTGCGGCCTTCTTGTAACGAGCCATCTGCAGCTCTTTTAAAGGAAATGACTTCATTCCGGTCCGCGGCATTCGTCATAACGAAGACTGCGCCTGGGTTAGGACGTCCATCCTGTGCATTGCTGCGGGTTGCGGACACTACGCCAATCGCTAGCGCGGCTGACAACAGAGTGCGAACTACTTTTTGCATTTCACGGCTCCTGTAATTGACTGAAAGTGCGCGACGCCGAACTCAGGGCTCCTCGAACAAGGAGTTCCCTCAAGGAGTTCCCTGCAGTTCCGCATCGCGTAGTCATGAGAGAGATGATGGGAACAAAAGTTTCAGAAAACACTTAGCGAGTTCGCATTTAATTGCAAAACCTGCTTTGCTCATAACAGCGTGGGCTGGTTGAGGCTCGAATCAGCGTTCAATAGATTTCGTGTATTTCTGGCGTTCATTCTCGGAAGCCCGGCGCTCGGCTCGGATGGAACATATACCGAGAGCACACTGTTTATGTTCACCGGAGCGAGCACGGGTTTCGATCCCAACACCGACCTGGTAATCGATAAAGCGGGCAACCTCTATGGCACAGCCACGAATGGAGGCCTGAATAACGGTAACGGCGTGGTCTTCAAAGTAACGCCCCAACCGGGCGGCGGTGTGAAGGAAGGTATCATCCACACGTTTCCCCGCTGCAACGCCACGGCCTGCCCCGACGGCGTGTCTCCTTTTAACGGGCTCACCATTGATGCCAACGGGACGCTCTACGGTACCGTTGACCTCGGCGGCGGCGCCAGCGATCAGTGTGGAGCCCCACCCGCTTTCGGTTGTGGCATCGTCTATAAGCTGACACCCAACGCGCAAGGCAAGTTCACGGAAACGATCCTATATCGCTTCCAGGGATTTGCCGACGGAGCAAAGCCCGAGGATGACCGCTTGGTCATTGATGCCAGCGGGAACATCTTCGGCACTGCAACCGAAGGCGGCAACTCAATTGCATGCCCCGCCAATGGTGAGTTTGATCCCGGAGGTTGTGGCGTCGTGTTCGAGGTTACCCCGTAGTTAAAACGTGAAGAGATCTGGCGGGAATCGCAGGGTTCCCGCCGGACAATCATGAGCCTGACAAACCCACTTTGATGTAGGTGCGAGCGTTCCCGCTCGTGCAATCCCCGGCACAGCTTGCGAACTTGAAATACTCGGCGTGCCTCCGGCACAGATGGCTTCTTTTGCCGACTTCAAATTTCACTGGAATAAAAACGACCTGCCGCAGTTATCAACTCAGAACGCTAGAAACCAAGGAGGACAGATGGCAAACAAGAAGCACGATCTTATCGATCAGAATTTACAAGACCTGAACAACGATGGTGTCGATCGTCGCGGATTCCTGAAGTGCATGGCATGGGCGGGCACGGGTCTGGTCTGGACCATGAGCGGCGGCATTCCGGTATCTCGGGCATTCGCCAAAAGCAGCGGCAAAAATAAAGACGCCGCCAAAGGCGCCGACTTCAGCTTTGTCCAGATCAGCGACAGTCACATCGGCTTTAACAAGCCGGCCAATCCGGACGTCACCGCAACTTTGCAGACGGCCATCAACAAGATCAATGGCATGTCACACACACCGGACTTCATCATTCATACCGGCGATCTGAGCCAACTCTCGAAGCCGAGTGAGTTCGATACGTTGGATCAAGTATTAAAAGGGGCATCCGCTAAGCAGATCTACTTTGTTCCGGGTGAGCATGACATGCTCAGCGACAACGGCGAGCAATATCTCCAGCGCTATGGAAAAGGTACAAAGGGCACTGGATGGTCCAGCTTCGATCACAAGGGTGTGCATTTCGTCGGTCTGGTGAATGTCGCCAATTTGAAAGCGGGAGGAATGGGCTCGCTTGGTCACGAACAACTGGAATGGCTCGAAGACGATCTCAAGGGCCGCTCCGCCAGCACTCCGATTGTCCTCTATGCGCACATTCCTCTGTGGACTATCTATCCAGATTGGGGCTGGGGAACCGACGACAGTGAACAAGCTTTGTCTTACGTCAAGCGCTTCGGCTCCGTGACGGTGTTAAACGGGCACATTCATCAGATTATGCAGAAGGTCGAAGGCAAGGTTTCGTTCCACACCGCGATGTCGACCGCGTTCCCTCAACCTGCGCCGGGAACCGCTCCCTCGGCCGGACCAATGAAGGTGCCAGCCGAGCAGTTGCAACAGGTGCTGGGCATCACGGATGTGAACTACGTGGTCAGTGGCGGCAGCCTCGCAATCGTCGATTCGCCACTCGGAACTTCGGGCCCCTCGGCATCGGGCAATGGAGGCGGTGTTTGGAGGTAGTTGACTGAGCTCTTGGTAAATTCCGAGAGCTCGGTCCGAATGAAGAACTTCAAGCCAGAACATCAAATCTAGAAAGGAACAAGACAATGAAAAGGAACAATGTGTGGGTTGCAGGTTTGATTGCACCCGTGATGATCGCGATCCTCCTGCTGCTAGCGGGATCACCCAGCGTCAGGGCGACTGACCACTCTTCCGCGGCTGTCGCGGCTGTGAAAATCGATAATTTCGTATTTGGCCCCCAGACGCTCACAGTGCCCGTTGGAACGACGGTTACCTGGACAAACAGTGATGACATTCCCCATACGTCGGTCAGTACGGAAGGTGTGTTCAAGTCCAAGGTGCTGGATACGGATGAAAAATTCTCCTACACGTTTAGCAAGGCAGGAACGTATCCCTACTACTGCACGATTCACCCAAAGATGACCGGCACGGTCGTAGTGCAGTGAAACACGGACTTGTAGGTAGCAGGGGAACGGCTTCACATCGCTAGAAGCATTAATTGCTTCCACAGAGCTGCTGTTGTCCAAAGCACGTTGAGCGATTATGACTGCAGAGTCAGCACAATTCGGAATACGAGCAGAGACAAATAATGACTTCGATCTTGTCCATGCCAGCAAGAACGGGGATGTTGCCGCTTTCGAGCAACTCGTAAAGCGATACGACGGCATACTCTTCCGAATCGCTCAAAGCGTTACGCATAACCGTGAAGATTCGCAAGACGCGGTTCAGGAGACCTTCTTGAAAGCTTATCAACACCTGGGCGAGTTCCGAGGGGATTCCCAATTCTCGACCTGGCTGATTCGCATTACGGTGAACCAGTCGCTGATGAAGCTGCGAAAGCAGCGCGCAACAAGAGAGGGGTCGCTGGATGAGGGCTTTCAGGAAGATGGTGAGAAGCTTCTAATGGAAGTCATCGATTGGGCTCCTAATCCCGAACAACTCCACAGCGGGTCGGAACAACGAAACATCTTAATTATTGAGTCCCGCATAATATAGCGATACTTTTCGGGGTTTGCTGCGTCTAATCAGACATGGGAAACCCTGCTGGAGTACGACGTGATTTTGATGCCCTGGAGAAGCGCCGCTTCCAAGCCATTCGCTTGTTCGAGCGAGGCGAGAATCAATCTGCCATTGCCCGCCAGGTCAAGGTGGTTCGGCAAACCGTGGCCCGCTGGGTGCAGCAGTATCGTGCCCAGGGCAAGTCGGGGCTGCGCCAGGCCGGACGGGCCGGGCGTAAGCCACGTTTGAGCGAGAAAGACCGGCAGCGCCTGCACACTCTGCTGCTCCAAGGTCCGGAGCGGCTGGGCTATGAAACTCCGCTGTGGACCTGCCCCCGCGTGGCTCACCTGATCGAGCAGGAATTTGGTGTGCGTTATCACGAGGGACATGTGTGGAAGATCCTGGTCAGTCTTCGCTGGAGTCCGCAACGAGCCCACGGGACGAGCCCGGGAACGCAACGAAGAGCGATCCAACACTGGAGGAAGAAGGTGTGGTCAGCCCTTAAAAAAAAGCGCTCCGCGAAGGGCGCATCCTCGTCTTCATCGACGAAAGCGGGCTGAGCCAGCGGCCGCATCGCTGCCGCACTTGGGCACCGCGCGGACAAACGCCCGTCCTGCAGTACAACTTCAACTGGAAGAGTCTGTCGGTGGCCGCCGGGCTCACGCTGTGGAACTTCTACTTTCGTCCGTAGGCCGGCTCGGTGAAGAAGGCCCAGGTAGTGGACTTTCTCCAAGCCTTGGTCCGACATCTGCATCTTCCGCTGCTGGTGATATGGGACCGTCTGCCGGCGCACCGCAGCCATTTGGTTCAGGATTACATCGCCAGTCTCGAAGGCTGGATCCACACCGCGTACCTCCCGCCCTACGCACCTGAACTGAACCCCGTGGAATTCATCTGGCCCACTGGCAGCAGCACGAACTGCCCAAGGTTTGTCCCAAGGACTACTACCAACTCAGTGAGGCCGCCCGTCGCACGTTGCGCCGCATGCGTCGCCGCCCGCGACTGATCACCGCCTTTTGGCAACAAGCTTCTTTGTGGCCAGAATGACTCTATATTATGCGGGAGTCAATAAGTAGATGCCCCCATCGCTCCTGAGGTTTCCGAGTCCTTTCGGAGTGGAGCGTCGGACCCTGAATCTACTACTCCCCCGGATTCAGTGTCCTGCTGGGGGCATCAAGTCCTCGCATCATCATAATTATTATCCCGATCTTTCTCTTTTGTCTGTGATCGTTGTGACCGGACAGAGTTCCGCAATTCCGCAAGAAATCAAAGGATTTCTCGCGTGAAGGTCCAGCCTTCGGAAGGAACTTCTTCGACCGGTTTCCCCATGTGTCCGAGACTGTACCATAAAGGTTGCCAGCATTGTCGAAGATCAAACCGCCGAGAGGAATCGCGCGGTCGGTGGTACCCATGTAGGCGGAGAGCACGCTCTCTGTCCACGCGCGGTTGGAGTTGGCCGTAAATTTGAAAACCGTTCCAGGCACCGATAGCAAGGCGGTCCGGCGATACCGCCTGGCTTGGTCGTTCCTGGCCTAAACGAAACCGAGGTCCGTGCCTTTGTCATAGATCCGATTGTTCGCCTTCTTGGCTACCATAAGGACAAGGACTTCTCGGTAGATCTGGGCAGGCCGATTGAATTCGTGGGCAGGAAAAATACCCGGACTACAAATTCCTTCTGTGGAGGGAAAACTTCTGGCTGATCGAAGCGAAGCGGCCACTGCCGCAGAACAAAGGCAAGTTTGGCTACGATGCCCTTGCTCAAGCTGTCGAATACGCCGTCCATCCAAACATCAATGCAGCGCTGGTCGTGCTGTGCGACGGTCTTATACTCGAAATTTTTGATCGAGAGGTGAGCATAACAGAGCCCGTTTTGCACGTTGACAAGGCGAATCTGCGCAAGGACTTCAATAGGATTCGAGCGCCGGTTGAACCAATGCAGGTCTGGTTCTTCCAAAAACGCCGAGTTGTGCGGCTTATTGATAAGGTATTCGACAGAGAATTCAACCTTCAGCGTGTCGCAGAATTCAAGCGCTCATCGACAGGTGGCTTGACGGAAAACGTGGCGTTGTTCTCGAAAATTTCCCGCGCAACGTTAAGCCGGACCACGAAGAACGCAAAAAGTACTTGATGGGAGCGTCAGTCGAGGAGTTGGTCGGTGACGGATCAGGCTGCGGGAACGGCCGGGGTAAAGCTGGTGGAGCGGCCCGAGCCGCAGGCGGCGATAAACGACGTCGTTGTTCAGATTCATGCGTCGGGATTCACCGGGGATGAGCTGACGTGGCCCTCGACTGGACCGATCGCGTCGGCCGTGACCGGACGCCTTCAATCCCCGGGCACGAACTGGCCGGAGTGGTCACCGCTCTCGGCTATGGCACGACGGGGCTGTCGATTGGACAGCGGGTGTTCGGCCTCACGGACTGCTATCGCGACGGCACGCTGGCGGAGTATGTGGCCGTCGAGGCACGCAACCTCACACCGCTGGCGGGCGACGTTGACTTCACGGTGAGCGCGGCCCTCGTGATGCCAGGCCTGACCGCCTGGCAGGGGCTGTTCGAGCACGGTCGCCTTCAGGCGGGGCAAAGCGTCGTCGAGCACGGTGCGGCCGGTGTAGTCGGTTCGATGGCGACCCAGTTCGCACGTGAGGCCGGCGCGTGCGTCATCGGGACCGGGCGCGCTGGCGCCCGTCAGACGGCTCTCGACTTCGGCGCACAGGAGTTCGTCGACCTCGATAACGACGCTCTAGAAGACGTCGGCGCAGTCGATCTGGTTTTCGATGTCATCGGCGGCGACATCGCGAAGCGGTCTGCGGGCCTGATTCGCGCCGGAGGAACGCTGGTGACCGTCACCGGCCCGACCGAGGCGCGGCCCTCTGGCGGCCTGACTATCGACTTCGTCGTCGTACCCGATCGCGCCCAATTGAGTGAGGTCGTCCAGCGGGTGCGGGATGGTCGACTGCGGACGAACATCGGCAACGTCTCGACTCTCGACGATGCCGTCGCCGCCTTCAACCCGACCGCGCGACGCAAGGGAAAGACGATCATCCGCGTTCATCCGTGAGGACTCGGGGACTTCCTAACGCCCACGAGGGTGCAATTCACGCGCTGAAAGGAGAGTTTAGATATCGAACACGATTACGCGGATCGTTTCGAACACGATTACGCCGACCGTTTTCTATCGCACGCTTAACGTGGGAGGGTCTGGAAATCTTCTATCGCGAATCCGGTCCCCGGGATGCTCCAACCGTTCTGCTCTTGCACGGCTTTCCGTCGTCTTCTCATATGTTCCGCAATCTGATTCCCATGCTTGCGGATAAATATCATGTCGTTGCCCCAGACTTCCCTGGATATGGCGAAAGCTCAGCACCGTCGGTCAACGATTTCGACTATTCCTACGAACGGTTAGCGGCTGTGACCGAAAAGTTCACCGAAAAGCTGAATCTTTCTTCATATGCGCTATACCTCTCGGACATAGGTTCATCGGTTGGCTTCCGGTTAGCTGTCATGCATCCCGAACGAGTGACCGCTATGATCGTCCAAAACGGGGACGCTCACGTTGAAGCCATAAATAAGGAGTTCGCAAAGGGATTATTTGACTACTGGGAAGATCGGAGCGAAAAGAATGCTCAAGTTCTACTCGACTGGTTTCTGACGATTGAAGGAACCAAGTGGCATGATCTGCATGGTGTCAGCGAATCGCCGCTGGGAGCGGGCGGAATGGGCGAAGTGTACCGCGCCCGCGATGCGCGACTCGGGCGCGATGTGGCATTAAAAGTCTTGCCCGAGGCTTTCGCCGCCGATGCCGAACGCATGGCGCGCTCTGAGCGCGAAGCGAAAGTGCTCGCCTCGCTCAATCATCCCAACATTGCCGCGATCTACGGACTCGAAGAATCGAACAGCGTGCGGGCGCTGGTGTTGGAGTTGGTGGATGGGCCGACCTTGGCGGAGCGGATCGCGCAAGGACCGATTCCCATCGAAGAAGCACTGCCCATTGCCAAGCAAATTTGCAATGGCCTCGAATACGCGCACGAGCGAGCAATCATTCACCGCGATTTGAAACCGGCGAACGTGAAAATCACGCCGGAAGGCTCGGTGAAGCTGCTTGATTTCGGGCTGGCAAAGGCGCTCGAAGGCGAAGCGGTCGCAGGCGACATTCTGACCTCGCCGACGATCAGCCACCTGGCGACGCAGGCCGGCATTATTCTCGGCACCGCCGCCTACATGTCTCCCGAACAGGCCAAGGGCAAGGCCGTCGATCGTCGTGCCGACATTTGGGGGTTCGGCTGTTTGCTCTATGAGATGCTGACGGGCAAGCCCGCATTCGGAGGCGAAGCTGTTACGGAGACGCTCGCCACGGTGATACGCGATGAGCCGGATTGGAGCACTCTCCGCAGGCCACTCCGCCGCGCATTCGCGATTTGCTTAAGCGGTGTCTGTGCAAGGACGTGAAGCAGCGCCTGCAAGCGATTGGCGACGCCCGCATTGCTATTCAAGAAGTGCAGGGCGGCGTGGCCGCGGCCGATCTCATCCCAACGCCACTGGCCGCCGACGCGGGTCGCGTCTCTGCCTGGACCCAAACCATGCCCTGGGCACTCGCCGCGATTTTTGCCATCGCTCTTGCAGCAGCGTTGATTCTTCTTCCCTCCCGAAGGCGCCCGCTGAGCGGGCCCGTGATGCACCTCACTTTGGCGGCGCAGGCGCGTCACGAAGAAGCGAATCGTCGTGGAAGCGCGGTGGGAATCTCGCAGGATGGCACGCGAGTGGCCTACGTTGCCGTGCAGGGGAGCCCCGAGACAGGGAAGAGCGGGGACTTAATAGCGCCTCAAACAGAAACATTTGAGCTGGTCGTGAGAAAACTCGACCAATTGACCCCAACCTCCTTGCCGGGGACTGCCGGAGGGTCGGCGCCATTCTTCTCTCCCGACGGACGCTGGATCGGTTTCTCCTCCGGCGGAGCAATCAAGAAGGTTTCCTCCGACGGAGGTCCGCCTGTAACTCTGTGCGAGGCGCCGAGCATCACGGGAGCATCGTGGGGAGATGATGGCTTCATTTATTTTGCCCCGACCGGAGTGGCCGAGATCCAGCGCGTCCCGGAAGAGGGTGGAACTCCCAAGGTGGTGGTACAGGCCGGGAGCGGAGAAACGGTGGCGAGCTTCCGCTGGCCGCAAGTTCTTCCTGGTGGCAAGACCGTGCTGTTTACTACGGCGAGTGCCAGTTATCTGGCACAGCATTACAAAACGGAAGCCTATTCGCTCGCCACCGGCAAGCGAACCGTGGTGATGGACGAAGGCGCCAACGCACGGTATCTCGCCCCCGGCTACCTTGTGTTCACGCGCGGCGACGTATTGATGGGAGCGCCCTTTAATGCGGAGAGCTTGAAGACCACTGGGCCGGCGGCGCCCCTGATCGAGGGCGTAACCAGGGACCTATGGTTTGGCGCAGCCGACTACGCGCTGTCGTCCACAGGCACGCTGATCTACCTGACTGGGGGCGTGCAGACGGATTTCCGGCTGGTGAGCGTCGACATGGGGGGCAAAGTCGAGCCGCTGGGGAACCAGGTGCGTGGGTTCGAGGATTTGAGCGTCTCGCCCGACGGCAGGCGCATCGTCGCAACCGTGGTGGAGAGCACGGGCACGGACCTGTGGATCTACCACCGGGAACGCGACGCATTAACTCGTCTCACACAGGCGGGCGACTGCGGGGATCCGCTCTGGCCGCCGGATGGCAACCGCATCATCTACACGAACCCGGCAAGTCTGTATGTCATGGCGGCAGACGGCAGCAGTCCGCCGGCGACGCTCAATTCGCAACAATGGGCCGAAGCGGACTCGTTCTCGCCCGACGGTGGCGAACTGCTGTACAGCACTTTCTCCGCCGCCACAAACGATGCCGCGCTCTGGCTGCTGCCGCTCAAGGCTGGCGGGCCGACCACGCAAATGTTCCCCGGCGTGGCGCGCGTGGTGGACGCGCTTCTCACCCGATGGCCACTGGATCGCCTACGTCTCCGCGCAGTCGGGCCGGGCGCAGATCTATTTGCAGGCATTCCCGGGTCCGGGCGAGCGAGTGCAAGTGTCCACGGAAGGAGGCCGCGAGCCGGTTTGGGCGCCGAACGGGTCGGAACTGTATTTCCGCACGACTACCAAGTTTATGGCCGTGGACGTGAAGGCGCGGCCGGCGCTCGCCGTCGGCAAACCGCGGCTATTGTTTGAGGGCGACTTTCGTCTCACCCACCACGACTACGGCCTGCTGCCCGATGGCCGCCACTTCATCATGATTCAGCCCACGGGCAAAAAGCCGCCAGCCGAACTGCATGTGGTGGTGAACTGGTCCGACGAATTGAAGGCACGTCTGAGTGCCGCGCGCAACTGAGGTGTCAGCAGGCCGCCGTCAACCGATCACCGCTCACAATCTGTATTGCTAAACGCGCTTGTGGTGATTGACGGGCCTACTCCCGATTAGTCGGCAATCCTTCTTATGGGGGTACATCCCGCTTGCCCGTGATCCAGGAGTTTCTTGAATCGATTCACACAAGCCGGCTTATCAGTACTGATCTCCCAAGGATGCCTTCGCCGACACTGGTTCGAGATGATGGCTAGGATAGCTAGGAGCTGCAAGATGTGAAAAAATCAGTTAGGGCCGCAGATGAACTCCCATAAACGCGGATAACCTACGGTGTTTTTATCGGCGTTCATCCGCGTTCATTGGTGCACCCACTGGATTCGCCATGGAAAGACTACGAGATGCGAAAAGGGTTTACGAGAAAACCACAAGCGGACGAGCCCGCGACGCGAGTCAAGAACTACATCACGCCGAGCGGGCTGCAGCGCCTCAAAGATGAGCACCGGTTTCTGCTCACCAGGGAACGCCCCGCCGTGACGGAGGTGGTGGCGTGGGCTGCCAGCAACGGCGATCGCAGTGAAAACGCCGACTATCAGTACGGCAAGCGGCGGCTGCGGCAGATCGATGGGCGGATTCGCTTTCTCACCAAGCGAATCGAAGCCGCGGAAGTGGTGGACCCGGAGGCTCCGAGAGCGGGGCAGGCGGCGACGAGGGCATTCTTCGGAGCGACCGTGCGCTATGCCAATGCCGCGGGAGTATCGCGAGTGGTGAGCATCGTGGGCACAGACGAAATCGATCTCAATCGCAACCACATCAGCTGGGTGTCACCTCTGGGGCGTGCGTTGATGAAGTCGGCAGCGGGTGACAGCGTAGTCCTTCAATTGCCGGGCGGCACAGAATACCTGACCGTGCTGGAAGTGTGTTATGAGCGCATTTCTGTGGAACCGTTCCGTGAACCACCTGGATCCGAGGCCTCGGCAAAGGGACTCCCTCGCGGAGCCAATCCAGCTGACGAAGTTTAGTGAAGCGGCACATGAACGTTCCAGGCCCCGCGCAAGGACGAATTGTGAGCTGACTCAAGGGCTATTTGTTCCGCTATTGTTCGAATCCCAGTCAGGGTGCGGTGGCTGTACTCCGTTTGACAATCAACCGGGAGGCGCCGAGGTCAAAATGGCTGCCCATTCTGATCCGAGACCTCATCAACCACTACAAAGAAACGGAACTACGGCTTGATGTGCCTGAGGGCGGCCCAGATGAACACGAAAAAGCATATTCGACCAAGAAGACCTACCGAATCTTTCTGGATCGGTGGATCACGCTTCGCTGGGGATTCCCTCTCGCTTCGAGAAGTCCGAACCATTAAGGTGGAGGAGTGGCTTCGCCGCCTGACTCTTCCAAACGGGAAGCGGATGGCGAACGGAACCAAAGCTAAGACTCGAAACATCATGCATGCTCTATTCAATCATGCGATTCGATACGAGTGGCTGGCGCAGAACTCGAATCCCATTTCGCATGTTCGACAGAGTGCTAAGCGGGAGCGCATCCCGGATGTGCTTGACGTTGCAGAATTCCAAGCTCTGCTATCCCAACTCGCACTGGGGGAACGGGCGCTAGTGGGCTTGTACGCTCTTACGGGTCTACGGCGGAGTGAACTGCTGGGACTGAAGTGGTCCGACGTGGATTTCGAGCGACTTGAGATTCGGGTCGTCCGAGCCATAGCCCACCAGGTCGTTGGACGTTGCAAGACGGAAGCTTCCAAACGACCCCTTCCCCTCGATCCGACCGTTGCGGAAGAACTCTGCTCGTGGAAACAATCGACACCGTACAATCAACCCGACGATTGGGTCTTCGCCGGCAATCGGATGAACGGGAAACAGCCCCTCTCACCCGACAGCCTCCTTTCCCGCCAAATCCATCCCGCAGCGAAGCGCGTCGGAATTACCAAACGGGTCGGGTGGCACACCTTCCGGCATACGTACTCAACGCTCCTGAAGGCAAATGGCGAAGACATAAAAGTAGTCCAGGAACTGCTCCGCCATGCCAATAGTCGGATCACACTTGACATCTACACACAAGCGCTCACGCCCGCCAAGCGCGAGGCGCAGAGCAGAATCGCAAACTTGATTCTTCCGAAGAAAACGATGGTGGGAGAATCCTTACCGAACCCTTTCAAACCCTCATCATCCGAGGCCGGGAGTGCTAACTGATAGAAGGATATGGTAGGCACGAGGAGACTCGAACTCCTGACCTCTACCGTGTCAAGGTAGCGCTCTAACCAACTGAGCTACGCGCCTATTTCTTTTCTCAAAAGCGTGCGGTGACTTGCTTGCGCGAGATCGAAAATTTCACCCCATTATAGCATCCGTTGAAACTACTGAACCGTGTCCACGGGGGTGGATTGAGCGAAAATCTTGTCCAGCTTACACCTGCTGTTGCGCCCGCGCTTCGGCGCGCGCGTAGATCTGGCTGATCTGCGAGGCTTCAGAGAATCATGGTCAGAGCTATGGTGTCTTGTTCACCCGCAGCAGCATTCCGCTGCCACCCCTCACATTAATATTGCCTTTGTCTGACGCCAGCGTGATCTCTCCGACTGGGTTACTCCGGCCGGCATGGGTTATCGACAATTCCGGGAAATCGTAAACCCCGCAAGCGTCGGAGGAAAACACCCAGAGCGCTTGCAGACGATCATTGCCCTCGATCTCGCCCCGACACGGCGTGCCGGGCCGGGCCGACACGCGAACCAGCACGCCATTGATGGCCGGCTCTCCAACGGACCGCAATCCATTCGCAACCGGCCCCCCGCCGCGGTAGACGACCTCGCCTCCGATCTGATCCGTGGTCCAGGCATTGGCTGAGGTTCCGCGGTCGGGGCCGGCCTCGGGCAGTTGCGCTTGCTCGACTGCCATCATGGATGCCAACGCTCTCAAATTGGTAGTGATTGCGATCTGCCGTTTGGAAACCACGAGCGTGTCGAACCGGAAAGAGATTTGCGCTCCGCTTGCGCCATTCGCCGGTCTAACATCGATCACGCGGCCGACCACCCTAGCTCCGGCATGAATCGTCGATCCTGGCGATAGCGGTACATCCTGCATAACCCTTGCCGTAATGACCTGACCAGCTTTGATCTTCCGCGAATTCAGGGAAGAATTTAATGCAACGGGAAGGATGGCGCCCGCTGGAATTGCGCTCTGCGCAAGTAAATTCGCCGCGAACATGATTAGACTGATGCACAAAATGCGTTTCATGGAAATCACCTCTCAACTATGTCATCGCTCGTCGCCTTGTAAACTCGGCCTGCTCTTGTTCCTCCCGCGCTCCATTTTCAGCGCAGAAAGCGACCATCGCCCCATTGTTGAGTGGCGCGGTGTCGCTGCCAAGAGGTCGTTGGCCGTCGTCGTCCTCTCCATAAGGTTGATGCGCTTTCCGCTGGGACGGGATTTCAGTTTCTTAAGAAGGGGTATACCCCTCCCCCCCGCTTCGTGTGCAAAATCCAGAAAACAATGGATTTATTTTGCCACTACCTGCTAAATCTTTGAGTTTACAAGACTTACAGGCAAAATCCAGAGAACATGGGAGTTACGGCGAGTGTGAACGAAATCTTTCGTCCCATTGTGGAACGGGAGCAGGTTCGGCATTGGGAGCAAAGTAGAGCCACCCCATCGCCCGAGTCGAAATTGTCAAGGACCAAATGTTATCTTGCAGATAATGTATCTTGTACAAGATTATCGGACCTGGGCCATGTCGTCAACCATAAAACTTGGTTTGCCCGCAAGCTTCGGATAGCGACATCCGTGTAACCGACAATATGGTAAGCGCATGCACAAAACGATCGAACCGACCATACTATATTTCGGAACACCCGTAGCGCTGATCAGCACCTTGAACCCAGACGGTTCACCGAATCTGGCACCCATGTCGTCAGCGTGGTGGCTGGGTTGGAGCTGCATGCTTGGTTTGGGCCAGATGGGCCAGACCTCCGACAACCTCATCCGCACGCGCGAGTGCGTGATCAATCTGCCCTCGGAAGATCTGGTCACGCAGGTCGATCGCCTTGCTCTGACGACTGGCAAGAATCCCGTGCCCGAGAAGAAACGCCAGTGGGGCTATCGCTATGAAGCGGACAAGTTTGACCTCGCTGGATTTACCGCAATGAAGTCGGAATCGGTGGCGCCGCCGCGCATACGCGAGTGTTCAGTGCAAATGGAGGGCATCGTCCATGATTTCCGGTCCTTCGGCAAGAACGTGAGCGCGAACATGTTCGAGGTGCATATCGTGAAGCTGCACGTCGACGAAAAGTTGCTGGTAGGCGGCGATTCGCGCCCTCATATCGATGCGGAGCGTTGGCGTCCACTCATCATGAGCTTTTGTCGATTCTTTGGACTAGGTGGCGAGGTGCATCCGTCGCGCCTCGCGGAATCAGACTTCATGAAACTGGCGACCCAGGGAACAACGTCGCAACCAGCAACTTTTTCCACCACGCAAGAACAGCAATAGCACTGCCTTCGAAACTGCCGTCGCCGAAGATCAGTGGGAACTGGTCCATAAAAAATGCAGGGCGGGTGCGGTGCACCCGCCCTGCAAAGTCCGCCTCCAGGTCGTTTAAAAGAATCCCAACGCCTTTGGGCTGTAGCTTACCAGCAGGTTCTTGGTCTGTTGGTAGTGGTCGAGAATCATCTTGTGAGTCTCGCGGCCGAAACCTGACTGCTTGTATCCGCCGAATGCGGCATGCGCGGGATACAGGTGATAGCAGTTGGTCCAAACGCGTCCGGCTTTGATTTCGCGGCCTACGCGGTAGGTGTTGGTGGCATTGCGCGACCAAACGCCGGCGCCCAAACCGTAGACGGTGTCATTGCCGATCGCGATGGCGTCTTCGAGGTTCTTGAACTTGGTCACGGAAAGTACGGGACCAAAGATTTCTTCCTGGAAGATGCGCATCTTGTTGTGACCGACGAAGACAGTCGGTTTGAGGTAGTAGCCGTTTTCGAGATCGTCCCCGAGATGGGCTTGTTCGCCGCCGATGGCGCAGCGCGCTCCTTCGCCCTTGCCAATCTGGATGTATTCCAAAATCTTCTCGAGTTGATCGCTGGACACCTGTGGGCCCATCATGGTTGAAGGATCGAGCGGGTTGCCGACCTTGATCTTTCCTACGCGAGCGACCGCACGCTCCAGGAATTTGTCGAAGATGGATTCCTGAATCAGAGCGCGGGACGGGCAAGTGCAGACTTCGCCTTTGTTGAAAGCGAATAGAGCAAAGCCTTCGAGCGCCTTGTCGAAGTAATCATCGTCAGCGTCCATTACGTCCGCGAAGAAGATGTTGGGGGACTTGCCGCCCAACTCCAGGGTTTGCGGGATGATGGGTTCAGACGCGTACTGCATGATTAAACGGCCGGTGGTGGTTTCTCCGGTAAATCCGATCTTGGCGATGCGCGGATTGCTGGCCAGGGCTTTGCCGATTTCTCCGCCGGGGCCGGTGACGACGTTGACGACGCCGGGTGGTAGCAAATCGCCAATCAGTCCCATCAGCACGAGCAGGCTGAGAGGGGTGTTGGACGCGGGTTTGATCACCACGCAATTTCCGGCCACGACGGCGGGCGCCAGTTTCCAGGCGGCCATCAGCAGCGGGAAATTCCAAGGGATGATCTGACCGACGACGCCAAGCGGCTCTTTGAAATGATAGGCGATGGTGTCGTTATCGATCTCGCCCAGGGTGCCTTCCTCGGAGCGGATGCAGCCCGCGAAATAACGGAAGTGATCGATGGAGAGAGGAACGTCAGCGGCGCGAGTTTCGCGAATCGGCTTGCCATTGTCGAGAGTTTCGGCGAGGGCGAGAAGCTCCAGATTTTCTTCCATCTTGTCGGCGATCTTCAGCAGGATGGAGGAGCGAATCGCGGGTGCGGTGCGGCCCCAGAGATCCTTCACTGCATGGGCTGCATCGAGAGCTTTTTCGACATCTTCCGCCGATGACTTTGCAATTTCGCAAATCGGCTCACCGTTGATCGGGCTGTAATCAGTAAAATAGCGTCCGTTCATTGGGGCCAGCCAGCGGCCGCCGATGAAGTTTTCATATTTAGATTTGACGCCGCCCTGGCGAAGCGTATCCACCGCTTGCTGGACGGATGTTTGTTTCACGATATCTGCAACTGCCATGACGGTATCTCCTTATTTTATGAATGTTCGGAACGCGATAATTCCCCGTGTACGACGAACGTAGCGCTGAAGGTGGCGAGCGTCGGTGAGCCCCGTCACGTCTCTGTGTGATGTTGGCCCAACCCGCTCAAAAATGGAGGCGGACCTCGTGGGCTCGCATTGTGCGGCGAGCAGCGGAATCCGCCTCTTGCTGAACTTGCGCAACGCAGAATCAAACGATCCGAGATCTCAGGTGACCCAGGAACTCAGGTGACCCAGGAACTCAAGCGACTGCGTGACTCTTATACGGCTTAGCACCGGTTGATTTCTTGGCACCGGACTCCGCGGCGATGTCGAGAACAATTCGACCATTGACCTTCCCCTTCTTGAGCCGGTCGAAAATATCGTTGATCGATCCCAGCGGCTGCTCCTCGATGGTCGCCTTCACCTTGCCTTCGGCGGCAAACTGCAGCGCTTCCTCGAGGTCCTTGCGTGTGCCCACAATCGAACCCCGCACAGTCTGGCCGTTCAGCACCAGGTCGAAAATAGAGACAGGGAATTCGCCGGGAGGCAGGCCGTTTAGAACGCAGGTTCCGCCACGGCGGAGCGTGCCGAGCGCCTGTTTGAACGCGGGGAGAGACACGGCGGTGACCAATACGCCATGAGCGCCTCCGATTTTCTTCTGGATCACCTCGACCACATCTTCTTCCTTCGCGTCCACGGTCACTTCGGCGCCGAGCTTGCGGGCCAATGCCAGCTTCTCTGGTCCGATGTCAATGGCGGCGACGTGCAAGCCCATGGCCTTGGCATATTGGACGGCGACGTGGCCGAGTCCGCCCACGCCCGAAATGACAACCCACTCGCCGGGACGAGCTTGCGTCTGTTTCAATCCCTTGT
Source organism: uncultured Acidobacteriota bacterium (assembly GCA_963838765.1). Taxonomy (GTDB): domain Bacteria; phylum Acidobacteriota; class Terriglobia; order Terriglobales; family Acidobacteriaceae; genus JABDBE01. The sequence continues at coordinate 38,407 of CAWISU010000071.1, read as the reverse complement.
AGGTGGTGACGCCGGCGCAGAGAATCGGCGCGGCATCAATAAAGGACAGCTGGTCCGGAATCCGGCCCAGGTAATCTGCCTGGCCCAACGCATACTCAGCGAAGCTGCCATTTACGGTATAACCCGACATCTGTTGCTCCAGACAGAGCGTTTCCCAACCGGTAAGGCAGAATTCACAATGCCCGCAGGCGCTGTGCAGCCAGGCGATTCCGACGCGGTCGCCTTCCTTCAAGTGGGTGACGCCCGAGCCCAGCTTGGCTACAAACCCTGCGCCTTCGTGTCCGGGGGTAAAAGGTAAAGTTGGTTTGATTGGCCAATCGCCATCCGCCGCGTGCACGTCGGTGTGGCAGACGCCGCTTGCGACCACTTGGACCAGCGCCTGTCCCGGCCCTGGATCTGGAACTGGAACTTCCTTAATCTTTAACGGCTCGCCGAATTTCTCGACGAATGCCGCTTTCATTGTCTTTGCCATCGTTGTCTCCTGAGAGTTCAAAGTTGTTGGACTGCCTGCAGCCCCGCCGATTTCGAAAATCAATTTGAATTAGGCCGCTAAAGGATTCCGCTCGACATTCCAGACGTTATGATCAGCGATCTCGATGCGCGTTGTATGTGATGGCGCGCACAGGACTACGTGCGCCATGGCACTCGGGAACCTAGCCCTTGGCGTGTTGTTTGGCCTTCGCTATGTATTCCAGAAGTTGCTGTTTGTCCGGGTAGTTTGGATTCTTTTGCAGTAGCTCTTCCCAGGCTTGGACTGCGCCTTTGGGATCGCTCTTGCCTTGCCAACGGACGATGCCGAGGTTGAACAGGGTACCGGGATGATCGGGTTGGTATTTCAGCGCTTTCTGAAATTCGGCGATGGCTCCGTCGGCGTCTCCCGTGTACCAGAGCGATGTGCCCAGATCGGTTAGCAGATCGGCGTTCTTGGGTTGGCTCTTGGCGGCGAGTTGGTAATACTTGACTGCGTCTGGATACTGCCGTCCGTCGTAGTACAGATTTGCCACTTTGATGATCGTGTCGACATCGTCGGGATTGGTCTTCAGAGTCGCGAGCAGCGGGGCGACGGCCTGGTCGATCATTGCCTTCTGCTGTTCCGGCGTCAACTGCGGTTGCGTTGCTTGCGATGCGCTGCCGTCGGTGGGAGCGGAGGCTGCGGCTGTCTCCGGCGCCGGCGAAGCGGAGCCGCGAAACAGGTAGCCGAGGGTGACTCCCAGCACCAGACAGAAGACCGCCAGAATGTAGGCTTGCGTGCCGGTCCAGTTTTCGCGACCGGCGGTGTGGGGATGAGTTACGTTTTGTTTCTCTGCCATGATCTTGTTCTCCTTAGGATCTGGTGCCGGCAAGCGCCGCTTCAGGCGTTTGAAGATGGAACAACCGCTGCAAGGCAGTGGTCATCTGTTCCTGCTCCATCTTCTCTGGAAGTTCCTTGAGTTCACGGGCCAGGGACCCGGCGATTCTTTGCGTCATCCGGGACATCATTGCGTTTAACATTTCATCCTGGTCCTTGGAGAACGGTCCGTTCTCTTGTCGGAAGGCATCCAGTTCTTGCCGGCAAATCTCATCGAGCCGAAGGCGCAGTGCGACGATGGTCGGCACCACCCGCTCCGCCATCAGCTTGCGGCGGAAGCCTTCTGCTTCAGCTTTTAGAATCTTCTGGGCTTGGGCGGCGGCAGCTTCACGCTCACCCGCATTGTGGTCGACAACGTTTTCCAGGTCGTCGAGGTCATAGAGGAAAATGCCTTTGACGTCGCGTACTTCAGAGTCGATGTCGCGGGGCATGGCGATATCCACGATCACCAGAGGATCCTTATCGTTGCGCCCGCGAACCTTGCGTTCATGCATTAGGATCTCGGCTTCTTCGCGGTTGAGAATCGTGTGCGGGCAGGAGGTTGAGCTGATGATGATGTCGGCTTCCGCCATGTGCTGCCAGCGGTCTTCAAATGGAACCGCGAGTCCGCCCAACTTCGCCGCCAGTTCGGCTGCGTGCTCGAGGGTGCGGTTGATCACGCGGACGGAACTGGCTCCGTGATTGAGCAACCCACGCGCGGACAGCTCACTCATCTTGCCGGCGCCTAACAGGAGCACTTTCTTGTCCTCGAGCGTGCCGAAAATCTGGCGTGCGAGTTCCACGGCGGCGTAGGGAATCGAAACTGCCGCGTTGCCAATCGCCGTCTCGCTGCGCACCCGCTTTGAGACCGTGAGCGCTTTCTGCAGTACAGCATCGAGGAATCGGCCAGTTGCGCCAACTTTCTGCGCCTGCTGCCAAGCCTGTTTCACCTGCGAGACGACCTGGGGCTCGCCGACTACCATGGAGTCGAGGCTGGATGCGACGCGGAAGATATGCAGGAGCGAGGCTTCATCCAGCAAGACGATAGAAATGTTTCCACTCGCACAGCTTGAGTCCATATTCGGCGCCGAGCAGCCGCATCACCGAGTTGGCAGCCAGCGTAACATCGTTGGCCCACAGCCAAAACTCGGTGCGGTTGCAGGTGGCCATGACGATGACTTCCTCGATGCCCTCGGCCCGGGACAAATGCACCAGGGCTTCGTAGCGGCGATTTTCGTCGATCCAGAAGCGCTCGCGCACGGCCACCGGGGCGGTGCGATAGTTCAAGCCAACGACCATCAAAGAGGGTTCCACGACATAACTCCTGCAAACTACAGCTCAAGAAAAGCACCCCTTGGGCCAAAGAACAGTTCCGTACCCTCGCAGTAATCAGCCTGTATTTTCAATGATTTAGGATGATTTTGATCAGGGGACAATGAGGATTGATCAGACCAAATTGAGGCATATGACGCTGGGCCGCGTCTTTTGGCCCCTGATGCATTTCACCACAGAGATATAGGGGCACAGAGAAAACGAAATGGCCGGATCAAAGCCCGGTTGCACATTTGCATTCTCTGTGCCGCTGTGGTGAATGGTGTCCCTAGCGTGCGAGTTCGACCAGCCCATTATCATTTTCTTTTTCTTTCAGACTTGCAGTCCGCGGCTGGTAGACGCAGAACGGTTCCTCGTCCAGATAATTGCCGGTGGCGGCGTAGGCGCGCGCGCGGCATCCCATACAGATATTGCGGAACTCGCAGCAGCCGCATTTGCCCTTCAGGTTGTTGACATCGCGCAGTTGGTTGAACACGACCGAGTTTTCCCAGATGTCGGCGAACGACTGTTTTTTCAGATCTCCTGCCAAGGCTGGCAAATATCCACAGGGAAAGACCTCGCCTTGATGCGAGATGAAACACACGGCGGTTCCGGCCAGGCATCCCTTGGTCATGGCGTTCATATCGGAGGGATGAGTTCCGGGATGCCCGACTGCGTGGCCGATCCCATGAGGTTTCAGTTCGATGCCGGTTGAGCCGGGCATTGCCATTTCGGTGGGACCGATATGTGGCGAACCTTGAGCTGGTTCTTGCACTGCATGTGCGGCCTGGGCGGCTGCCTCGGAACGGCGTTCGGCAACGCGGCGTTGGCGAACCACGCGGAAATAGTGGGGCGCACAGGTTGCCTTCATTTCGATGCCGCCTTCGAGCGAGCGATCGTAGAACCAGTTCAGCATGCGCTCGTACTCTTCTGGTGGAACCATCTGCTCGGCCGCGATATCGACGCCGCAACCTACCGGCACTAACAAGAATGTATGCAGCGCGTCCGCTCCCAGCGACTTCGCCAGTTCGAGCACCTGCGGAAGCTGATGGGCATTGTGGCGGGCGATGGTGGTGTTAATCTGCACCGACATGCCCAGATTCTTCAGATTGCGGAAACCGGCAATGGCTGCATCGAAGGCGCCGGGAATGCCGCGAAAACTGTCGTGGGTTAGCGCATCCGCGCCGTCGAGGCTGATGGCCACGCGGCGCACCCCGCTATCGACGATTAATTGCGCGACCTGCTTCGTAACCAGCGTGCCATTTGTGGCGAGCGCGACGCGCAGACCTTTGTCCGTGCCATAGCGCGCCAACTGGAAGATGTCGGAACGAAAGAGTGGCTCACCCCCGCTCAACACCAGGATAGGCGTGGACACTTCGGCAATCTGATCGATGATATCGCGTGCACCTTGGGTGGAGAGATCATCTGGCGAACTCAGTTCGGTCGCGCTGGCCCGGCAATGGATGCAACGGAGATTACAGCCTTTGGTCAATTCCCAGAAAATCAATCGTGGCTTGTTTTGGCTTGTATGCTGCCCGTTGCCGTTTGACGATGACATTTGCGGCCTCCCCGTCTAGTTGAACCTGGGTTTTGTCGCTCACCCTAGGGCAACGATAGAGCAGCGTGAATGACCTCGCGGTGATAGTCATCACCGGGAATTGTGATGGACGTCACGGGAGGTAAGTCATTTTGTTGCTGGTGGAGGACGGGCGTCTCGCGAGCCTGCCCCGAGCGAGGTCGAAGGGTCAAGCCGGGCGAGGACGCCCGGCGTCAATTAAAGGCAAAGATCACTAGTTGTGGTTGGCAATCTCGCGCAGCGCTGCCGTGTTACGAATTACCAGGGTCGAGCCTTTCGACTGCACGATCTGATGTTTCTTCATATCGGCAAACAGCCGGGTCACCGTTTCGCGCGAGGTTCCGATCATCTGCGCGATTTCCTCGTGGGTGAGTCTCAGCTTCAAGCGGGGTTCCGCTTTGGAGGATTCGTTGTTCTTGGCGCTCCATTCCAGAAGCAAGTTGGCCAATTTCTCGGCGGCGGAGTGCGACAGTCCTAGCGTACGCACTTCCTGGCAAGCATTGTGATACTTTTCGCTTAACTGCTCGGCCACCTTGAAGCAGGCCTCCACATCATCTTTCAGAAAGTGCAGGAAGTCATCGCGTTTGACGAAGTTAACCTGGCAAGGGTCGAGCGTCTCTGCGGTTACCTCGTAAGGTTTGCCGGAGATGGTGGCGCTTAGTCCCAGCACTTCCCCGGGCTCGGCCAGCTTCACAATCATGGTTCTGCCGTTCGGGGAGTTAATGGAGAGCTTTACACTGCCTTTGCACAACACAAAGATGCCGCGCGGGAGCTGCCCTTCGACAAACAGTACTGCCCCTTGGGGATACGCGGTCGCATACTTGATGCCTTCAAAGGTCTGTAGCGCGGTAGCCGGCAGATCGCAGAAGATGCGATCCGCGCGCAGCTTGCATGTAAGACAGCTTTCTACAATCTCCATCCCATATGGTGAAAGCATAAACCAGCCTCCTGTAAAACCCTTTGCATGTCGCCCTCGAAGCAGGCTCGCTGGTTGGGTCGCATCTTGCGCGATCCACAGCTGGTTGAGCCGGTTCCGCTAAAGTCAGTGTCCGCCGGGATACAACGCTTGGCTGTGCTGCAAGGCACACGCCAGTGTGATCTTCCTCACACCACGTCTTGTGACGCAGATCACATGTGCCTGTGACGGGCTTGGCTGCGTTCATGGCGGGCCATGGTCCATGCTTATGCTGTCCAATGGGAAACCAGAAATTTACACACTCCTTTATTTAAGGCGGGGCAGGGAATCATGAAGCGCAAATTCAAGACCATGGATGCAAATGAGGCGGTCGCCTACGTCGCCTACCGGGTTAATGAAGTCATTGCCATCTATCCGATTACTCCTTCTTCGAACATGGGCGAATGGGCGGACGAGTGGGCGTCTCAGGGAATCCAGAATATTTGGGGAACCGTGCCTCACGTGATGGAGATGCAGAGCGAAGGCGGAGCTGCTGGAGCGGTGCACGGCGCGCTGCAGACCGGTTCGCTGGCCACTACTTTCACGGCGTCCCAGGGTCTGCTGCTCATGATCCCGAACATGAATAAGATTGCCGGGGAACTTACGCCCACGGCGTTTCACGTTTCGGCACGAACCTTAGCCACTCACGCGCTGTCGATCTTCGGCGACCACTCCGATGTCATGTCTTGCCGCGCCACCGGCTTCGCCTTGTTGAGCTCTAATTCCGTCCAAGAAGCCATGGATATGGCGCTGATTGCGCACGCCGCCGCACTCGAGTCGCGTATTCCTTTCTTGCATTTCTTCGACGGCTTCCGCACCTCGCATGAAGTGAACAAGATTGAAATGCTGGCCGAAGATGACATGCGAGCGCTCATTAATATGGATCGGATTTTCGAGCATCGCCAGCGCGCGCTCTCGCCAGACCATCCGGTTTTGCGCGGCACGGCGCAGAATCCCGACGTGTTCTTCCAGATGCGCGAGCGGGCCAACTCGTACTACGACGCTTGCCCGGAAATCGTGCAGTCCGTGATGAACAAGTTCGCTCAGCAGGTGGGCCGCTCCTATCATTTAGTGGATTACGTGGGCGCGCCCGATGCCGAGCGCGTGATCGTGATGATGGGTTCGGGCGCCGAGGTGGCTCACGAAGCGGTCGATGCTCTCAACGCGCAGGGCGAAAAGCTCGGGCTGCTGAAAGTACATTTGTACCGTCCGTTCCCGGTGCAGGCGTTCCTCGAAGCTTTGCCCGCCAGCGTGAAAAAGATCGCTGTGCTCGATCGCACCAAGGAATCGGGAGCGATTGGCGAACCGCTGTATCTCGATGTGGTGAACGCGCTTCACGAAGGAGTGAAACTTGGCAGTTCGCGACAAACCGCCCCGGCAGTCGTGGGTGGGCGCTACGGGCTCTCGTCCAAGGAGTTCACGCCTGCAATGGTCAAGGCGGTCTACGACAATCTGAAGGCGGATCCGACGAAAGATCACTTCACTATCGGCATTCAGGATGACATCGGCCACACCAGTTTGTCGTATAACGCCGAGTTTTCTACTGAACCCGAAAACGTGGTTCGCGCAATGTTTTATGGTTTAGGCGCGGACGGCACGGTCGGCGCCAACAAGAACTCGATCAAAATCATTGGGGAAAACACGGACAATTATGCACAGGGCTACTTCGTCTACGATTCGAAGAAGTCAGGGGCGGTAACTATTTCGCATCTGCGGTTCGGGCCTCAGCCCATTCGCTCCAGTTATCTGGTTTCGAAGGCTAATTTTGTCGCGTGTCACCAGTGGATTTTTCTCGAACGCTACGACATGCTGAGCGCGCTCGTTCCGGGCGGAACTTTCCTGCTGAATAGTCCATTCGGGGCGGACGAAGTTTGGGACCACCTGCCGCGCCCGGTGCAAGAACAGATCATTTCCAAACGCGCGAAGTTTTATGTGATCGACGCCTACCAGGTTGCACGCGACACCGGCATGGGCAGCCGCATGAACACAATTTTGCAGGTGTGCTTCTTCGCCATTTCCGCAGTTCTGCCTGGGGACCAAGCGATTGAGGCGATTTGCAAATCGATTCGCGACACCTACGGACGCAAGGGCGAAGAGATCGTGCAGAAGAACATGAAGGCCGTGGAAGAAACGTTGGCCCATCTGTTCGAAGTGACAGTCCCTGCCGAACTGAGCAGCACGATCGAGATGCCGCCACCGTTCTCTCCCTCAGCGCCAGCATTCGAACGAGATGTTCTGGGCATGATGTACGCGGGACGCGGCGACGAATTGCCGGTCAGCGCATTTCCGGTCGACGGCACTTTTCCCACCGGGACCGCGAAATGGGAGAAGCGCAACCTGGCACTCGAAATTCCTGCCTGGGATCCGAAGATTTGCATCCAGTGCGGAAAGTGCGCAATGGTTTGTCCACATTCGGTGATTCGCATCAAGGTCTACGACACGAAGGAACTGCAAAACGCTCCCACAACTTTCAAATCGACGGAGAGTCGCGACAAAGAATGGCAAGGCCTGAAGTACACGATTCAGGTGGCCCCAGAAGACTGCACCGGCTGCGGCATTTGCGTCGAAGTTTGCCCGGTGAAGAACAAAGCCGAAACGCGGCTGAAGGCGATCAACATGGTCCCACAACCTCCGCTGCGCGTGCCCGAGCGCGAGAACTGGGATTTCTTCCTCAAGATCCCGGAGCTTGACCGCCGCAACATCAAAATCACCAACATCCGCCAACAGCAGGTTCAGGAACCGCTGTTTGAGTTCTCGGGCGCCTGCGCCGGTTGCGGCGAAACTCCATATCTCAAGCTGATGTCGCAATTGTTTGGCGACCGCGCAATCATTGCGAACGCGACGGGATGCTCCTCGATCTACGGCGGCAACCTGCCGACGACTCCTTGGACGAAAAACGCCGCCGGCCGCGGACCTGCCTGGTCGAACTCTCTCTTCGAGGACAATGCGGAGTTCGGTCTCGGCTTCCGGCTCTCCATCGATAAGCAGACCGAGTTCGCGCAGGAATTAGTTAAACGCGTGGCAGGAACGATCGGGGACGAACTCGCGACCGCGATTCTCACCGCTCCGCAGAAAGACGAAGCCGACATTTACGAACAGCGCCAGCGCGTCGACCTGCTGAAAGAAAAACTGCACGGCGTCGATTCGCTGGATGCGAAGCAACTGCTCGCCGTCGCCGACCTGCTGGTCAAGAAAAGCATTTGGATAGTCGGCGGAGACGGTTGGGCTTATGACATCGGCTACGGCGGACTCGATCATGTGCTGGCGAGCGGGCGCAACGTTAACGTGCTCGTGCTCGATACCGAGGTCTACTCCAACACCGGAGGACAAGCGTCCAAATCCACACCGCGCGCGGCGGTTGCGAAATTTGCCGCCGGCGGCAAGCCGGGTGCCAAGAAAGATCTGGGACTTATCGCCATGAGCTACGGCAACATTTATGTCGCCAGCGTGGCCATGGGCGCAAAAGACGAGCACACCCTGAAGGCGTTTCTTGAAGCTGAGGCCTATAACGGCCCGAGCCTCATCATCGCGTACTCGCACTGCATCGCGCACGGCATCAACATGACCACGGCGATGTCAAACCAGAAAGCGGCAGTTGATTCCGGACAGTGGCTGCTCTATCGCTACAATCCCGAACGAACGGCTCAGGGCGAAAATCCGCTGACTCTCGACTCGCGAACACCGACGCGCAAAGTCGCCGATTACCTGACCATGGAAACGCGCTTCAAGATGCTGACCAAGAGTAATCCGGAGGAGGCCAAGCATCTCTGGCATGAGGCGCAGCATGATGCCGAAACCCGCTTTCACCTCTATGAATATCTGGCGCAGCGGAAGAACGGCAAAGAACCGGCCAACACGCCACGGGAAACAGAGACGCAGCAAGCTGCGTCTGTGCAGAAATCGTAAGACGGCGGTAGAGACGTTGCTTGCAACGTCTCGGATTTGCTGACCAAATTTAACGATTGTCATCCCGAGCGCAGCAAGGGTCTGGTTCTTGCGCGGCCGAGGAAACCGAGATTCCTCGTCGCTTCGCTCCTCGAAATGACAGAGGATGAGTTTGTTGCACAGGAGGAATCATGATCGACCTCAGGACGAATTACCTGGGTTTGCGGCTTCGCACACCTTTGGTTGCTTCCGCATCGCCACTATCGCAAGAGCTGGATGGCATCCGCCACCTCGAAGACGCCGGCGCATCCGCGGTGGTTTTGTATTCGCTATTCGAGGAGCAATTGCGGCAGGAGAGCTTCGAGCTGGAACACCATCTGGCCGAAGGGACTGACAGTTTTGCGGAGGCCAGTTCGTTTTTTCCTCAGCCCGCTGAATTCCACTTGGGACCCGAAGGATATCTGAATCACATCCGTCGCGCCAAGGAAGCGGTATCGGTGCCGATTATCGCCAGCCTCAACGGCTCGACGGTCGGCGGTTGGACTAAGTACGCCAAGCTGATCGAAGAAGCGGGCGCCGACGCGCTCGAATGCAACATCTATTGGATTCCCACGGATCCGGAGCTAAGCTCTATCGCCGTCGAGCAACAATATTTCGACATTCTCAAGGCAGTGAAGTCGGTAGTGACAATTCCAGTCGCCGTCAAGCTCAGCCCTTTCTTCAGCAATATGGCCAACATGGCCAAGCGGCTCGACGAGGCTGGCGCAAACGGATTAGTGCTGTTCAATCGCTTCTATCAACCAGACATCAACCTCGACGAGTTGGAAATCCAACCAAACGTGTTGCTCAGCACTCCGCAAGCTTTGCGACTTCCGCTAACCTGGATCGGCATCCTTTACGGCCGCATCCGTGCCAGCCTGGGAGCTACCAGCGGCGTGCACGGGCCCGAGGACGTTGTCAAATTATTGATGGTCGGCGCCGACGTTACCATGCTCTGCTCCACACTTCTGCGGAACGGCATCAGCCATCTGCGGTATATCGAGGATGGCGTGCGGTTATGGATGGAGAAACACGAATATGATTCGGTTCAGCAGATGAAGGGCAGCATGAGCCAGCTCCGCTGCCCGAACCCCTCCGCCTTCGAGCGCGCGCAGTACATGAAGGCGGTCAAGAGTATCCAGCACGTAATGGTTACGGGCCGCGAGGCTTGGAGAATTCTCAGCGGAGATTAAGGCTTCACTCTCGCGTGTCAGGCTACTGTCGGGACTCACTGCGGTGAGTGATCGGCATCACAGCACGGTTAGGGTCAAGGAGTCATAGTTCTAATTGATGGTAGGACTGTCCATAAACGCTCTTTGGGGAAGGGGCACGGCTTCAGCCGTGCCGATTGTGTTGCGACAAACGAGGACTTCAGCCCCCAAGGTTCTTACAGGCTTTAAGGACTTATGAAATCAGCTCGATCACGTTCAGCGCAAGGCAATTCGGTTTGCGCTAAAAGCCATCCCGACATCACGAAAAATCAAGTCGCAAGAAATCATAAGGAGAACATATGCCGGTCACTAAGCAACAAGCGCTCGAATATCATTTCGGCACACGCCCGGGAAAGATTGAAGTCACTCCCACCAAGCCTTGCCGCACCCAACACGATCTAAGCCTCGCCTACACCCCCGGAGTGGCGATACCGTGCATGGAGATCCATCACAATTCACACGATGCCTTCAAGTACACCGGCCGCGGCAACCTGGTCGCAGTCGTGACCAATGGTACGGCAGTCCTCGGACTGGGCGACATCGGGGCGCTGGCCGGCAAGCCAGTCATGGAAGGGAAGGCCGTCTTGTTCAAACGCTTCGCCGGTGTGAATGTCTTCGATATTGAAATTAACAGCCACGACCCCGACGAAATCATCAAGGTCTGCCAGTTGCTCGAACCAACTTTCGGCGGCATCAACCTTGAAGACATCAAGGCGCCAGAATGTTTCTACATCGAAGAGACGTTGAAGAAGACGATGAAGATTCCCGTCTTCCACGACGACCAGCACGGCACCGCAATCATTTCCGGAGCTGCGTTATTGAACGCTCTGGAAGTGGTGGGCAAGGACATAAGCAAAATCCGTCTCGTCATTAACGGCGCCGGCGCCTCGGCTGTTGCCACTGGCGAGCACTACGTCCGGCTGGGCATGAAGCGGGAGAACATCACGCTGTGCGACACCAAGGGTGTGGTTTATAAGGGCCGCACCGCAGGCATGAATCCTTACAAGGACCGCTTCGCGCAAGATACCAAGCTGCGCACGCTCGCCGAGGCTATCGTGGGCGCCGATATGTTCCTCGGCCTTTCCGTCGGCGGCGTGGTCACACAGGACATGGTGTGCTCGATGGCTCCACGACCGATCGTCATCGCCATGGCGAATCCCGATCCCGAAATTACTTACGAAGACGCCAGAGCCTGCCGCGCCGACATCATCATGTGCACTGGGCGTTCAGACTATCCCAACATGGTGAACAACGTGCTCGGCTTCCCCTTCATTTTCCGCGGCGCCCTGGACGTGCATGCCACGGAGATTAATGAAGAGATGAAACTCGCAGCCACGCGCGCCCTGGCAAACCTGGCCAAGGAAGATGTGCCTGACTCAGTCTGCCGCGCCTACGGAGTTAGTCGTCTCGAGTTCGGTCCCGATTACCTGATCCCGAAACCGTTTGATCCGCGCGTACTGGTGTGGGAGTCCTCCGCCGTAGCCCAGGCAGCGATGGAAACTGGAGTGGCCCAGGAGCCAATCAACATTGACGAATACCGCGAACAACTCGAGCGCCGCTTAGGCAAAGCCCACGAGATCTCGCGCATGATGATTCTCAAAGCCCAAGCCAAACCCAAGCACGTCGTCTTCCCCGAAGGAGACAACGACAAAATCCTGCGCGCCTGCCAAACAATATTGGACGAGAAAATCGCCACGCCTATTCTGCTCGGCAATACTGCAACCATTCAAGCCAAAACGAATGAGCTCGGCTTGGATCTGAAAGACGCGGAAATTGTCGACCCGGCCTCATCTGCGTTTCGCGAGGGCTACATCCAGGAACTATTCCGTCTGCGCCAGCGTCGCGGCGTCACGCTCACCGAGGCGCGCACGCTGATCAACGAGCGCAATATTTTCGCGTCCATGATGGTTCACATGGGCGATGCCGATGCTCTGGTCTCCGGCGTGAGCCAGCACTTTCCCGACACCATCCGCCCCGCGCTCCAGATCGTGCGCGTGCGCGAAGGCCTGCACACAGTCGCTGGATGCTATCCCCTGATCACGCGCGACGGAGACCTCTTATTCCTGGCCGACACCAGCGTCAATATCGATCCCTCCGCGGAAGACCTTGTGGAGATCGCTCTGTGCGCCGCGCAAGAGGCTCGCCGCTTCGACCTCGTGCCGCGTGTTGCCATGCTTTCCTTCTCCAACTTTGGCAGCACCCAGCATCCGTTCTGCGACAAGGTCCGGAAGGCAGTGGAACTGCTGCACAAGGCCGACCCCACGCTGATCGTGGACGGAGAGATCATGGCTGACGTTGCCGTCTCACCCGAAAAACTGGAGCAGACTTATCCGTTCAGTTCGCTGAAGGGCGGCGCCAACGTGCTGGTGTTCCCCGATCTTGCCTCCGCCAACATCACATACAAGCTGCTAACCACAGTCGGCGGCGCCGAGATCCTCGGGCCCATCCTCATGGGCATGTCTCGGCCGGTGCATTTGCTGGCCCGCGGCGCCGAAGTGGAGGAGATCGTGAACGTGGTCGCCATCGCGGTAGTGGATGCGCGGGAGACTGAATCACCCACAGCGCGAGAAGTCAGCAAAGCAGTGGCGCAGGCGGACTAGTTTTGGATACAAAAATACTCGTCATCCCGTCTATAACAACGACGGCGGTGTCAAGGGCGTACGGGAGCGCCGACGCTTTGGGTTTGAAAGAAGCGCCATTTCGCTCTCTATGGGGTTTTGACTTTTTCACGATGACCAAGACTCGCGCATTTCACGTTGAATCACAGGTGGCAGCTTGTGCTCCACCAACCATCTATTCGGTCTCTACGTCCGACCATGATTGTTCGTTCAAACTCCCCGACCAATTCAGGGAGGCAGGGCGCCCACTCAAACGGACGGCTTTTACACCTCAGCCACAGGATGACTCGGGCTGCCCTGCATGCGAGTGGCGGAATTCGGCTGTTGGTTTCTCCACATCCAGTACAGCCGCACCGCCAGTTTGCGCGCCACCATCACCTTGGCCACAGAAGAATGTTTTCTGTGCTTCAGCCGCTGATAGGCGCGCTTCAACTCTGGTACCAGACGGGCCGCGCTCTGGCCCGCCTCCACCAACAGACTGCGTAACATGGGATTGCCTTGCTTGCTGATCGATCCCAGCCGCTGCCGGCCACCGCTGGAATGCTCCGCCGGATTCAGCCCCAGGTAACTCACCACTTGCCGGCTGTGCCGAAATCGTCCGACCTCGCCCAGCGTGACCGAATATGCCAGAGCGGTAATCGGTCCGACTCCGGGATGCGTCTGCAGCCTCTGGGCCACGCGATCTTTCTCGGCCGCTTCCCGCACCGCCTGGTCCAGTTTCCCAATCCTCGGCTCCAGATCGTCCAGCAACGAGAGCAACTCTTCCCGCCGCTGCGCCGTCCAACCGGTCAGCGCCAGCTCTTCCAGCAGCTTCCTTCCCGCTGCCGTCCACAGCTTGTGCTTTTGCTGCACCCCCTGGTTCAGCGCCAGATGCTGCAGCTGGTTCTTCACCTGCCGCCTCATCCCCACCAGCTTGTGGCGATGCAGCAGCAACTGCCGCAGATCCCGCTGCTCCGGGCTCGGCACCCAGATCCGCGGAAATCGTTTCTCCAGCAACAACTGCAACAGCAGCTCCGCATCTCTGCGGTCGGTCTTCTGCTTGCGCACTTCCAGGGCTCGGATCTTGCCCGCATCTCCCAACCACAGCTCGTGTCCGAACTGGGCCAGCAGACGCTCGAACCACAGCGTGTTCCCGCAAGCTTCCATGCCCACTAAAACCGGCCCTGGCAACTGACTGTAGAACTGCACCGCTTCTGCCGGGGTCAGCTTTTTTTCGCTTTGCTCTCCGCTTTCGGTATCGACCATGGCAATCTGTTGGAAACTCGGATGGAAATCACAGCCTATAATCTTCATTGGCGGCTCCTTTCGCCCCGAGTCTTGGTTCTTCGCAAAAACTCAAGTCTACTCGGCGCCCGCAAGGAGCCGTCGTTGTTATCCAATCAAAGCGAAGCGAGGGATCTCGGTTCTTGCGAGCAGCACCGGAATGCCGCCGCACGCAAACACCCAGATCCCTCGCTTTGCTCGGGATGACAACTCGTACCTAGAGCGTGAAATAAAACGTTGCGCTGGTGTTCCTCCGCGCCCTCGGCCCACACCTGGCCCCCGTGACGGTGGATGATGCGCCCCACCGTCGCCAAGCCAATCCCGGTGCCCGGGTATTCCTTGGCGCCATGCAGGCGCTGGAAAGCACCAAACAATTGGTCCGCGTAGGCCATGTCAAAACCGATGCCGTTATCCCGGACAAAATAGGCCACCCTTCCATCCGCTTGCGGCGCGACCCCGAATTCAATGCGGGCGAGGGCACGTTTGGAAGTGAACTTGTAGGCGTTGTTGAGCAGGTTTTCCAATACCCTTTGCAGCAACCGGGGATCGCCGTTCGCGGTAATGCCTTCGGCAACCACCAATTCAACTTTGCGCTCGGGATCATCCTGCTGCAATTCAGCAGCTACGTGGCGGACCGTGGCCGTCAGGTCCACGGGCTCTCGTCTGAGGTCGGTGCGGGAGAAGCGGGCCACTTCGATAAGGCCGTCAAGCAGGGCGCCCATGTGTTCGGTGGAATCGCGAATCTTCTGAATGAAATGCCGGCCCTCCGCATCCAGTTGGCTGGCGTGGCCTTCCTCCAGGGCTTGGGCGAAACCGCCAATCCAGCGCAAAGGCGCGCGCAAATCATGCGCGATCGAATAGCTGAAATTCTCCGCTTCTTTATTGAGCACTTGCAGTTGCATGGTCTGATCCTGCAATCGTTGTTCGAGTTCTGTGTTGGGAAGGCGGACTTTGGCTTCGGCTTCCTTGCGCCGGGTGATGCTGCGAATGTTGCATTGGATCACTTTCTTGTCGCCCACCATGTACACGTTGCTCACAAACTCCACGTCGACGCGCCGTTCATCGCTGGCCTCGAGCGGCAGATCTTCGTATCGGACGTAGCCCTGGCTCTGCAATTCCAGGAAAGTAGACTTGGACGCCTCACCGTCTTTGAAGGAACCGATTTCCCATAGTTTCTTGCCCAGAAAGTCTTCCTGAGCGTATCCCAGCATCTTCATCAGGTAGGGGTTTACGTCTGTGATCTGGCCTGTTTCCGCGTCCAGAATCAGGATGCCGTCCTGCGCCGTTTCAAAGAGCCGCCGGTATCGGGCTTCCGAAACTTGCAGCAAATACTCCGCCCGTTGCTGCTCCCGCTTTGTCTCCACATCGCCCATCACCTCTTTGATGGTCGGGACAAGACGGGCCAATTCATCTTTTCTGATGTAGTCCCGCGCCCCGCTTTTCATCAGGGATACGGCAAGATCAAGGTCATTCTCGCCGGATACCACGATGAACGGGGAGTTCGGGCGCAGTTCTTTGGCCAGCGCCAGGGCAGCAGGGGCGCTGAATTCTGGCATGGAATGATCAGAGGTGATTACATCCCAATCTTTTTGTTCCAAGGCCGTGCGCATCGTCGGCAGAGTGTCCACGATTTCATACGCAGGCTCATAACCAGCAGGACGCAAAACGTGCAGTAGTAGATCGGCATCATCTTGGGAATCCTCAACAATCAGCAAATTCAAAGGCTGGCCCATTATTTATTCTTTCTAACGGTCAGCTGGCCGCCCGCGGAAATCATCGCCGAAAGCGCCTGTACGCTCGTTCGCAACCAACCCGTTTCGTAAGGGTAAGTTGAGTATGAGTAGAGGACCAGTTCATCGTCAGTGACAAACACACCACCCGTCAGTGACAGATGGACCATCTCAAGCTGTGGAAAACCAGTCTGGAAACACCTCACACCTGGATGGCAAGTGAGTAACCACTATCTCAAAATTAATTTGGGCGGGCTAAGCTTAAGAGTCTAAGGGTGGCTTGACGGGTTAACCCCGGTATTTTTCGCGACGCGGATTAGTGCGGCGTACAGTACGCGACGGTATCCGTGGCAGAGACGAACTGAATCGGAGCTCCCGCTGGAATCACGAATTCGCTTTCACCCCATCTCACGAAGTCGTCGCTTCCGTCTTCTCTCGGGGCCCAGTCGAAAGTGTAACCAAGCTGCGTCCAGGGATACTGATACTGAGACGCGAAAGACCCGTAGTAGTTGCTAAGCACCCAATACTCTTCGACCTCTTTGCTGTTCCCCGGATCCAGGTGTTTGAGCTTCTCCTTTATATCCTCCGGTTTCGGCGGAGAGGCTACGTCGCAAGTATTGCCCGTGGGCGAGGGGTCTCCGCAAGGACGAAAGAGCTTGGAGACATCTTTAGGATCCACCGTGAGCTCCACAAACCAGTCGTAGTTCGGCTGCGGTGGCAGACCCAATCGCTGCTTCAGGCGTAATCTCAGTTCGTCCGGATCGGCGCCGTGGGACTTTACGTAATCCTGGCAGAATTGTTTCAACCGGGGAACTACAGTCACCCAGGTGTTCTTATTCTTGGGTGTTGTAGTTTTCCCTTCGTAATCCGGAACCTGATCCTTCCGCATCCACGCGACTACCGTCACCGGCTTATCGAGGTCGACCGATACCAAAGAGTGCGAGACGTGCGAAACGTCGGGCTGCATTGCCACCTGCACCGCTCTTATATAATCCCCGGTCGGATCGCGCTCTGCCCATGCCATTCTTACCAGCACGATGATGGGCACGACCAGAAAGGCAAGGGCGATCAGAAGAGGTGCGGCTTCGCTCCACGGATTCTTCTTCCTCACGATGTACCTCCTGCCAGTGCTAGTCCGACGGTGTTCTTATCTCTCCGTTACTTCGTCGCAGTTGATGTGGTCGTAGCTTTACCCGCGGGCTGACTTGCAGTCTGCGACGAAGGTACCAGCTTGTCCTTGGATTCGGTGGCTTTGTCCGACTTAAAGAGCGTGTCGAACACTTCACCGAGCTTGGTCGTTGCAGCTTTCGAGAACATGCCCACTAGGGCAGCGATCGAAACCACGCCAAAGGCATTAAGTTCCGAGGCCTTGACGTTTGTACCTGTGGTGATCGCCATAAATCCCCCGCGCACTGCGGCATAAAAGACCAGCGCCAAACCGGCTCCGATGAACGGACGGAAAGCGTACCACCACGCCCAATTGCTCTTGAGCGTTCGATTGCCCACGTAGTCTGAATATGACTGAGCAGTGTGGAGAAAGCTGCCCAAAGCTCCTGCCAACAAAACCAGCCAAAGCAGGTCAAGTTCGCGGTTGATGTGGCGGGCAAGTTTGGTTCTCACACTAGGATCATTGACAGTTTCCTCATCCCCCCGCTTTTTCTCGAGATCCGCCACGGCGGATTCCCGGCTTGCCTGCGCACGCTGCAGAACAAATTTCGCCGCCTCGAGCTTGGCATTCGCCGCCTCAAGAGTTGCGGCACTTTCGTCGGTTTTGGTTCCTGCAGCTCCCGTCGGTGGGCCCTGCTTGTTACTCCCCGCCTGCAATTTTGCCACGGCAGCTTGTGCTTCAGCTGCCGCAACCTCAGCATTCTCCAGCGCCGTCGTCTTCTCATCCAACGTCCTTTCTGCTTGGATGCGATTCGCTGCCGCCGCCTCCGGACTTGGCAACGCCGGAGGCCAGAGCCCCACCATTAAGAACACGAGCAAGAACACCGCAAGAAGATATGCACCCAAGACATTGACCCCTATACCTTGCCACGGTGGCGACGCCAGATTCACGGTGGCCACCGCCTGCTTTCCCAGCGTGGCGCCTGTAGCAATGACATTCAAGGTCGTTGAGTCTGCGATCTCATGTGGGGCCTGGTACAAGCCCGTCTGGTCCAGGCTTCCAAGTGGAGGGCTTAGAATCCAGGTTATCTTTTCTGTTGGGACTCCCTCTGAAGCTGGAGCCGCCGCAACGATAGCCACAAACTGCTGCGTCTGGTCAGCTTTGAGGTCAACTTTCGCCGGAACAATGGCGATGGCGTCAGGTGTCAGGGCAATCGTCGCGCTCGCCGAGTCGTCCGCTGTGCTGGCGATGAGCGCGATCGTCTGCGCGGCAGCTACCAGTGGCGGCGCCACGTAGGTCACCGACGGCACTGGGGAGGCGATGGCCGGTGCGGGCACGTTGCCAGCCGCCGGAGCCACCGGAGTCACCAAGGCGCCGATCGGCGGATTCAGACTCCAACTCACAGCAACCGGCTGACCGTTGGCATCGGTCGCCTGAAAAGTTACGGCCTGCCCCGATGTCAACAAAACTGTTTGTGGTGTGATCTTCAAACTAGCCACGTTGCCTCCTCACAGAAATCCGACCTTGCCTGCCGGTGGATGCGCGAGTCCTCGCTGTACCAAAGCGCACGAGCGCAAGCCAACCCTCTCCGCTCAGTGCCCGAAGACACTGTCTCAATTCTCTTTGGGGAAGCCGGCGACTAGAACCCCCCTCGGAAACGCAGCCGTCGAGCCTGCACTTTTCCGTTCGCCGAATTGCCGATCAACATATTCCTCCGCCTGGCGAATGTCAATCCAGAATTCGAACTCGTCGCGTTAGCACTCCCGGTGGAATCGCTAATGATCTTCACTAACAAGCAGCCAAATTCGCAGCTCTAAACGCCGCGCGGAATCCTTCGCGTTACACTGCTAGCTCACCGAATGTGGCAAACTCTTTCTTCGGGGTTGCAATGAACATTCTTGAATTCACCATTCTGGTGGCGGCGGGGTCGTTTGTGGCCGGGCTCCTCGGATCGCTCACCGGACTTGGCGGCGGAGTCGTCCTTGTCCCTCTGCTCACCCTCTTCTTCAAGGTCGACATCCGCTACGCCATCGGAGCTTCCCTGGTTTCCGTCATCGCGACATCATCGGGCGCGGCCGCCGCCTACGTGAAAGAGGGATTCTCCAACATTCGCATCGGCATGTTCCTCGAGATCGCGACCACGGTGGGCGCGTTGGTGGGCGCATTTCTGGCCGCCTTCATTTCCACCAAGGCTCTCGCCGTAATCTTCGGGGTAATGCTTCTCTATTCCGCGTATCTTTCCCGCAAGCCGCGGCCTCGCGCTCAGCGCAATCTCCCGCCCGATCCGCTGGCGACGAAGCTTCGCATGAATGGAGACTTCCCCTCTGAAGAGGGAGGAACGCGCCATTACAATGTGCAGCGCGTGCCGCTCGGTTTCAGTCTGATGTTCGGCGCGGGCGCGCTTTCGGGATTGCTCGGCATCGGCTCCGGAGCGGTCAAGGTTCTCGCCATGGATCAGGCCATGAAAATCCCCTTCAAAGTCTCGACCACGACCAGCAACTTCATGATCGGGGTCACGGCCGCGGCCAGCGCGGGCGTGTACCTCAACCGCGGCTACGTCGATCCCGGCCTCGCCATGCCGGTAATGCTGGGCGTACTTGCGGGCTCCATGTTCGGTGCGCGCATTCTGGTGAAAGCGGAGACCAAGGTGTTGCGCATCGTGTTCAGCGTCGTGATCGCGGTGCTCGGCCTGCAGATGCTCTACAAAGGCCTGACGGGAGGAATTTAATTTGACTGAGGCGAGCGAAAATCAAGCTGGGTCAAAAGGGACTGGGTCAAAAGGGACTGGGTCAAAAGGCGTTTGGACCGACCAGAAACTGGAAAACCTGGTCGGCAATCTGCTTCGCGCCGGCGTCTCCCTCTCGGCGTTCGTGGTCGCGATCGGAGGAATCGTATACCTGGCCCGGCATGGCCGCGAGCCGGCAAATTACCGCATATTTCAAGGCGAGCCCTCCGACCTCAAAAGCGTCGGCGGCATCGTCCGCTTCGCCTTCGGATTCCACGGCCGCGGCATCATCCAGTTCGGACTGCTCCTGCTGATCGCCACCCCAGTCTTCCGCGTCGCCCTCTCCATCTGGGGCTTCGCCGCTGAGCGCGATCGCATGTACATGATCTTCACCGGCATCGTCCTGGTAGTCCTGCTCTACAGTCTGCTCGGCTCCGGCTCAGCATTCTAAGCGTGTGGCACATCACCAGTGTGGGGACGGGTCTCCGACCCATCCAGCGGTGCAAATCTACGCTCCGCCCGCAGACCCATTTTGGGAGATTACCAGATAGTGATGGGGTACCCCCTCCCCCCGTCGATCTTTTGGAATGAAGGAGTTACGTCCACACCACCCTCAAAATCTTTGAAGAATAAGGACTTATTCGTAAAATATTTCGGAATAAGGACTTAGCTCGCTGAAACGGTTGCAAGGCCTCCCAGGTCTGCATGAGGCTATCGCGGACTCTCAGATTTTCAAGGAGCTAACATTTATCGACATATGATATCTTGCCGAGAAGGCTTGGGTCAAGAACTGCTAACTCCAGGTGCTTGCTTGCCGAGGCGACTAACGGGTGGCGCAGCGCTTCCGGCAATACGATAAAGCGCTAGGTCCTGATTCACCCCCCGCGAGGGAGCGACGCTCTAACCACGCGACAGATTTCCTTGACTCCCCGAAATTCCCGGAGTACTGTTCTCCTTCCCCCAGATGTAGGATCCCGAAGTTTCCCCACGGAAATCGTTTCTCGATTCAGAGCCAAGGAGACCACATGAGACATGTGTTCGCTGCTGTCCTTTGCATCGCAATTCCCCTTGCGATGCTCGGTGCGGAGCTCCGGTCCCGCGAACGCAAGGGCCCGAGCCACGGCGGATATAATGTGGCGCCATGAGATACCGGCCAGCATATAAACATCGACAAAGGCCCCGCTTTCGAAGGCTCTCCACCGGGTACTCGTTTATTTCCTACTCGGCCAAGGACTGGCCCGTCGTTTCTAAGCTGGTCAATAGTTTGAAGAACAGCGGCATTTGGGTCGACAAGAGGGAAGTCGACCTGGGTGATGCGCTGCCGGAGAAAATCGAATCCGGAATCGCCGGTGCGGCAACCTTCATTCTTGTGCTAAGCAAAGCGTCGCTGGAAAGCCAGTGGGTTCGGTATGAGTCACACATGGCAACAATCCGGCATCTCGAAGATGAAAATTTCCGGATCATAGTATTCAAGATTGACGACTGCAAGGTTCCGTGAGGTTCCAGCCGTTCTTATACGCCGACCTTTCAAAGGACGCCGGGGCATTGGCAGCAGTGGTTCGTGCCGCATCATCGAAGGAAGGTCCAACAACGCTTTACCGACGGCACTTCGTGGACAGATCGAGGAGCTCGGTATCATTGAGCTCCACGTGGCGGACCCGGGATAAGTCGGTTATATGCCTGCACGGGTTTTACGGTATAGGCAAACGGACCCTGGCGGAAGAATCGATCCGCCGCACATGGCAGTCTCCGAGGATTGCTCCGATCGAGCTATCCCCGGCTCACAGCGGTGCCCGGTTGGCAGCCACTTTGTGTGCTGCGGCGGGTTTGCCGCTGCCACCGGACGGGGCCCCGCCTGCCGATATGCGACGCGCCTCTTTGTTGGCTGCGAGAATCTGGTTAACGGAAACCACATTCTTATTTTCGACCACCTGGAATCGCTCTTGGATGAGGATGGCAAGCCGGAGGCCGATATCCTCGCCGTCGTCGACCACATTGCTGGACTCCCAACGGCGTTTCGAGTACCTTGCTACCTCCTTTCCAGACGACACCCAAAGTTCCCCATTGCCACTGGGCTTCGCGTCGGCCACGTCCGCCTCGGGGGAATGGACACCCAGCACATGGTGACGATCCTTGAAAATGAGGGAAGCCGCATCTCCCGTACATCGTTTAGGGCGGGTCCCTCGATAAGGCCCTTGGCGGAGCACTTGTTTGGGTACCCATTAGCGGGCCGGCTCGCGGCTCCCCTGATCGTGAAGTACCCACCGGAATACTTGCTCGAGAACCTTGGCCACATCACGAGTCTCAGAAGGGACATCGCGGACGCAATTCTGGCGAACACCCAGTTCTCTGACACGCAATTGCGCATTCTTCAAATCCTGGCGATTTGCGACGGACCGTTGTCGGTCAGTGATCTTGCTTCGATAGTCGGGGCTCTCCCGGACTCTGTCGTGGAAGACATCGATGTTTTGGCTGACCATAATCTTCTTGAAGCTGAGGCGTCGCGCGTCAAGCTGCATCCTCTGATCTCCGATTTCTATTGGAAACAGGCCCGCGCCGCTCCGGATTTCAGGCGGCTGGTGTCGAGCATCGCGGATCACGCTCAGGCTGTGCTCAAACAAGAAAAGCCAGACACGGTAAGGTTTGTAAACTGGCTCGCAACGGGCTGCCGTTCCCTCTTTTTGAGCGATCGCGCAGCCGAGGCTCGCAGGCTCAGGAGCGACTTTAGTGGCGAGCTGAAACTGGCAGCCATAGAGCTGTACCAAAGAGGCGACTACGAACTTTCACTTAAGTATTGCGAAGCTTTCCTTGCGGATGACGCGGAGGACTTCGAGATAAATTTTCACCGCGCGCGAAATCTCTCTCGGGTCGGAAGGCACGAGGAATCGCTTAAAGCGATCGACAAGCTCCTCGAGGGGTCGACGGGCCCGTTCCGCCAAGCCAGGCTTCACTTTGCGCGGGGGCGCGTCTTCTGGGAGACTCGCAAGCCAGATACCGCACGTGTCGAATTTCTGAAGGCTCTTGAAGTGGTGCCGAACTTTCTGCCGGCTCTCCAAGGCGTATCCGAGGCCCTGCTGACCCAGGGACACATCGATGATGCGAGCGGATTCATCGAGCGGGCGTTGAAGGTCTCGCCGATGGACTCTTTCTCACTCTCAATGAAGGCTGACATCTTCTGGAAACGCGGTCAAGTCCAACAGGCAGTTGACACGATGACCGTCGTCGTGAGATCTCAGCCGGAGAACCCCACCTTTTTATTCCGGCTTGGCCGTTTTCTCCAACAGAGCGGCATGCTTGAGGAAGCTTACGACTACTTTCGCCGCGCCAAGGCTGGCGACCAAAGTTTTTTCGATCCGCTACTGTCGCTGGCGAGCACTGCAATCGATCTGGGCAAACTGGCCGAAGCGAAGGCCGAGATAGAGGACCTAAAAAAGAAGAAGGTGCCAGCAGAGAAACGTTTCGTATTGGAGGAAATCGAGGCGAAATACCACCTTGCCCTGGGCGAGATCGATGTTGCGTCCGATCTCGCTGCGCGAGCCCTGAACTACCACCGCAACGGATTCACCCTTAGCCTAATGGCCAAGGTGGAGGCCGCCAAATCAAAGCGTGCCTCAACAGATGGCATGACAGTGATGGCGGAGTCCCACTTGAGCAGAGCCGTACAACTGGTAAAGGAGGCTTTGACCCAAGACCCAAGGAACCCCGTCCTACTTAAGCAGCTCGAAATGTTAACGACGACCCGCGTAAGGTGACGCGAATCTGACGCCATATAGGCCGCGTCGCTTGGACTGTGGTCGCGCTCTCCCATGTCTCGACCAGCGCGAGATGTGTGGCACCCGACAAAAGTCAAAAGCGGCGGACGAGGGCGTCCGCCCCACACGGGCACAACTTTTTGGAGCGATTGTGGCCGCATGATGCGCTACTTCGCCAAGTGCTCCAGGCGCTCGAATGTGTCGGGATACCTGGCTGCGAGTAACAGCAGCGCGGCTGCCTGGGCGTTGGGCTTGGCGCGTCCTTGCTCCCATTTTTCCAGGGTGCGTTCGTTGGTGAACAGTTTGCGGGCGAACACGCTGCGGGAACAGTGGAAGCGCGCGCGTACCTGCTTGATCATTTTCGGTTTGAGCTCAGGCAGCGCACGCGGCTCGACTTTATAGGTACGCAGCGTGATTTTCCCGGTGCGATGCGCCTTCATGGCGGCTACGCCGTCCATAAGCTCGTCGAACAGATTCCGCTTGTTTGCCATGGCCACTGTCTTTATCTCCGTGTCCGCGATTTCTTTTCGGCGTCAATCGCCGCCTTCAACGTTTTTCTTTGCTCTGGCGTCAGATCCACGGCTTCGTTTTTGTCATAAACGGTGATAAGCCATATCTGATTTTGGCCGTCAAACCAGTAATAAATGACCCGCAGCCCGCCGCGACGGCCTTTGCCGCGGCGAGCATCCGCCCAGCGCAGCTTGCGGAATCCGCCGGTACCCGGAATCACGTCGCCCAATTCCGGCGCAGCGGCCAGAGCGTCCTGGAGCTTGCGGTACTGCTCGTCGTCCAAGTACTTGGCCAAGTGATGGGTAAATGCGGGCGCTTCCATGAACTCCATCGAACTCGAATCCTACGCTAATAGGTATCTCAGTAAGTATACGCTAATAGCGTATGAAGTCAAGGTGTCCGCCCCACACGGTCCGCTCCACACAGACACAGAAGCCCACCCTAACGTCGAGGTGCGCGACGTTAGGATGGGCCACCCTTCTTCCTTACGACATCAACTGCGGCACATCTTCCTACGAACCTTCGGGTGCGTGGAGGACGCGGAAGGTGTTGCCGCCGTTTGACCAGACCAGCAGCAATGCGTCTTTGCCTTTGGGCACGCTGCTTAAGGCTTGCTTGACGTCGGAGGCGCTTTGCACGTCGTGACGATTGACCTGGACGATTACGTCTCCGCGTTGCAAGCCGGCGTTGTCGGCGGAGCTGCCTGGTTGCACCTGCTCGATCACAGCGCCGTGAATTTCGCTGGGAGCTTGCAGTTGCTGGCGAAGGTCGGGAGTGAGGTCGCTGAGACCAACTCCCCAGTGCATTTTGCCGTGGTCGGCTTCGCCGACTTCGGTGCCTTCTTTGTCGCGGCTGCCCATCGCTTCGAGCGTGACTGGAACGCTTACGTTCTTGCCGTCGCGCAGGACTTCGAGTTTGATGGTTGTGCCAGGACGCTTCTGTCCGACTTCGACTTGAAGCTCGCCGGCGTCGGTTACTTTCTTGCCGTCGAGTCCGGTGATCACGTCGCCGACCTTCAAGCCGCCCTTGGACGCTGGTGAATCGGCTTCGACTTGGGTTACGACTGCTCCGTTAGCGTCGGTCACGTCGAAGAACTTGGCGTTCTCGGGCGTGACGTCGCTGATGCCGATTCCCATGTAGCCGTGAGTGACTTTGCCGTCGCGGATGAGCGTGTCGACCGTGGGCTTCACGATTTGCGTGGGGATGGCAAAACCCATTCCCGCGAACTGGCCGGACGAAGAGATCAGGAAAGTGTTGATGCCGACAACTTCGCCGTGGGCGTTGACTAGCGGGCCTCCGGAGTTGCCGGGGTTGATGGCCGCGTCCGTCTGGATGAATTCGCCGGGCTTGCGGGCGTTATCCGAGAACGGATTTGGACGGTTGAGGGCGCTGACGATGCCGCGGGTGACGGTGAAGCGGAAGCCGAACGGGTTTCCGAATGCCAGGACGGTTTGGCCGGGATGCAATGCGGTCGAGTCGCCCAACGGGATGCTGGGCAGGTTGCTGGCGTCGACCTTGAGGACTGCGAGGTCGGTTAGCGGGTCGGTGCCGACCAGCTTGGCCTTCATGATCTTGCGGTTGCTCATGGTGACGCGGATGTCGACGGCGCCATCGATCACGTGATTGTTGGTCACGATGTAGCCGTCGGGGGAAATGATGACGCCGCTGCCGATGCCGTGCTCAATCTGCGGCTGCTGGTGGCCGTGTGGGCCGAAGCCGGGGCCCTGGCCGAAGCCGGGTCCGAAGAACTGCTGCATGTCGTCAGGTAGTTGTTGTTCGGCGGTGTTGTCTGGTTTGCTGCGGGAAGTTACGGCTACGTTGACGATGGCTGGGGTTACTTTGGCAGCCAGGGTTTCCATGGCCTGATCGAGCGAGAGCAAGGTGCTGACGCTGCTGTCGTCGAGCGGGGCCGCGGCCGGGGCTGCGGTTGCCGCGCGCGCGCTTGTTGGCTTTGCGGTTTCGTAGGTTACCAGGGATGCCAGGGCAGCGATTGCGACTAGCGAAATCGCCATGCGACCCATGGTTGTTTTCCAGTTTGTGATCCACTTTCTCATTGGTTTAGTTTCTCCTTTTGCAACTAATTATTTAGTTTGTAAATGCGAACTGATGTGCGTGTTTGCTTAACCTTTCTTAGATTTGTTTTGCGGGAATTCTGCTCTCAACCGGGCGGGTTGCGTTCAGGATGGTCACGTGCCAGACCGTGATTCTCCAAAGCGTAGGCCCGGTTTCGTCGTACTGCGTCTGCATTACTACAAATACTGCTTGCGCGGGCTCTGTTTGCGTGAGTCTTGATTCTTGTAGAATTCCCGTGCTCTCGGGCTGAAGTCCGGATTTGCTTTCAGCAATCTGCGGCACGAGTGAACTCGTGCCCTTGCTAACTCGACGGTTTGCGGTTTGGGGCGCGAGGGATTTTATCCGCCGATTAGGGATTCGATGCGTTGTGGGGAGTGATTCCGCGACAGATCTTTCGTGGAAGCTCACCGGCGTTGCTGTCGCATACGTTCGCAAGGACCAGCCAGCGTCTGGCGTGTTCGCGGGTATTGCCGCGACGACGTCCGGCGTGCGGTCTTGGAAGGCGACTAGTTCGGGGGCGTGCGATAAGGAAACCAGGCAGACCACGAAAAACGCGGCTACAGAATACAACGCGGGTTTCCAGACGCGGGTTGCGCGGGGACGATTTACGTCGAGAATCTGCGACACGCGCAGGGTGGTGTGGCGCATCCGGTGCACCGCTGCTTGGGCTAACGCGAGCCCTCGGCGGAGGAAACTCTTTTCGGCCATTGAGACCAGGCATTGCGCGTAGCCTTTTGGATTTCCGGTCGCAGCCAGGACTGCGTCATCGCAGGCCATTTCTCGTTCTAAAGCTAGTTGGCTTTCAATCCACCAGACTGCGGGGTGGAAGAACAGGAGCGCTTTCAGGATCTGTTGGGCAAGATTTGTCCAATCATCCCAACGGCGCAGATGAGCCAGTTCGTGGGTCAGAATGGAGTTCATCTCTGTAGTGGACAGTTCCTGCATGGCCCATGACGGAATCACCACAGTTGGCTTCAAAAAGCCGATGGCTGTGGGCACTTGTATGTGGTCGGATTGGCATAATGCCACCCTCCTCACGGCTTGGAAGCGGTGCAAGGTTTCCTGTAATAGAGGATCGAGAGCTGCGGCATCGATCGGCGTGTAGCTGGCGCGGACCTTTCGCAACTGCAGAAGACCGACTCCCACCCTGAGCAGCGAGACGCTGGCGATCAGCGCCCAGACGATAAAGATATCGAACGCCCATGAACTGGGGACGGTGATGGCAGAGGCGACCTTGCCTGGATGGCCGAAGTGCGAGGCGAGAATGCCGAGCACTGGCAGGGCTGCGATGGTAAGTAATGCCGAGAACCATACGGCGAACCTGGTGCTGGAATTTCGGCGTCCGATGAGGCGCAGCAAAATCCAGGCAAAAAGTCCGATGGCGATGCCTTCGAGCATGCAGTTCAGCAGGCTCTCGGCGGACATTCGGGCTAGTTGGTTCAGAGTGAGCACGGCGGTCATTATTTATTCAACCCGTATTTATTCGTTCCGTCGTCTGTTCATCCGTCTATTTGTTGCCATCCGGCTGGTTTTGTTCCAGGAGCTGTCGGAGGCGGTTTAGTTCCTCGGCGTCGACGCCGCGGTCCTCGAGAATGTTCAACACCAGCATTTCATGGGAATTCTTAAAGAAACGATGGGCGAGATGGCGAATTTCGGACCTTGAGGCTTCCGCCCGTTCAATCAGCGGCTGGTAAACGTGGGCGCGGCCATCCTTTATATGTCGCAGGTAACCCTTCTTTTCGAGGATGCGGATGGTGGTCAACACCGAGTTATAAGCCAGTTGCGATTTCTTGGGGAGCGCCTCCAGCACCTGCTGAACCGTCGATGGGCCTTGGTGCCAGAGCACGTCCATCAGGCGCAGTTCAGCTTCAGTCAGGGTTGCGGACTTCGTCGGCGGCAAGAGCCTTCCTCCTTCTCATTCATTAGACGCAGTAGACGTCCAAAGGTCAACTAATTATTTAGTTGCAAGTGGTAGGTGTTTTGGTTGTATTGACTGAGCCGAACTGGTTAAGTGGTCAAATCCAGGCCAGATGTAAACGTCGAAAATTTAACCATTTGACGTACATGGGACGCCATGAGCTTCCGGCCGCATCTTTTTCGACTGCGAGGTTTGAGTGGGGACCGCGGCTATTGCAAAAAACTGACATCGTTTACATACTTTCTGCCCGCGTGCGTCAACCACTCCTCCCTGCGGAGGCAGCGATCCCAAGGCATTGTTGACCATGACGCAGAAGTCAAGTCCTTGGCAATTCCCATTACACCATGCACTCGCGTCTATGAATGCTTGGGAGCCTGAAATCGTGGTTGAATTCTGCCATATCGCATTGTCGCCTTGAGGTGCTGAGTTGATTGTCTGGGCTGGCGCATTGGTAGGTAAGACCGAAAGCCAGAAACCGAGCTGAACCAAGGCATTTCCGACGAAGCGCATACTCTTATTCATTTTCAACACGATTTCCTCCTACATACTTGTCCGCGCACGCATGGCTGTGGCTTCATCTCTGAATAACGTCAACAATCTGCCCTGGGTCCTGAATGATGAAGTCCAGCAAACCATCAGAGTTGAAGTCAGCCGGCACAATACCTAAGTCTCCCTCGTGCGGTCCTCCTCCAATCTGTATCAACTTTTTGTGCCGGAACGTACCGTCCCCATTCCCGAGGAACAGGGCGAACTCAGACTGGGTGTCGGAAATAAGGTAATTAGCAACCAAATCCGTCTTGCCGTCGGAGTTAAAGTCCCCTGCTGCGAACGAGAAGCCATAGATGCCATTCTGAATTGGAATGGCAACCGGCTTCTTGAACGTTCCATCCCCGTTGCCTAGTAGGACCCAAATCTTTCCGTTATTCTGATCCCCCTCACAGTAAGCTAGATCGGCCTTCCCATCGGCGTTAAAGTCGGTAACGAGGATGGGCGGTCCGAAACCACAACCAAAGTCCTGTGGAATTGAAATCGTTCGAACCTTAAACGTGCCGTCTCCATTGCCCAGAAGAATCTCTATCTCAGTTTCACCTAGAATCGCAAGATCCAGTATGCCGTCCCCGTTGAAGTCAGCAGACACAAAGTCATAGCCTGCCACTTTGCCGTTAAACAATGGATGCCTAAAGGTTCCGTCGCCATTGCCTAGAAAGACGTAAATACCGCCTTCCAAGGCAATGGCGTCGAGCTTGCCGTCGCGGTTGTAGTCGCCCACGGCAATCGCGAATGGATACACATCGAAGTGCCCAGAGCGCGACCCAAGCCGGAACTTGCCGTTGCCATTACCCAGGCTCACCTGAAGCTGCGTCGGTGGGCCGTTAGGATCGGCTCCAAAAACCAGATCCTCGTTGCCATCGTTATTGAAGTCTCCGGACGCGATGGCAGCCGCCGCGTAATAGTTGTGAGTACCTATGGTGCCGTGCCCGAAAGTGCCGTTGCCGTTACCTAGCAGTACTTTGATTTCTGACTTGCCGTAGCTCGCTGCAAAATCGAGGATGCCATCATTCCTTAAGTCCGTCAGAACCAGAAAATCTGGTGAGCTGTCTCCCAGATAGATATGCGGCTGCTCGGCGACAATCGTGGCAGTCGGCGTGTGCACTTCAACTAGGCCATAGCTCGAACTCGAAACGCCGCCACCCGGTGGCGGGTTAGTGACCGTGATGTAGCCCGCCGTGGCTGTGGCCACGTCAGAGGCGAGAATGTGCGCTTGCAGTTCCCTAGCCGAGATGAAGGTGGTCGAACGCGGGCTGCGATTCCAATTGACTACCGCCCCTTGCACGAAGTTCGCTCCGTAGACACTAAGGGTAAACGGGCCGCTGCCGGGAGCCACAGCCTGCGGAACCACAGGACCAACCACAGTCGGAATAGGATTGTTCGCGAATGCAGACGGCGCAGACAGAAAACAGAAAATAGCGTAAGCAATGCCTTGAATCGACTTGAGGCGAAGAGCTGATCTGAGATTCATGGGGCTACCTCCAATGCGATTGAGCGAAGAAACAGCGTTCGTAAACGCGAATGTGACATGACGGAGACAGTCACCTCGCCCATCGCGTCTTCGTACCGAAACGGAGGGATTGCCGTTTCGCTCGGGTCGGTCTGCGTTTCTTGGCCTTGACATGGTAGCCACATTCGAAGCAATTCAATAGTGCCATTAAGACTAGAGCAATTCTTCTCCTGTGCGATCCAATTGGCATCCTGCGGGACCGCACACGACTACACCCCCCGCGCAAGCCGCAAATCGCGACTTGCACAGCATGCACACTGGTAACCCTGTGGGCAAGTAACAGCGGTAGGATCACACAACGGAACTGCGAAAATCCGTCGCCCCCTCAGCGTATCCTTCTCTGCGCCGTGCATCAGGCTGGGAACATCGCGCTGATATCCCGATAGCTGACGGCGTCGGCCGCGAAAGTAAAGGTGCCGTGCTCTCGCATCTCTTTGGCGGCTCGAAGAAAGGCCCCCAGGGCGGCGCGGGAGAGTGCGCTGCCGACGCTGATGCGCTTGACTCCGATTGTCGAGAGTTCGGCCAGGGTTAATTGAACGCCCTGCAGGCCCATGATGACGTTCACCGGGCGATCGACGGAGTTGACTACCGAGGCGATGTCCGTCTTGCTGGTGAGGCCCGGCGCGTAGAGAACATCGGCACCCGCTTCTTGATAGGCCTGCAGGCGCTGGATGGTGTCTTTCAGATCCGGCCTTCCGACCAAGTAATTTTCGGCGCGGGCGGTTAATGTGAAAGTGAACGGAAGCTTGCGCGTGACTTCTGCGGCTGCGCGGACTCGGTCAGCTGCATGGTCGAGCTCATACAGGGGTGACTCCGCGCGGCCGGTGGCATCTTCAATCGAGCCGCCCACCGGCCCAGCTTCCGCGGCTAGCCGGATGGTCTCGGCGACGGTCTCGGGGGCGTCACCGAAACCATTTTCGAGATCGGCGCTTACTGGAAGATCGGTCGCGGAGGCAATGGCGGCTACGTGCGCCAGCGTTTCATCACGGTTAATCGAGTTGTCGCGCCGGCCGACGGAAAATGCGTAGCCTGCGCTGGTGGTGGCTAGCGCTTCAAAGCCCAGGTGGGCCAGCAGTCGCGCCGTTCCCGCGTCCCACGGATTTGGAATGATGAATGCCTTTTCACGCTGGTGGAACGCGCGAAAGGCTCGTCCCTTCTCTGCTTGCGTCAGCATGGGTAATCACCTTTCTACAGGGTTGAGGGAAGGCCGAAGGTTCCGTCGACCACTTCGACGAAGTTTCTCTCTTCGCGGAGTATAAGCTGTTTGCTCTGTGCCATGGTGAAATTGGCGCGCGCTTCCGGATCTGATCTGAGGCGTGCCCGGTAGGCTTCGTAGGAGGCGAGGCTATCGAAGGCAATCAATCCCCAAGCCACATCGTTCGTACCCTCGTGGGGAAGAAAATATCCCACAAGGTGGCCGCCGCATCGCGGAATGATGCGGCCCCAATTCTCGGCGTACCTTCTAAATTCGTCCCGCTGGGAGGGATCGATCTGGTAGCGGATGAAGCACGTGATGGTCATGGATGTCCTCTTTTGAAGATCTGTTGAATCGCATGCACATTTGGCACTATGCCAGTTGCCCGACATGAACACTTCGTTTACCATCAAAGTATGAATGTTGAACACGACGCTGCGGTCTCGCGAGTTGCGGCCGCTATTGGTGAGCCAGCGCGCGCGCGCATGCTCTATTGCCTTTCGGATGGGCGTGCGCGAACCAGTACCGAGCTTGCAGTGGTCGCTGACGTAACTCCGTCAACCGCCAGCGTACATTTGCAGCGGCTGAAGACGCAGCGGTTGGTGAAGGTGTTTGCCCAGGGGAAGCATCGCTACTACAGCCTCGATGGAACGAATGTGGCTGCCGCGCTCGAAGCCTTGAGTGTGCTGGCCGGCAGATCTCGTAAGGCGTTTGTGCCCAACACGCCGAACCGGTTGCGTGCCGCGCGGACTTGTTACGATCACATCGCGGGTTCGTTAGGAGTCTCACTGCATGAGCGCTTCGAAACTCTGGGATGGTTATCGGCTGGGTCGACGACCGACGACAATGCCTGCGACCTCACTCTCAATGGAACGAAGGCATTCGAGGCTCTCGGCATTGACGTCGAGGAAACTCGGAGGCTGCGTCGCCGTTTTGCTTACGCCTGCGTGGACTGGAGTGAGCGGCGGCCTCATCTTGGCGGGGCACTGGGAGCGGCATTCCTGGAAGTCGCGCTCAAGAGAAAATGGGTGCTTCCGGATCTCGACAGCAGAGCGTTAGGCGTTACTCGTTTTGGGCGACGAGAAATACTGACTCGATTTGGGCTGCAAGTTTGACGAGTTCAGTACCTCGGGTGTCCGCTTGGCCTGCAACATGAAGTAAACGAATTACTTCCTGCTTAGAGTTCGGGCGGTAAATCTTTTTGCGAATTTCCGCAATATCTGGCCAGCAATCCGAATGGCTTCTGCTGAATCTAATACATCATGCGGACACGAAAACGCCTAATCGCTTTCATTGCAATTATTCAGTCCGTTCTTTTTCTAACGCATTTTCTCCTCTACGAGACGTGGACATTTTCGCCTGCGGCTAGCCTTCCTCCCAGGGCGCTGTGGGTCAAACTGGTCCTCGGCCTATTATCAGTGAGCTTTGTTGCCGCTTCGCTACTCGCCTTCCGCTATACGAATGCCGCTCTGCGAGCGTTCTACAGGGCGGCTGCAGTTTGGCTGGGTCTGCTGACATTCCTCGTCATCGCAGCGGTTGCTTCCTGGATCATCTACGCAGTTGCGCGGGTGATTGGGCTGGACGTCAACTTCCATCGGATGGTGGAATTGCTATTCGCGGCTGCGGTAGTGGCCGGACTCTATGGAGTTTTCAACGCTGGTTGGACGCGGATCACCCGAACGACGGTGCGGCTCGCGAATTTGCCGGCGGCGTGGCGCGGGCGAACCGCGGCGCTCATCAGCGATTTGCACCTGGGACATGTGCGAAACGGCAGTTTTCTGCGGCGTATGGTGGCGAAGATCTTGAGGGAAGAGCCGGATGCGATTTTTATTGCGGGTGATTTGTATGATGGAACAGCTATCGACGCGGGGCAAGCCGCGGAGCCATTGAACCGGCTAACCGCGCCACAGGGCGTGTATTTCGTTGCGGGGAATCACGAGCAATTTGGGGACGACAGCAAATATCTGCGTGCCATTACAGCAGCCGGGGTACGCGTGCTCAGCAATGAGAAGGTGGAAGTGGACGGCTTGCAGATTGTTGGTGTGCCGTACAGGAATGCAGCGCAAGGCTGGCGCTTTGCTTCGGTGCTGCAGGGCGTCCGCTTGGATCGCGATCGCGCGAGTATTCTATTGACGCACGCGCCCGATCATCTGGAAGTCGCGGAGGCTGCGGGTGTTTCCCTGCAGCTATCCGGGCACACCCACCTTGGGCAGTTCATACCCTGGAGCTGGATGGCGCGGCGGATTTACCGCCAGTTTGTCTACGGTTTAAGCCGGATCGGCAAGATGCAGGTTTTCACTTCGAGCGGGGCAGGAACGTGGGGACCGCCGTTACGGCTGGGATCAAATCCCGAGATTGTAATGCTTGAGTTCGAGTGAAAACCTCCGACGCAGGCTCTCGCCGCCGGATGCGGCCTCCGGCCGCGCGTTCGCTATTTTCGCGAGGCTTACGGCACGGCTGAAGCCGTGCCCTTTCCATAATCCCTACTTCTGGAGAGCTTTTCCGGGTCCTCGCGGTCCCGTGGCCTCGTCTAAAGATATTTCTCTCGCCGTGATCTAGCTCACAGACGGGTGGTCGTGGCCCCGCTACAGTAAGAGGATTGCTGTCCCTGGCAAAGCGAGGGGTTTAGGCTTTTGTCGCTCCCCGCAAGAACCCAGATTCCTCGCTTCGCTCGGAATGACACTGTAATTTTTCATTTTCTATTGAAAGGTCCTCGGCCATGTCTACTACCACGTCTCCAACCTCTGCGCGGGTTTTGAATCCTCATCTGGCGCAGCGGATTATGAGCGCTGATGAGGCTGCGGCCCTGATTAAGTCCGGCGATCAGATCGGCATGAGTGGCTTTACCGGGTCAGGATATCCCAAGGCGGTTCCGATTGAGTTGGCTCGCCGCATTGCCGAAGCAAACTTTCGCGGGCAGAAATTTCAGGTCAGCGTTTTCACCGGGGCCTCCACCGGGCCTGAGCTGGATGGAGCGCTCGCTATGGCGGGAGGAATTCATCTGCGTTTGCCTTATCAGTCGGACCCGGAAACCCGTAAGCGGATCAACGCGGGCGAAATGGACTACATGGACATTCACCTCAGCCATGTGGCGCAGTTCGTGGAATATGGATTCCTGGGCAAGCTCGACGTCGCACTGATCGAAGTCAGCGCTGTGCTGAAAGACGGACGGGTGGTGCCGAGTTCATCGGTGGGCAACAACAAGACTTGGATCGACCAAGCGGAGCGCGTGATTCTGGAAGTCAACTCGTGGCAACCGGAGGCGCTCGAGGGCATGCACGACATCTACTATGGTCTGGAGGCGCCACCGAATCGCGGACCGATTCCACTGTTGAGTCCCGGCCAGCGCATCGGTACGCCTTACCTGCACGTCCCCGAGGAGAAGGTCGTCGCCGTCGTGCTGACGGATGCTCCCGACCGCAACACCGCCTTCAAAGCGCCGGATGAAACTTCCAAGTGCATTGCCGACCACATCCTCAAATTTCTCAGCTGGGAAGTGCAGAAGGGGCGTATGCCTGCAAATCTGCTGCCGCTGCAATCCGGCGTCGGGAACATCGCCAACGCCGTACTCTGTGGGCTGGAGGAGGGACCATTTGAAGGACTGACTTCCTACACGGAAGTGATTCAAGATGGCATGATTCGTCTGCTGAAATCAGGTAAGTTAACGTCGGTTTCGGCAACGGCATTCTCGCTCAGCCCCGAGATGATGAACGAAGTGAATAGCGACATGGCGAGCTACCGGGAACGAATTGTTTTGCGCTCGCAGGAGATTTCTAATCATCCCGAAATCATCCGCCGCCTCGGCGTGATTGCCATGAACGGCATGATCGAAGCCGACATTTACGGCAACGTCAATTCGACCCACGTCATGGGCTCGAAAATCCAGAACGGCATTGGCGGGTCCGGGGACTTCGCGCGCAATGGATATCTCTCCATCTTTATGGCTCCATCGACGGCGCATCACGGAGACATCTCGACCATCGTTCCCATGGTTTCGCATGTTGACCATACAGAACATGACGTGCAGGTACTGGTTACCGAGCACGGATTGGCCGACCTGCGCGGGCTTTCGCCGCGTCAACGGGCGCGGCTCATCATTGAGAAGTGCGCTAGTCCGGACTACAAGCCTCTGCTTGTCGACTATCTCAACCGGGCGGAGAGGCTGTCGTACGGCAAACACACGCCACACCTGCTCAGTGAATCGATGGGCTGGCACAACCGGTATCTGCGAAGCGGAAAGATGCGTCCTCAAGAAGAGAACTGAGGGCACCGCGAGAACGAAGCAGAATGGAACCAAGCCTTCCTGAATGACGTAACCAATCTCAGAAGCAGAGCACGGCGTTCTCCAGCACGTGCGCTGCTTCCTGCGCTATGATTTCAACTTCGCATATGTCCATCGCTACTCGAACCGAGGGAGTTTTACTCATGTTTGTGCGTGTGCGGCTCGTCGCCTGCCTGCTTGTGACGCTAGTGGTGCCGGCCCTTGCTCAGAGCGGCGGCTCGGTGAGTCTGGCGATCCCAGCGACTACGGCGGCGATCAACTCTTCCGCGCCGCTGTCACAGCGGGTTGTGGCTTACGATATGGACGCCAAGTACAATGCGAAAGCTCACACTCTCGACGCCAGCGAGACTCTGACTTACCACAATCTCACTGGCCAGCCGCTGGACACTTTCCCTTTTCATCTTTACTTGAATGCTTTCCAGCCGACGTCGACTTGGATTCGGGAAGGGAAACGGGAGCGTACTTATGGGCCAGATCTTGAAGCATGGGATCCTAATAACCACGGCGCAGAGGAGATCAAGAGTTTTGAAGTCGTGGGGCAGGGCGATTCCACCTCCCAGTTGCAATACGTGCATCCCGATGACGACAACACAGACGATCGCACGGTAGTTCAGGTGCATTTGCCCCAGCCAATCCCGCCTGATGGGTATGTGCAGTTCAAGATCAAGTTCCACGACCAATTCCCTGAGACAGTGGCGCGAACCGGATGGAATCGCGACTTTGTTCTTGGCGGGCAGTGGTTTCCCAAGATCGGGGTGTGGTGGCGCGGCGCCTGGAATTGTCACCAGTTTCACTTCAATACGGAGTTCTTTGCCGACTTTGGTGTCTATGATGTGAAGCTCACAGTGCCTCAATACGAAGTGGTTGGAGCGAGCGGCATCGAAGTTAGCAGCCTGAATAATTCCGACGGCACGAAGACGGTTACATATCACGGCGAAGACATCCACGACTTTGCGTGGACGGCGAGCCCGCACTACCTGATTTATAACGACACCTTTCGAGGCAGTGTGGGCCCGGTGAAGTTGCGCTTTATGATGCAGCCCGCGCATTGGAATCAAGCGGAGCGGCATGCGCGAATCACCAAAGAGGCAATGGAGCGTTTTGACCGCTGGTATGGGCCGTATCCTTATAAAACGCTCACGGTCGTTGATCCGGACCCGGGTTCAGAAGCGGGCGGCATGGAATATCCAACATTTATAGTCGGCGAAACCAGTTGGATCATGCCGAGAGGCTTCCTTTGGCTGGAAGATACCATTGAACACGAATTCGGACATCAGTATTGGTACGGCATGGTGGCAACCAACGAATTTGAAGACGCCTGGATGGATGAGGGCATCAACCAATACACGCAAATTAAAATTCTGAATTCTATTTTTGGGGCATCGACGTCGCTGCTGAATATGTGGGGAGTCACCGCCGGGCAAGTTGATGAAGCCAGGCTCGGCTATGAAGGCGTGGCCGATCTTGATCCTATCGCGAGGAATGGGTGGCAATATCTCAACTCCAATTCCTATGGCGGAATCACATACTTCAAAACGGCCCTCAGTCTGCTTACGCTTGAAGGCATCATTGGCGAAGACACCATGCGTCGAGCCATGCATGCATATTTCTTGCGCTATCGCTTCACTCATCCCAGCAAGGACGATTTCCTGAAGACCATTGAAGAGGTTTCCGGCAAAGATCTGCGCTGGTACTTTAATCAGACATTTGATGGTACGCAGGTTTTGGATTACGAAGTGCTGAAGATCACTTCCGTGCCAGCGGATTGGTACAAAGAGAACTTGAAAGAGAAAAAGGGTGAGACGGAGTACGTCTGCAATGTCTGGATTCGCCGCAAGGAGGAGTTCGTTATACCCGTCGACGTCGAAATCAAGTTCGATAACGGCGACAAGGTCCGCGAACATTGGGACGGACAAGACCGGTGGGTGAGGTATACGTACCAGAAAAAGGCGAAAATAGAATCGGTCGAAGTCGATCCCGACCACAAGATTCAACTCGACCGCAACAACTTTAATAACAGCCAAACTGCGGAAGCGAACCGTGATCCAGCGCGCAAGCTGACAAACTATTGGACTTGCCTGTGTCAGTTCTGCGCGCAGTTGCTGGCGTGGTGGCTGGTGTAAGTGGACCTATGAGCGAGAACACAAATCTGGTTTCCGTAGGCGCTGGCATTGCAGGGCGCAACAAGCGGTACGTGGTCTGGTTTTACCTGCTCAACCTGGCATTTGCCCACTTCGGAGCGAGCACGTTCAACGATCAGGCGCGTGGCATTCTGGACCACAGTCTTTATGCCGACAAACTGCTTCATGGATTCAACGGGGCAGTATTTCTTGAAATGCTGGCGCGCCCTGAATTTGGGACGTTCCCTGCCGCGACCCACCCTGCAATGATGTTCGCAGTCTTATTCTTCGTGGCGACTTTGCTGTTCATGCCCGGAGTGCTGCTGGGCTATGCCTCCGACCATGGACTACCGCGGGATGAGTTTTATCGGGCCTGCGGCCGGAATGTTTGGCGATTCGTGCGCCTGTTCTTGATGTTCACGATTATCGCCGGCATTGTTGCTGGCATTTTGTTCGGCGCCTCGAACGCGCTGGTGGCGGCGGCCGGCAAGACTTCGAATGAAAGGTTGCCATTCCTGGTGCAATTCGCCGGCACAGTGATCATTTTTCTGGTACTGACCGTTATACGCATCTGGTTCGATCTTGCGCAGACTGACGCCGTCCTGCACGACCAGCCTGCGGTGCACAAATCGGTTGCGGCCGGATTCCACAAGACGCGACGCAATTTGGGACAACTGTTGGGCAGCTACCTCGTGATCACAATTGTGGCGCTGGCCGTTCTGGTGGCTGGAATCCTGCTGTGGCACGCAA
>CAWISU010000070.1:0-135950 GCA_963838765.1 uncultured Acidobacteriota bacterium | reverse complement strand
CCTACCCGAGGCGCCGCTGCGACTTAACCCCGCGACACCGCCCGAACTTGAACGCATTGTGAAAAAGGCTATCGAGAAAGACCCGGGTCTGCGATATCAAACCGCCGCCGAGATGCGGGGTGATTTGCAGCGTCTGCGCCGGGAAATCGAATCAGGACAAGCTGTGCCTTCCGATTCGGTCTCGAGGCCGGTGCCGGATTCAAAGGACAGAATCCGCGCGTTGTTCGCCACGGCTGCCACGACCGTTCAGCCTAAACCCAAGGCGAATATCACGAAGTGGTCGGCGCTGGGTTTGGTTGCGCTTGCGGTAGTGGTCGCAATGATTTTGTTCATGAGATCGCCGGAATCTCCGCCGGTTGTGATTTCGTCGTTGCAGATCACCAACGACGGCACATCCAAGCGCTCTCTGGTCACGGACGGCTCTCGATTGTATTTTTCCGAACATCTCAGCGGCCACTCGGTTCTCATGCAAGTTTCGACTTCGGGCGGAGAGACGGCACCCATACCAACCTCGTTGGCCAGCGCCGACATCTATGATTTCTACCCCGGCCGTTCTGAATTGCTGGTAAAAGGTATGGCGGAAGGATCCGAGACCGAGTGGCCGGTTTGGGTATTGCCGGTGCCGGGAGGGTCAGTTCGGCCGGTGGGCAACATCCTCGCACACGCAGCCGCGTGGGCGCCTGACGGCCAACACATCGTGTACGCGCAGAAATCAGGTCTGTACGTTTGCAATACGGATGGAACCGATTCGCACGAACTTATCACCGTACCGGGAGTTCCATTAGCGCCGCGCTTTTCTCCCGATGGCCGCCGCCTGCGCTTTACCATCCGCGACACGAACCAGCGCACTTCGTCTTTGTGGGAGATTTCCGCCGACGGCAGCGGTTTGCATCCGCTCTTGCCCGACTGGAACAAACCAGCGCAAGAGTTTGGCGGGAGTTGGACGCGCAACGGAGAATATTTCCTGTTTGAGTCGACTCGCGACAGCAGCCAGAATATCTGGGCTCTGCGCGAGGGTGGGTCACTCTTTCGTAAAGCTGGCACTGAACCGACGCAACTGACAGTAGGGCCGCTCATGTTCAGTAATCCGACGCCGAGCCCGGATGGAAAGAAGCTGTTCGTCATCGGTCAGCAGCGCAGGTTCGATTTGATCCGTCTGGATGGCAAGTCCCAGTTTTCCATCTACGTGCCCGGCGTGTCGGCGGGCGAGGCCGATATCCCGCGGAACGGCGAGTGGATGACCTACGTTGCGCATCCGGAACTTACGCTGTGGAGAAGCAAACCGGACGGAAGTTCCCGAACCCAACTCACGTATGCGCCGATGCAGGCGCATAGTCCGCGTTTTTCGCCGGATGGAAGCCAAATCGCATTTATGGCTTCGCGTCCAGGAAAACCCTGGAAGATTTTCGTCATAAATGCCGACGGCGGCACGCCCCATGAAGTTACTGCTGGCGACCACAATCAAGGCGACCCCACTTGGATGCCCAAAGGCGATTCGATTGTGTTCGCAGGAATCCCCTGGCTGGAATACGGGAGCGCCAGCGGCCCCAACATTCACATCGTTGATTTGAAAACTTCGCAAATCTCCGACATCCCAGGCTCTGAAAATCTTTTCAGCCCGCGTTGTTCGCCGGATGGACGCTACGTAGCTGCCCTCTCGGCGGACTCCACAAAGCTCCTGCTCTACGACATGGAAAAGAAGATTTGGACCCCGCTCGCGGTGTCGCGATTCGGTTTCGAGAACTGGTCGCACGATGGCAAGTATCTCTACGCGGAGGACTATTCGGACAAAGCCGACGACATGGTTCGCGTGAGCGTGGCCAGTGGAAAAATCGAGCGCTTGCTCAACCTGAAAGAAATCCCGCGCGGTTTCGACCCCTGGGAGTTCTGGGTCGGGCTAGCACCCGATGACTCGCCGCTCCTGATGCGAGATCGAAGTACGCAAGAGATTTACAGCCTGGATGTCCGTTTTCCGTAGCTCTCGGCTAGTTCAAAACGTCAAGTCTTGAGAGCTTCGCACAGCTCCATTAGTTCGCAAGACAGCATCAGCCTGCGCAGCCGACGCCGCTCCACGCAAGAATTTGCTCCGTTAATCTCGGGCGACTCTTCCCCAATCCAGTTGGGGAAGAATCGCCGAAGACCCGCGAACAATTCTAGGCAGCATCCTTCTGCGACTTGCCGATCTTCTCCCCCAGGAAGCTCAGCAATCCGGCATTGACTTCTTCCGCGTGCGTCCACGGGATACAGTGTGGACCGTCCTTCACCACCAACTGGCGCGCCCCTTTGATGAGCTTGGCGGTGCGCAGCCCCGCAGCCGCGATGGGAAGGATGCGGTCGCCATCTCCGTGAATCACGAGCGTAGGCACATCGATGCGCGCCAGGTCCTGGCGGAAGTCTTCGTGCCAGGTCGCGACACACGCCAGGCTCGCAGTGGCGGAGGAACCAATCGCGACGTTCCAACTGGCCTGGACGGCTTGTTCGCTGACCCGCTTACCCAGGAGCAGTTCGGTGTTGTAAAAATTCTGAAAGAAGCCGGTGAAGAACGCGTAGCGATCAGCGGCCACCGCTTTCTCGATCCCGGCAAACACACTCGCATCCACGCCCTCCGGGTTGTCGGCCGTCTTCAGCAGGTACGGGGGCACGCCGGAGATAATCACGGCTTTGCTAACACCCTTGGAACCGTATTTTCCGAGGTACCGCGCCACCTCGCCTCCTCCCATCGAGAAGCCGACCAAAGTGAAATCACGCAGCTTCAGTTGGGTGACCAGCTTGTGAAGGTCCTCTGCGAAGGTATCGTAGTTGTAGCCCGTGGTTGGCTGGCTGGACTTGCCGAAGCCTCTACGATCGTACGTAATGACCCTGAAGCCCGCATTCAACAGGACGGGCACTTGCTTCTCCCAGGAAGCCCCGCTCAATGGGTATCCGTGGATTAGCACAACCGGATTGCCCGAGCCATGGTCTTCGTAGTAAAGCTCGATGTTGCCTGAATTTTCTTTTCCGACTGTAACGTATGGCATTGCGCATCTCCTTTTCTATCGTGGTAATCAGTTTGTGATTGCTAGAATCTTGATAAACCGCCTGTCTTGGCCGGCACGCCATAGTAAGGAGATGCGCCAATCTATGAGAAAGTGCCATTGGATTTTGTTATCAGTTCGCCGCGCTAAGCGTTTTAAAAAGAAGCAAAGTTTTCGGAGGAGAACGTGGCAAATTATGTTGCCGCAATTGATCAAGGAACCACCAGCACGCGATTCATCGTGTTTGACCGATCCGGGCGCGTCGTCACAACTGCCCAGAAGGAACACAGACAAATCTATCCTCAGCCCGGATGGGTAGAACATAACCCCGATGAGATCTGGCAACGCACCCGCGAGGTCATTGTCGAAGCCATGGCAAAGGCACAGCTTCGCCCGTCGGACCTGGCAGCGATCGGAATTACCAACCAGCGCGAAACAACGGTGGTGTGGAATCGCAAGACCGGCAAGCCGCTTGCAAACGCGCTCGTCTGGCAGGACACGCGAGTCGAGGACTACGTTGCTGAGTTGACGAAAGCCGGCGGGCAGGATCGCTTTCGCGGAAAAACCGGCCTGCCGCTCACTACCTACTTTAGCGGTTTGAAACTTCGTTGGATTCTCGAACACGTAAAAGGTGTTCGCGAGATGGCCGAAGCCGGAGACGTGCTCTTTGGCAACATCGATAC
Organism: uncultured Acidobacteriota bacterium; assembly: GCA_963838765.1. GTDB lineage: Bacteria > Acidobacteriota > Terriglobia > Terriglobales > Acidobacteriaceae > JABDBE01. The sequence goes on along the minus strand of CAWISU010000070.1, from coordinate 132,253 downwards.
TTTTCTCGTCTGGCACCTGACCGGAGGCCGCAAAGACGGCATTCACATCACCGACGTCACCAACGCCAGCCGGACCCAGTTGATGAACCTAGAAACTTTGTCGTGGGACCCGGGCATGCTCGACGCTTTCGGCATCCCGGCGGCCATGCTGCCGCGCATCCGCTCGAGCAGCGAAGTTTACGCACATATCAAAGACCCGGCGCTGAAGGATGTAGCCATTGCCGGAATTCTGGGAGATCAACAAGCCGCGCTCGTGGGACAAACCTGCTTTCGTCCCGGAGAAGCCAAGAACACCTATGGCACGGGATGTTTCCTGCTGATGAATACCGGTGAGCGCCTATGCCATTCCCACTGTGGCCTGCTTACAACCCTGGCTTACCAGTTGGGCGAACAACCGGCGCATTACGCGCTTGAAGGTAGTATCGCGATCACCGGCGCTTTGGTGCAGTGGATCCGCGACAACCTCGGCCTGATCCAGAAGAGTTCCGAGATCGAGGCGCTGGCACAATCAGTTGCTGACAACGGCGGTGTGTATTTCGTGCCCGCCTTCTCCGGTTTGTATGCGCCTTACTGGAAAGATAACGCACGCGGCGTTATCGCTGGTCTGACTCGCTACGCCAACAAAGGACACCTCGCCCGCGCCGTGTTGGAAGCGACTGCGTTTCAGACCCGCGATGTAGTGGAGGCCATGGAGAAAGATACGAACATCAAGCTCGCTGTCCTGCGGGCGGACGGCGGCATGGTCGAAAACGAACTGCTGATGCAATTCCAGTCGGACATCCTCAATCTGCCGGTAGTTCGTCCGGTGACCCGTGACGCTACGACTGCGTTGGGCGCGGCATACGCGGCCGGTTTAGCGGTTGGTTACTTCAAGGATCTCGATGACCTGCGTTCCCACTGGGCAGTTGATCATACCTGGAAACCGAAGCTCGATGAAGCCACACGAGAACAGATGTATCGCATGTGGAAGCGGGCGGTGAGCAAGTCATTCGATTGGGTGGGCTAATTCAAAAGTCAGAAGAAGGAGCTTACATGCTTGCCAAGTGTCTTGGTGAATTCATGGGTACGCTGGTGCTGATCTTGCTGGGCGACGGGGCGGTTGCGAACGTCTTGCTCAAGCGCTCGAAAGCTGAAGGCGCGGGATGGATGGTGATCACAAGTGGCTGGGCGTTCGCCGTGATGGCGGGCGTGTTTACGGCCATCGCTTGCGGCAGCACCGATGCTCACATCAACCCGGCCGTAACCTTCGGCTTCGCCGTGCAGTCCGGAAACTTCGCAAAACTGGCCCCATACATCGTGGCCCAAATGGCCGGTGCGTTTCTGGGAGCCATTCTCGTATGGCTGCATTTCCTGCCCCATTGGAAAGAAACAGAAAACAAAGATTTTAAATTGCTCTGTTTCTGCACCATGCCCGCAATACGTAATTTCGTTGCGAATTTGATCAGCGAAATTATTGGAACTCTAGTTCTGGTTTTTGTGGTGGGCGCCATCTTCTCCAAAGCGGTCGCGGGCTCTGGCCTGGTAGCGGGCCTGGGCGCCTATTTGGTTGCGGCTCTGGTTTGGGGCATCGGCCTTTCGCTCGGGGGAACGACCGGTTACGCCATCAATCCCGCCCGCGACCTCGGGCCGCGCATCGCCCATGCGTTGCTTCCAGTCGCTGGCAAAGGCCCGTCCGGCTGGGGCTACGCGATCGTCCCGGTTCTCGGACCACTCATCGGCGGAGGCTTGGCCGGAATACTTCTGCGAGCGATTCGTCTCTAGGATCGCGATACCGCCGCTAATCCTGTTCACCGAGAGTTTGCGCAAAAGTTTTGCCGTACGGATAGAACAGCTCCTTGCGGCCCTGCTGCCACGCAGCCTTCATCTCAGGCGTCGTAATGTCCCAGTCCGGCCGGCACTTTTTGGTAACCGCACGCAGGTCCTGCCGAAGATCTTCCAGCGTGGGCCGGCCCAGGAACCAGTAGCCGTTGTAAATCTTATAAATAACAAGACCGGGCTCGAGGACAATCACATGCGGGATCATGGGATTGTGCAGAGGGTCGGTGTATTCGGCGATGTCGAGATCTTTTTGCACCACGCGCCCCGCGTCGGAGAGGAAAGGCCAGTGGGCGCCGACTCCCGTGCGATATTCATTCGTCTCCGTAATATTGTCGGTGCTGATCGTCACCAGCCGGCAATAAGAAACCTCGAGCTCACGATAGAGTTGAACCAGCAACTCCGCCTGCCGCCGATCCTTGGGGCAGAACCCGCCGCGGCTAAGCACCAGAACCATCGGATGTTGTCCTTGAAGTTCGGAAAGCTTCCGCCGTTTCGCAGTGTGATCGGAAAGCTCGTAGTCAGGGAAGACAGCTCCGGGAACAATGTCAGCTCGCATAGGAAATCCTCAACCCTTGGATGCGCGTCGGTCGGTTAGGTCTCAAGAATTACGTCGCGGGCAGATGATTCCTGCATTTGCATAGCGCAAACTGTTTTCATGCCTCTTGACAGTGACTTTCGAGATCACTTGCACGAACTGATGGTCGAAACGAGTGACAAGTTGCGGCGCAAGCTGAATGAGTACAACGCTGCGACAATGCCTTGCCGTAAGGCTTGAAGCGTTGTCTCAGCCTAATTCTCGCGTTCAGCAACGACAGCAAACTTCACGCCGAGGGCGTGCAGAACAGAATTGATGGTTTCGAAGCGTGGGTGGGCGCCTGCACTCAGCGTTTTGTACAGGCTCTCCCTGCCTAGTCCTGCGTCTTTGGCGATCTGCGCCATGCCTCGGGCCTTGGCCACGTCGCCGAGCGCGGCGACGAATACCTCGGGGTTTGGATCTTCGGCAGCCGCCGAAAGATATTCCGCAATGACCGCATCGTTATCGAGATAAGCCGCTGCCTCGAACGGTTTGTAAGTTGTTTTCTTTTTCTTCAAGCCTCTTGACTGTATCCGAGTGGATACTTTTCCGCAAGCAGATCAGGGGAGGGGGTATACCTATGCTGACATTCCCACGTTGGCACCGTTCACGGATGAACGTCCGGCTTCTGCGCTACCTGGAAAGACGCCGACTCCGACATCCCCATCCTGACAGAAGCCAACGCGGAATACACAAAGCTGCGATGACTTCAGGTTATTGCACGACCAGCGTAACCACCGTGGTGCGCGTCGCGTTGCCTGATACCGCGTTGACCGTCACCGTGTAAGTTCCCGCCGGAGTGCCGGTCGTGGTTGTGACTGTCGCCGCCGTATGGCAGCCTGGCAAGAACAAAATCAGCGCGAAGAGTCCGACTGTGAGCAGGCCCATCAGCAATCCCCGCTTGCGTTTGCTGCCCAGTCCCACGCCGAGCAGGGTCAGTCCTGACACTGGCAACAACGTTGCGTAGAAGGGTGCGCCTGGCTCACTGCCATGGCGCAAGTCGGTCGTGGTGGTCACGCGCGCGGTGGTGTTGATGACGAACTGCGAACTCTGGGCGCCGGTGTTGAGATTCGGGATGGGATTGTTATTACCGGGCACGCAGGTTGCGCCCGTGGGGAGACCGCTGCCGCAGGAGATGGACACGCTGTCGGGAAATCCGCTGTTCGATCCGCTGGGTGTAACCGTGGCGGTGTAGATGGCTGGCACGCCCGCTGGAACCGTCGCCGTGGCCGGGGCTGCCGTGATTTTGAAATCATTTACCGTGGCGCTCCCGGCTTCCGACGGAAACACCATCTGCCCAACCGCAGGCTGACCGCTGTTTCCCAAACTCACCGGCCCACCCGGCAACGGTGGGACAACCGGGGTCTCAATCACGGTGACGGTCGCGGTGGCGGCAGCGTTCAGGGTTCCGATGTTGCACAACACGGTGTTATTCGTGGGGGTGCCGCAAGTGCCCGGGCTTGCGTTCGCGGAAACAAAGCTTGCACCGGAGACCGGCAGATTGTCGGTGAAAGTTACGTTGTTGGTAAATTCGCCGGCGTTGGTAATGGTGTAGGCAAAACTGACTTGGCTGCCCATGCCAACCACGAGCGGAGTGACGGTCGGCGGCAGCATGGTCAAATTCAGAATCGGCGCAAACTTGCTCACGTATGCATCACTGGGCCCGCTGAGGTTGTTCAGGAATAGATGTCCGAGAAAGCCACCGGGGGAAGCTGTCTCGCCCGTCAGGTAGCTGGAGCCCTGCTGATCCAAGGCAATGCCAGTGCCTAAATCGGCGAGGATTCCGCCGAAGTAACTCGTCGTGCTGGCCGAGATGCAACCCGGATTTCCGATCGGAGTGCAAGTCGCAAGCGTGTCGAGGCGGGCAAAGAATGCGTCGCTGGTTCCTCCCCCGTACTTTGCCTGCACGGGAGTACCGACGATGGGAAAGTCTATTGGGGAATTGGTCCAGCCGGTAATACGGGCACCCGAGGTACTGTCCACCGTGATGGCTGTGCCAACGTCGGTTCCCGAGCCGCCCAGATAGCTGAAGTAATTCAACGGGATATCAAAGGTTACGCAGCTCGTGCCGGTACACGGTATCCCTAGTTTCGCGACGAAGGCGTCGGTTCCACCGCCATTCGTGGACTGGAGTGCGGTCGCCGTGGTTCCGGTGACATTGAAATCCGTGGAAGCGGTCGAACCGGTGACGTACGCGTCCCCGGTCGTATCCACGGCAACGGCGTAGCCCACATCGTCGAGCGAGCCGCCGAGATAGGTCGAATACAGCAGTTGGGTTCCGGTCACGCCAGCGGGGTTGAACTTGGCTACGAAAACGTCCAAGCCGCCCTCATTAATCGCTTGATAAGCGTTCAGCACTGGCAGGTCGGTGAAGTTCGTGCCTCCGGTAATGTAGACGTTGCTGGTGCTGTCGACTGCGATGCCACCGCCCGTAGCTACTCCCGCAGCGCCAGACGGACTTGCTCCACCGAAATATGTGGAGTACGGAACGCTCGAGGTTCCCGAAAGATTGGGATTAATCTTGCTCATGAAGAACTGAACGCCCGAGCCTGGGGCAGGATTGGTTTGATAGGATCCGATGGTCGACGGAAATCCCGTTTGCACTTCAGTGGACGTGGTTGTTCCGGTTACGTAGGCGTTGCCTCCGGGATCCAGTGCCAAGCCCGAGGCGATGTCTGTGCCACTGCCGGAAAGATAGGTGGAATAAAGCAAGATCTTGCCCGTGGGATCGAGCTTGCTGGCAAAAACGTGTTTGCCGCCGGTAATTGGTGTCGCCTGAAAAGCGGCATTGGTCCCGTGGGTGGGGAAATCGCTGGAAGTAGTCGTGCCCGCCACCAGTACATCAAAGCCGGAATCAACTGCAACCCCAGCCGTATAGTCCGTGCCGTCTCCGCCCAGATAGGTGGCAAAAAGCAGAGTACCGTTGGGACTCAGTTTGGCAATGTAGGCGTTAGCAGTCGCTCCCGCCGCCAGATTGACCTGGAACTCTCCGGTCGTCCCAGGAAAATCGGTCGAGTTGGTCGAGCCCGCCACATAAACGTTGGAAGCCGCATCCACGGCGATCGCCGGACAGCCCGCCGTAAAAGCAAGCCCCGTAAGGGCTGAACAACTCTCAGCTCCGCTTCCCCCGAGGTACACACCGTACGAGAACTGCGGGTCGATGATCAAGGTGCGGCTGCGATCGTAAGCACCCAACTGGAAGCCGACTTCGTTTTTCCTATGGCCACGCAACTCGAAGCGGCCCGCCACGCTTCGTTCGTCGGTTCCGAACTTCTGATACACGCGCGGCGCGTGCAGTCGCACGTCGCCGCCTCCGACCGCCAGAACCAAATCACCACCCGCGTCAATTTTCAGATTCTGGAAACCTTGAAACTCCAGCGCCACGCGCTTGGGGTCACTTCCGGGGGCAACTTCGAAGTCATATTCCAACCGCCCTTGCTTGCCGTAGTAGATCAGGTCAATGCCGGGATACACGTTGCGATAGCGCACTTGGGCAAACTGAGGAATATCGCGATGCCATTTGGCGGGATCGTTTCCTATGAAATAATTGCTCGTCCCCGGGAGTTGGACGTCACCGGCGGGCTCAACCGAAGTCGCTCCCACCAACTTCATGCTCACCGCGAAAGTCCCATGGGTGGAAGAGTTCGCTGCCGAATGCTGCAGGGCGAGAACTGCTTCCTGCGAGGTCAGGTACAGGCCGTAGCCGCTGCCTCGCGCCAGGAATCTGACCCGCTCGTCTGTCTGTCCCTGGTTCGGTTCAAAAATCAGCGGGAGATGGCTGTAGGCGGTCATGCCTTGTTGCGACAATCCCGGCTGCGACCATTGCGCGGACGGGGCTGGACTTGCATGGGACGCGAAAAACCGCTGGGAGTTCGCGCCTTTCGCCATTCCAAGGCGCGCCGCGCCCGGACCAATGGTGAGAGCAACGGTGCCGACCATGATCACCAGCATGATGGCCGCGAGCACGCGGGTTCGCGAACAAGTCTTTCCCGACCGACGGCGATCCAATCTCACTGAACTCCTCCGACTTTCCGCGATGTCTTTTCCCGATTTCAGGGAGAGGAAGAAGAATCGGCGCACAAACAGCACCCCGAGTCGCGCCCGCGAAGCGGCTTGCGTACTTGTCACCAAAAATAAGTGCAAAAGTTAAGTAATTACTTAAACATCTGACGGATAGCCTGTCAAGATGCGCAGCCGCATTCTTGGTCCCAAGATTCGTGAGATGCGGGCTCGGCTGGTTCGAGATGCCGCTTAGAAACACAAAAGGCCCCGACGTGAGATGTCACGACGGCGCGGGGTTTCTGCAAATTGTTTCATCCCGCGTTCCGCGCGGTAGTCTGACCAAAGCTTTCAAGTCGTTCATTCTTTTGCTGACCTACGTTGTGAGATGCACCAATTTTGTGGCAGCACGATTGCTCCTGCAGAGGGGCGCATCCCTTCCCCGCCCTCCCCGGTTGGCCGTTCTTCCATCTCTCGTGCGAGAAGCGCGGGCATTAACCGAGTCAGTTCCTCAGTCTCTTTGCGCTTGCAAACTCCTGACCAATCAGTATCGTTGGCCTAAGTGCATGGCTTAGTTGCGTTTTTTGAGTTGCGGAGTGATTTCAGGGACTGAAGGGATCTGGAATGCTCGAAAAACAAGAAAGCGCAATGCCGGAAGTGTCGCAGGAACGACGCCTCATAAGGCGCTTCGATATGCGCCTGCCCGCGACTGTTAAAGTGGAGGATGCTGGCGTCGATGAGCTATTGACCGAAACCCAGAATGTGAGTGCTCGCGGAGTTTTTCTCTATCTCGACCGGCCCCTCGCCGAGGGCTCCCGCATTCACGTGACTTTGACTCTTCCACCTCACGTTACCCTGACCCATCCGGTGCGCGTCCGCTTCACCGCCCGCGTGGTGCGAGCCGAAGCGCCCCTGCCAGCCTCCCGCGTCGGCATCGCGGCAGTGATCGAGGATTACGAATTCCTGCGCTCGGCGGCTTCGGGTATATGAGTCGGCTATATGAGGAAGATGTCTGGTTCAATTCTTGTCCTCCGTTCGTCCCTTGAACTCCGCGATCTCGTTTCGCAGGCGGGTATAGCGGCGCAGCAGCGTGGAGAGGTACGCGATGTGGATCACCCAAGTGGCGATGTATGCGGCGTAAAGATAAGTCATCCAGCACGTCCAGTCGGTGAAATTCCGGTTTGCGAATGCCTGGGTTCGAGCAGGGCCTCGAGAGCAAGGGTTTCGTCCACCTCGCGCCGCAGCACTTCCAGACGATAGCGAGACCAGCACACCAAAGCGGCAAAGCAGGAGAAGGCGAGCCAGTTGATTAGCAAGGCATGCCACATCCGGGGATCAAGCGAACCGCCTCCACCGATCACTGGCTGGGGATGCTGCGTGCGAAAAAACCAGATGGAGAAATAGACCAGCGGAACGTCGAGCGCGCCAAACACAGCCAGCACCGCGGCCAGCAAAGGAGTCTGTCCGCTGCTGGAAAATCTGCGCAGAACCAGGTAGCTGACATAAATCAGCCACAGCACCAAGGTCAGGGTCAGGCGCAAATCCCAGGTCCACCAAATCCCCCACACCGGACGCGCCCAGATCGGCCCGGTCACCAGGTTCACCGTGCAGAATACAACGCCCACTTCGGCGGCAACCAAGGCGATAATGTCCGCTTTATTGGCACGCCAGATCAGATACACGATTGACGCGAAGAAATTGATGAAAAACAGAATGAAGGCAGTCCACGCCGAAGGCACGTGGTAGTAGAAAATACGCTGCACGTCACCCATGGTCTGCTCGGTGGGGGCGGCGACCAGCGCTTCGTATAAGGCGTAGCTGAGCAGCACACCGGTAAGAACCGCGAGGATGGGGAAAGCGCGTTTCATTCCGCCTGCAACACGAATCCGAATAAGAAGAGGCTAGCGATAGTAAACACCAGATCGTAGGCAGCAAGCAACACGATCCAGAACCGGGCGGAGAATTCTCCGGTGAGAATTGCGCCCGTGGCCTCGACCATCGCGAGCAGCGCCGGGATGGAGATGGGAAACAACAGCAGCGGGAGCATGATTTCGCGGCTGCGCGTGCGTAGAGACATGGCCGCAAAAAAGGTCCCGTTCACCACCAGCGCCCATGTTCCCAAGGCTGCGACGATCGGCAACTGGTAAGCGGGTCCGAGCGCGCGCAGATTGTAAAACACGATGAAGAGCGGCGTCATCAGCGCCTGCAGCACGGTCACGAAGATGAAATTTCCGATCACCTTAGCCAGAAATAAAGCGTTCGGTGCAGCCGGAGAAACTCTGTATGCATCGAGCACCTGATTGCGCATCTCCCGTGCCCAGGTTTGATTCAAGGCCACCACCGCGGCAAACAGAAATGCCACCCACACCAACCCGCCAGCAATTTGCCGCGACTCTTCGGCGGTCGGGTCGAAAGAGAAACTGAAGATCACCACCACCAGCAAAGAAAAAAACAGCATGGAGTTGATCGCGTCTTTGGAGCGCCACTCCAGGCGAAGGTCTTTGGCCAGGGTCGCTCGCGTGAGGCTGGCTACGGTGCTCATTGCGTCTCCACTTTCGCCTGCAGATCGGAAGTGCGACTGACGATTTGTCCCGCTTCCATCCATACGAACTCATCGGCGGCGCCTTCGAGGAGTGAGGCCTGGTGCGTTACCACAAAAATAGTCTTGCCGGTATCGCGCAAGCCGGTCAGCAAGCTCACCATCTCGCGGGCGGATCGCAAGTCCACGTTAGAGAAGGGCTCGTCGAGAAGAAGAATTTTAGGATCGTTCAGCAGCGCTCGCGCCAGCGACATCCGCTGCCGCATACCTTGCGAATACTGGCCTACCGGCCTGGTCAGCGCTGGATCAAGCTTTACGGCTTGGATCACACCGGCACAGCGACAATCGCAGTCGGCCACATCGTATAGTCGCGCGAAGTAGCGCAGGTTCTCCATCCCGCTCATTTCATCGTAGAGCAAAGAAGGATGGGCCATGTATCCGAGTTGGCTGCAGACCGAGCGTAGATCGACAGTCCCCAACATCGAAATGGTGCCACGCGTCGGCGGCGTCAACCCGGCCAGCGCGCGCAGCAGGGTGGTCTTCCCTGCCCCGTTGTCGCCGAGGATGGCGTAGAGACGGCTAGGAGCAAACTCGGCAGTTACGCCGCGCAGGGCAGCGAAGCGTCCGAATTGCTTGACGAGGCCGGTTACGACAACGGCGGGAAGCATCGGAACCGAAGATAAATGAAGCGCATCGTGAAGTCGAGGGCGCTAGCAACACTCACGTAGGGGCGAACGCCCTCGTGCGCCCAGCGGTGCGAAGCGCCGCAGTTCGCTGACCATGTCCCAGGCTCGCCGCGCTCGCTGCCCGGACGAGGCGTCCGGGCCTAAGTGTTCATCGTGGAGTCACCGCACCTTGATGCCGTATTTCTGCGTGAAGGGCGGGACGATGCCGTTCATGCGCAGGTACTCGACCAGCTGTCCATAATGGTCGGTGATGTGCCAGACGGAAACGACCGAGATGCCGAGTTTAGTGGTCGGCCCGGCATAACGGCCTTCGACGCGGTCGAGCGCGTTTTGCACCGTGAGCGTGGCGAGAACACGGTTCGAGTAGTCGAACGAATCCTTGAGATATTTGATCAGCTCGGCTTTGGTTTTCGCCGGATCGTGGCCGCCCTTTTCGCAGTCGTCAGGCGGTTTCTTGCCCTCAAATTCGTTGAAGAAGGCGAACTGGGCGCAGGCGACGTGCTTCACCTGTTCGCCGAAGCTGCGCGCGTCGTCGAACTTTCCGGTCGCGGGAATGAACGAATATTTGTCCTCAGGCATGGCTTCAGCGATGCCGAGAAAATTTCCTTCCGCGAACTGAAGCGTACCGCTAACGCTTTCCGCGATGGACTTGGGAATATCGTCCGGCTTGGCGGCCTGCTTCGCGCCAGAGTTCTGCGCCATTCCAGATTTCTCAACAGCAAAAACAGCGATGCCACAGCTGATAAAAAGCGCGGCGACACGAAGTGATCTCATTTAATCCTCCCGGATTTGGAGAGGATATCTGAAGCCGCCGAGACAAGTCGAATGATTCCGGCGGCTTTGCTACTAATCGTATGCGCGCCGCCATCTCACTTTTGCTGGCGCTTCAATCAGTTGCCGGAGGACAGCGCTTGTAGTGGATCGAATCGACAATGTCAATTGCCCCCTGGATCATCTTGTTGAGGCCCGGCTCTCCAACCTCGGGCAGTCGATCTGGCATACTGGCCTGGAACGTCAACGTGTAGGCTTTCTCGCCGCAGCCGTCACCGCTCGAGTCGAAAAAATAGCCGCCGCGTGCAGTCGTGAAAAAACCACCGAACCAGCGCCGCTCACCGTCAAAAGTTCTCGATCCATTTTTCTCTATCCAGCGGCCAAAATCTTTGCGAATTCCGCAGTTCTCGCGTACTTTGGCATTACCGCTATCCACGGTTAGGTTTGTAAAGATAAGTACGCGGCTGGCAGGCTGCGCATAGCTTTCGAGATAGAGACTACAGGTCCACGCGTCATCGACGTTGGGCCAGGGAATGTTAAATATTTCGATAAACCTGCCGCCAATGATTCCGCTTGCTTGGCTCGTATTGTAGGCAATTCCTAGTGTGTAACCGCTGTTTTCCAGCAACAACTTGCCTTTGGCTTGACTGACGGAGTTTCCCAGCGAAGCGCCAGCCCTCCCGTTTTTCACTATTTCGTCGTGAGGCACAATCCTCCAGTCCGCAGGAATTACAACTTTAATCTCGGTGTCTTCGTAGACGTTCTTAGACTTGCCGTGGACGGGCGGCCCATGTGCAGATGTGTAGTTGGGGTCCGACGGCTTAACCTGGGCGCATAGCGAAGGACCCGGTGCGCCAATTGTCGCGACCGCAACGAGTAAAATAAAGGCTCCCCAAAAGCCTCGCAACGACATGTTGGCTGCTCCTCGCTTTTTTGCCACGGCGCGCCCGCCGCCAAAACAAAAGACTAGAAGTGGGTGCGGTTGCTGTCGACGAATTGTGCGTGTGAGGACACACTGTAGCAGTCCCACTCAGCAACACCTCCGTCTGAGCTATGCCGGCCCCTCTAGTTCGACATCGCGCCAGAGCCGTTGGTCTGAACTTGGGTCATGCTTTTCGGAGGCGCACTCGGAGATGTGCCGCTGGCAGGCGTCCCCGGCTTTTGCGGCGCATACTTCGAGGCGCATTTGGCTTGCAGTTGCTTGGCATGGAAGACGCCATCGCGTCCGAAACTGCCGTCGGCTAGCGCCTGGGAATTGTCTTTGAATGTATCGGGCGGTGGCTCGGTGCCGCTGTAGGAGACCGCAAGCGTCTGGTCGTTCTCGATCAGAACGAAGTCAACTTTTGTGCCGTTGCGCTTGATCGAACCGGGCTGAACGTTTCCCGCGACGCGCAGCCGCTTGGTGTGGGCCGAGTCTCCCATACCACGCAATTCCTTGATTGTGACGTAATAACTTTTGCTCTCCTGCACGCCGGTATACGCCAGGTATCCGAGTGCTAACAGGATGACAACCGTCGCGCCACCAAACTTAAGGTATCTGCTGGTTTCACCGGACATAACAATACCCCACGCCTATATAAAAACTTTATTCCTCGGCTCGGCAACTGGTCAAGCCACCGTATCAACATTAGCCGCTCACGAGGAGATGCTCAATACGCCCACCCAATCCACTGAAAAAGAGTCCAATCCCCACGGAAATGCGCTACAATTTGCACCTGCCGCGAATGCCGAGCGGTTATTGGACATTGATTGAGCCAGCCGCGACTCCGCGACTCGATATTCGTACGCCCAGGGAGGAAAAGATGGCAACAGCTCTGAAAATCGCTCCACCGGAAGACAAAGTTTCCAGTTTCGTTTCCAGAACGCACAAAATATTAATCAACGGGAAGTGGGTAGAGGCGGCATCCGGCAAAACCTTCCCCACCTATAACCCAGCAACCGGCGAAGTTCTCGCCCACGTGGCCGAAGGTGACCGCGAAGACATCGACCGCGCGGTCAAGGCCGCCCGCACCGCTTTTGAAAAAGGCCGCTGGTCGCAATTAACCGCCTCCGAGCGCGGCCGTTTAATTTGGAAGCTCGCCGACCTGCTCGAAGAAAACCTCGAAGAATTCGCCGAACTAGAATCGCTCGACAACGGCAAGCCCCTAAAAGTGGCTCGCGTCGCCGACGTCCCCCTGGCCGTCGACTTATTTCGCTACATGGCTGGATGGGCCACCAAGATCGAGGGCAATACGATTCCAATCTCCGTGCCTTATACGCCTGGGGCGAAATATTTAGCCTATACGCTGCGAGAGCCGGTCGGAGTAGTGGGCCAGATCATTCCGTGGAATTTTCCGTTGCTGATGGCGGCCTGGAAACTGGGCCCGGCGCTGGCTACGGGAAACACGGTCGTCCTTAAACCGGCGGAGCAAACCCCGCTTACGGCGCTGCGTCTAGGCGAACTGTTTCAGGAAGCCGGATTCCCCGACGGCGTCGTCAACATCGTCCCCGGCTACGGCGAAACTGCCGGAGCCGCGCTGGCCGCTCACCCCGGCGTGGATAAGATCGCATTCACCGGCTCGACCGAAGTCGGCAAACTCATTTTGCAAGCGGCCGCGGGCAATCTGAAGAAAGTCTCGCTCGAGTTGGGCGGCAAGTCTCCCAACGTTGTGTTTGCCGACGTTGATCTCGACACCGCGATTGCGGGCGCGGCCAGCGCCATCTTCTTTAATCACGGACAGTGCTGCTGCGCCGGCTCGCGTCTCTATGTCGAGAACAATATTTTCGACAAAGTCGTCGAAGGCGTGGCCGAGCACGCCAAGAAGATCAACGTGGGCGTCGGGCCAGGAGACTCCACCGACATGGGCCCGCTGGTTTCCGCCGAGCAACTGAATCGGGTCTGCGGATATCTCGAGTCAGGATTCGCCGAAGGTGCCAAGGCGGTCGTCGGCGGAAGCCGGCACGGCGACAAAGGCTACTTCGTCAAGCCCACGGTGCTGGTCAACACCAACGAGAAGATGAAGGTCGTGCAGGAAGAAATCTTCGGGCCGGTGGTCACGGCGATTCCGTTCCGCGATCCCAACGAACTGGTCACGCAGGCCAACGATTCGGAGTACGGATTGGCCGCGGGGATTTGGACGCGCGATATCCAGAAGGCGCATCGTCTCGCTGCCCAACTCCGCGCCGGTACGGTGTGGATCAACTGCTACAACATTTTCGATGCTGCTCTGCCCTTCGGCGGATACAAGCAGTCGGGCTGGGGCCGCGAAATGGGCCACGAAGTGCTGGAGCAGTACACCGAAGTCAAAGCAGTCTGCACCGCGCTCTAGCGGCGTAATCAAGGCAATGGAGGCCGGGCGTCCTCGCCCGGCCTCCATCGTCAAAAAATTATTCCTTCTTCCAAATTGACAAGCCGGGCGATCCCGTTGCCAGCAGGCCGAGGCTGGCTGGTTTCGCATTCGGAGCCTTGCCTGTCGCGGCCGGCCGCTCGACGATGTCCTCCGGTCCGTTCGTTTTGCCGGCGATGATGGACTTATTCGGTATCGTCTCATAAGCGTAGCCAGTCAAGATTGCTACGCTGGTGAAGTCCACCCGCGCCCACCCGAAGTGGATTTTGCCTTTGATCATGAACTTCAACCCGAGATAGGCCGATTTCCTGACATTGGCCCATGGGCAGACCATTGTGCCCTGGTTCCCGGCAGTACCACTCTCGAAAAGCATAAGCAGATTATTTGACTTAAACGGTCGCTTGGCTCCGATTCGCCGGCCCCGCGGCAGAGCCGCGGCGCAGCTGTGTTTGTCACTCTGAATCGACCAGATCGCATTGCCTTTCTGAGCAGGATCGATATTCAGAAATTCCGAGCCGCCGGAGGTTGTGTGCGAGCTACGGGCATAGAATCCGAAATCGTTGATACCGTCATGGTTGAGATCGAAAAAGACTTCGCCATGATTGAAAGCAATCTTTTTGTGCGCGGGCGTGTAAACGATTTTGCCCTCCGCCGGCTGCGCCAAAGCCAGCACTCCCACCCCGGCAGCGCCTGCGGCCAGAGCATACATGCTGAGTTGGTGATGGAATGACTGGGAAAGGTTGGAAACCGCCCGAGGCTCCCGAGCACGGTGTTTCATACTTCCTCCTGCAGTCAGAACGCCGCCATCATGTTCAACTCAGAAAGGAAAGTCAATAGCCAACCGCCCCGGAATGGCGATTTGACAATCTTTTTACAACCGTGGCATTCATCACTCTCCGACGATGATAACGAAGGAACCCGTCAACCTCGAGCAAGGCTCGCCAAGCGATATCGCTTAATCGCCAGCCTTGGCCACAGGAGCTTCTTCCGGCGCCACTTTTTGTTCGGGATACTCATAAACTCCCCGCCCAGCCTTGCGTCCCAAGCGTCCCGCCTTCACGTACTGCACCAGCAACGGCGCTGGCCTATATTTTTCCCCTAAACTTTTGTGCATGTATTCGAGAATGTGCAGGCGAGTATCCAAGCCAACCAGATCGACCAGTTCGAACGGCCCCATGGGATGGTTCAATCCCAGCTTCAAAGCCTTGTCGATATCCTGCGCCGAAGCAATTCCTTCCTGCAACATGTAAAACGCTTCGTTCCCGATCATCGCGTTGATGCGGCTGGTGATGAAGCCCGGCGACTCCTTAATCACTACGACCTCTTTGCCCATCCGCCTGCCCACCTCGGCCACCGTCGCCAGGGTGTCCTCGTCGGTCTCCAGTCCACGAACAACTTCCAGCAGTTTCATCTTGTGTACAGGATTGAAAAAATGCATCCCCACACATTTCTTCGCGCGATAAGTAACGCTGGCAATTTCAGTAACGCTCAGCGATGAAGTATTCGAAGCCAGGATCGTTCCAGGCCGGCAGATTTTATCGAGCAGAGTGAAGATCTCAATCTTCGACTCCATCTCTTCGGGCACGGCCTCAATCACCAGATCCGCTTCCCGCGCCGCTTCTTCCACGCTTCCCGCGTATCGCAGCCGGCCGAATGCCGCATTGGCCTCGTCGGTCGAAACTTTCCCAATCTCAACCGCCTTGTCGAGGTTGTCGCGAATTTCACTCTCCGCGCGGCGCAGAGCGTTAGGCAGCAGGTCCTCCAAAATGGTGCGATAACCGCCCAGCGCCGCCACATGAGCGATCCCTCGGCCCATGGTGCCGGCCCCAATCACAGCAACGGTGTGGACCTGTGCCACTACTGCCCACCCTTTTCCAACCGCACCACAAGGGCATCAAGGTTGGAGCCAGCGGCCTTCAGACTTTCAGCCAAACGCTTTTTCTCGTCGCTCTCCATAGCCGCGACGAAAGCGCTGATGCGGCGCAACGTAGTCGTAATATCGTCCACGTAATTGATCAGGCGAATCAGTTCTCCGGAAGTTCCCATAATGATTTCTGCTCCAGTGGCCCGTGATCGGGCGATGATCCTTAGTATTATGCGCTCCTCACTCAGGAAAAACCGGCACTTGAGGGCGAACCCAGCTATTTTCAATGGTGGGAAGCAATTAGTAAAGGCGGACTCAGAAACGGGTAACGCCTTAATAGCGTGTTGCCGATTCCCACCACAAGCAAAGGATTTGAGGGTGACTTTACGTGAGGTTACGGTGCGCCGGGTTTGCATGATCAGGGGCCCAGCGCACCGTGCTTAGAGAGCCGCTCTTCCAGAGGCGACCCTACCCATTCATTTGGTGGCCATGCTACACCTGGTCGAAAATGGCAATCTGTTCAATTTTGCTCACCTTTAGAAAACGCTAAGCGGATGGCGTCAGGCAATTGCAGACTGCAAAAAAGAGATTTGGCGCTTGCAGCTTGCACTCTAAGATTGCCAGGAACAAACGCGCGGCGAACCATGTCACGGAGCATGACTAGAAAGGACGACGTTGAGACACTTACCCAGAAACAAAGTAAGTGGCTCATCCATTATGAATATGAAGCCATTGGTCGTCGCGGGCACAAGCTCAATTGTTAACACACGATGAAATTTCAAAGCTTATAGCATCAATCAATGTTTTTAATTGGTCTTTCGCCCTTCCATCTCATCTAATGTAAACATGAGTGAAAAGCCTTTGAAACGCTATATCTTTGCCAGTGATTTTGACCAGACGTTGACCTTCAACGACTCTGGCTACGTGCTCAGCGAACTGGTCGGCATTCCGACCGACGAGTTCGAGCGCAAGGCCAAGGGGATGGCGAAGCTCAATCTGGTGCAGCAAGGCGCCGAGCTCGCCTACCTGCTGCTGCACGATCCCGAGTTCCAGGGCCGGGTTCGCAAAGAACATCTCTACAAAGCCGGCAAGGGAGTTCGTCTGAAAGAAAACATTGCGCTGCTCTATGAAATTCTCAAGAGCGGCATTGACGGCTATCATTTCGATTTCTACGTTCTCTCCGCCGCTCCAGTCGAGGTGATTCAGTCCGCCCTCGAAGGAATCGTCCCTCCGTCTCACATCTATGGAACGGAATTCCGCTATAACTCCGCGGGCGAGATAGAATCCATCGCTCGCGCCACCGCCGGTTATGGCAAGGTGGCAATGCTCGACCAGTTACAAACCGAGCAGCAGGTTGGACCGGACCACATCATTTACGTAGGAGACGGCAGCTCAGATCTGCACGTCATGCTGCACGTTAACGTGCGCGACGGCTTCACCATCGCCGTCTCCGAAGCCAAGCACGTTTCGCAGGTGGCGAAAAGAACCATCTTGAGCACGAATGCATTGGCCGTGCTGGCGCCCATTCTGGAAGACGTCGTCGGCTGGGAGAGACCGCGCATCCGCCAGTTCTTCGAATCCTACGGAATGCTGATCCAGGAGTGGGACCGCGTGCGCACCGATTGGCTCACGCTGCGCTCGGACGGAAGCGAGTCGTTGGCAGCCGGCGTGAGCTAGACCCTTCACCACAGAGTCACAGAAAGTAAAGAAAAGAAATCAAAAAGGTTTTCTCTGCGTCTCTGTGACTCTGTGGTAAAAGGATTCCTACTTTTTCTGATTGTTGAAGCATGCTTCGTCATCCCAGCCTCATCCCGCTTTCGCGACAGCACCAGCACGCGCTGGCATTGTGTGTGCGCCTCGATCGCGCACTTCAAGCGGGAGAAATTGATCTCGATGCCTGGCAAGCAGAAATCCAACAGCAATTTGAAAACGAGATCGGGATCCACTTCGCAGCGGAAGAAAAGGAACTCTTTCCGTCCGCGGCGAAGTTTCCCGAGCTGCACACACTGGTAGACGAACTTCTCGCCGAGCACACTTTTCTGCGCGACTATTTCGCCCGCGCCGCCGCCCGCACTCTCGACCGGCAAAGCTTGGCAAGGTTCGGCGAGAAACTGACAAATCACATCCGCAAGGAAGAACGCCAACTCTTCGAAGGCATGCAGAAAATCATGAGCCCGCAAGAGCTAGCCACGTTGGGTCGCGCATTGGACGAAGGACTGAAGAACGCGTCCGAGGCCTGCATCTTGCCAAATCAGGCTACCCGGTTGCGGCCCCGGGGCTAACCCGTGCAAGGCAGCCCTCAGCTTTCAGCACTTCACCCTTGATTTTTGCGGCCAGAGCGACGCCCTTTTCAGCTGAATGCTGAGTGCTAAATGCTGAACGCTGCTTTACTGCGTGTAAAATGCCCCGTACGCGGATTCCAATCTCAGTGGCTTTCAAAGTCACCAAGGGAAGAGATCATGAGAAAACGAGTTCTTGTTTTTTCTGTCGTCATGCTGTGCTGTCTCGCCGTCGCCCAGGATAACGCGAAAACTACATCCAAGCAGGCAGCCGGCAAACCCGCCTCAAAGTCAACTCCAGTTGCTAAGAAGAACGCTTTCACCCCGGACCAGATCCAGTACGGACCTCCGCCGCCTTTCGTGCCGCCGGGCGCTGAACTGGCAGTTGTGGAAGGTAATCCGATGGGGGCTACTGGCGATTACACGATTCGTTTGAAGATGCCGGACGGCTACAAGATTGCCCCGCACTGGCACCCGAAACGCGAGAACGTCACCGTCGTCTCCGGCACGCTAAAGGTTGGCATGGGCGACAAGTTCGACGAAAGCAAAATGATGAGCTTTCCTGCCGCTAGCTTTGCCTACCTCGATCCCAGCATGCACCACTACGCCATGGCCAGCGGCGAAACGGTCGTGCAGATCCACGGCATGGCCCCGGTGAAATTCAACTACGTCGATCCCAACGACGACCCGAGCAAGAAGAAATAGCCTGGACTAAAACACACTCTTCATCCCGAGCAAAGCGAGGGATCTAGGTTCTTGCCCGCCGAGTGCCCCATCCTTTCGCGTTCCTTGCGAAAGGGTGGGAGCTACCGTCCAAATGATTTTGTTCCAGTGGGACTAAACCAAATCCTCCACTTTCACTTCCCCACCCTTCCACGAATCATGGAACTCATTTTCCACAAACCCCGCGTCATAGCTCTGGTTCTGCACCTTCAGCGCCTGCTGCAATCCAAACAGCGATCGCGGATTCCGCGGATTGCGTTCCAGGTCCGCCCGAAAGACTTTCTCCGCGCCCGCGGCATCGCCATTGATCAGCAGCGCCCCGCCTAACGATTCGCGCACCGGAAAGAACC
Source organism: uncultured Acidobacteriota bacterium (assembly GCA_963838765.1). Lineage (GTDB taxonomy): Bacteria > Acidobacteriota > Terriglobia > Terriglobales > Acidobacteriaceae > JABDBE01. The sequence continues at coordinate 113,324 of CAWISU010000070.1, read as the reverse complement.
AATCCGGAGGTTCCCCATATTTCAACGTGTCCTGAATAGCCACGGCCGCGGTCAGTAGCGAAATCGCCTGAACATTGTCCTTCCTCGCCATGGCAATCTTTGCACCCAGCACATCCTCGGAAATTTTCATGATGTCCTTGGCTTTGTTGTTAATCGGCATCGCAAAGACAACATCCGCCGGCGTATTCTGCTCTGCCTCAGCCACGACCTTGTACTCCGCCTCAGCCTCGCTCAGCTTTCCCGTTCCCGCCAGCGCCATCCCCCGCGAAAAGTGCCAGAAAACCGTCGTGATCTTCATCGCAGCATCCGGTTGCGGCGTGGCCAAAATGTCATCCCACTTATGAAACCGAACATCCACGGCCATGGGGATGGTCATAAAACCTTCCAGCGGTGGCATGTCTTTCACATGCGGACCCACATTCGCAACCAGCAAATCCGCATTCTTCCTGGCTTCCGCATAGTTGCCGTTCATGCTGGCGCACATGGCAATGAAGTGAAGGTTGTGGCTGTAATACATCATCGGATAAATCCCCTGCGCCCCGCTCGCCTTGATATACGCGCGGTCCACCGCCGCAGCTTCTTCGTTGGTCTTCACCGCAGCTTCATAATCGCCGGTGCGAATGTAAACGTGCGCCGGCATATGCACAATGTGTCCCGCAGCGGGCGCCATCGCTGCCAGCCTGTTGGCCCCAGCCAAAGCCCGCTCCGGATTCGGCGAAGCCTCGGTCGCATGGATGTAATAGTGAATCGCACCCAGGTGATTGGGATCGCGGCGCATCACCGATTCTAAAGTCGCAACAATCTCCTCCGTCCCGGCCTCCGGCGTCCCATCCACATGCCACAAGCCCCACGGATGCAGATTCATTCCCGACTCAGCAAACAAGGTCGCCGCGTCCAGATCATCCGGATATTTCTTCGACACCTCGCGCATGGCATCGTGATAATCCTCAGCCGCCTTCCTGAGATCTGCCTTCGGGTCCGCGGGAAATCGCTTCGCCATAGCCTGGATGTAAGCCTGCTCGCTGGGCGACGCGTTCGAAGAGAGGTCGACCGCTTTCTGAATCGCCTCATGAGCCTGCTTGAAGCGTTCCTCGCTGGCCGGATCGTTGTAGTTCGGGCCCACCGCTTCCGCAATTCCCCAATACGCAATCGCCAGTTTCGCATCGAGCTCAGTCGCACGCCGGAACGAGCGTGCCGCCTCATCATGATTAAAGTCGTAAATCAAGCACATTCCCTGATCGAAAAACTTTTGCGCTTCAGGATTGTTGGTCGACACAGGATGATGAACGTTGCCGATTCCGCTCATAAGCGTCGCCGGCTTCGACTCGCCGTGGTTGGAATGGTCTTGAGCGATCGCCGGCACGCACAACAACACCACGAACAAAAAACACGCACGAAATCGCATACGAATCGTCCTCCTTAGAATGAGGGGACAAGAAATGTTGCAGCGTAAGTTGCCCCAAGTGCCGCCAGCTTAATCGAAAATCCAGCACAGCGCAACGGAATCGCGACTGACTAGACAAACCCGCCCTGCCTTGAATCCAGAGTCCCCTTAACCTCATCTAGCAGCTATGGCTCAGCAAGCAAGTGTTTTTCCGTTGGCCGATTACTCACAAGTGATCGCCCAGCCCGCAGAAGTCAGCATCCCGAATGACGCACCGCTGCTCGACGCTTACTCGCGCGCGGTCGTCAGCGCTGCGGAAGCAATCAGCCCCTCGGTAGTCAAGATTGATGTAGCCCAGGCGGGCAAAAGCCGCTCAGGAGAACCGCGCGAGCGCCAAGGCGGCGGATCAGGCTTTGTCTTCACGCCCGACGGCCTGGTGCTCACCAACAGCCATGTCGTGCATGCCACCACGCGCATCGACGTTTCGCTCCCCGACGGCCAGCGCTTCCCTGCTCACGTCATCGGCGACGATCCCGCAACCGATCTCGCCGTAATCCGCATTGGTCTACCCAGCAACGACGCTCCCCATCTCGTCGCCGCGCCTCTCGGAGATTCGCAGCGCCTTCGCGTCGGCCAACTCGCAATTGCCATCGGCAATCCCTACGGCTTTCAGTACACAGTCACGGCCGGTGTCGTCAGCGCCCTCGGACGTTCCCTGCGTTCCTATTCCGGCCGCCTGATCGAAGACGTCATTCAAACCGACGCCTCGCTCAACCCCGGCAATTCCGGCGGCCCGCTCGTAACCTCCGACGGCCACGTGGTCGGCGTGAACACCGCAACCATCATGGGCGCGCAAGGCCTCTGCTTCGCCATCGGAATCAATACCGCGAAGTTCGTTGCCGGACGCCTGCTGCGCGAAGGCCGCATCCGCCGCAGCTACATCGGAGTCGAAGCTCAGACGGTGCCGCTGCTTCGCCGCGTGGTGCGCTTCTACGATCTCCCCAAGGAAAGCGGCGTAATCGTGATCTCGGTCGAGAACGCCAGCCCAGCCCAAAAAGCCGGCCTGCGCGAAGGCGACGTGATCGTCGCCATGGATGGCAAGCCAATCGCAGGCGTGGACGATCTCCATCGTCTGCTAACCGACGCCCGCGTGGGCTCAGTAAGCGCGCTCACAGTTCTGCGCCATACCGAAAAGCTGGAGTTGAGGGTGGTCCCCGAGGAAATGCGGGAACGATAGCCCGTGTGGCGCGCGGGCATTCTTGCCCGCGTGCGTGCGAGATGAACCGCCGAGTCGCGAGGGTCGCGGCGACAGGTTCCATGCAATAGGTTCGTCGAATCGTGTGTCCGCATTCGTTCTTGACAACTCTGTCCGGCCCCTACCCTATAATTCCGTTTCGCCAATACCAAACTTGCAAACCGGGAGACCTCTACTTGAGCCAGAAAGAAGATGCCAACATCGACTCCATTTCCCCCCACCGCCGAAGTTTTCTCCGAACAAGCGCTCTACTAAGTGCCAGCGCCGCGTTAATGCCAGCCTTAGCCAGCGCTCGCGAACCCGCTCCCTCGACCCCAGAAATCAAACCATTCGAGCTAGACGAAACCACCATCGCCGACCTGCAAGCCGCAATGGCGTCCGGAAAATTCACCGCCCGCTCCATCACCGAAAAATACCTGGCGCGGATCGAAGAGATCGACAAGCAAGGCCCAACCATCAATAGCGTGATCGAAATCAATCCCGAAGCTCTGGCCATCGCCGACGCCCTCGACAAAGAACACAACCGCCCACGCGGCCCCCTGCACGGAATCCCCGTGCTGATCAAAGACAACATCGACACCGCCGACCAAATGCAGACAACGGCCGGCTCCTTAGCACTGCTGGGATCGAAACCAACCAAAGATTCATTCGTAGCCCAAAAGCTGCGCGAGTCCGGCGCGGTCATCCTGGGCAAAACCAATCTAAGCGAGTGGGCCAACATCCGCTCCAGCCATTCCAGCAGCGGATGGAGCGCCCGCGGCGGCCAAACCCTCAACCCCTACGCCCTCGACCGAAATCCCTGCGGCTCCAGTTCCGGCTCGGGCGCGGCCACTGCAGCCAGTCTCTGCACAGTCGCGGTGGGCAGCGAAACCGACGGCTCAATCGTCTGCCCTTCATCGGCCAACGGCTTGGTAGGCATCAAGCCCACGCTAGGACTAATTAGCCGCGCCGGCATAATTCCCATCGCCCACAGTCAGGATACCGCCGGCCCCATGGCCCGCACCGTGCGCGACGCGGCAATATTACTAAGCGCGCTCGCCGGAGCCGATCCCCGCGACAGCGCCACGTCCGCAAGCGCAGGCAAAGCCGCAACCGACTACACAAAGTTTCTCGATCCCCACGGACTGCGCGGCGCCCGCATCGGCATAGCCCGCAAATATTTCGGCTCCAACGACGCGCAAGACCAACTGATGAACAACCTGATCGATGCCATGAAACACCAAGGCGCCGAAATCATCGACCCCGCCGACCTGCCCACCCACGGAAAATTCGACGACACCGAATTCCTGGTCCTGCTCTATGAACTGAAAGCCGACCTGAACACATACCTGGCCAACCGCCCCGGAGCGCCGGGTACGCTGAAAGACATAATCGACTTCAATGACCGCAACCGCGAAAAAGAAATGCCCTATTTCGCCCAGGACATTTTCCTGAAAGCCGAAGCCAAGGGCCCGCTAACCGCCAAGGAATACACCGACGCCCTGGAGACCAATCATCGTCTCGCCCGCAAAGAAGGCATCGACGCCATAATGGACCAATTTCATCTCGACGCAATCATGGCCCCCACCGCCGCCCCCGCCTGGCTCACCGACTTCGCCAACGGAGACCACGCCGTAGGCGGCAGCTCCAACGCCGCCGCCGTAGCCGGCTATCCGGATATAACGGTGCCAGCCGGATTCGTCTTCGGCCTCCCCGTAGGAATCTCCTTCTTCGGCCGCCCCTGGAGCGAACCCACGTTACTAAAAATCGCCTACAGCTTCGAGCAAACCATCCAAGCCCGCAGGCCCCCGCGATTTCTGCCGACGCTGAAGCTGTAATCTGGAAATTTATGAGCCCGTTGGAAGTGTCACCCGCCACATGACCCTGCGTACCATCCCAGTAGACGCATAGCTTATAATGGCGTCCGTTTAGATTGGCCGGCTGCTGAAACCCCTCGGCAAACTGTTCAGGCTTTGAGGGCAAAAGTAACCCTTTCAACAGCTGGGAGGACCACTATGGCGCACACGAAACAAATCATCGATCCACCCGCGGAAAATGTCCTTAATCGCCGCGCACGTTCGGAGCTTTTCTTGGCGCTCCTGCTTCTAGTCGCGTACAGCTTCACGTTTGCCGACGACACGGCGACTGCGCAGAAGGCAGCCTACAAGTTTCGCTCGATCCCAGGCCCAGCGAACGCCACCTACACTTACGCTTCCGATATCAACAACCACCGCGAAATCGTAGGCGGATATTTCGACAACACAACCGGTGTGACCGTAGGTTTTACCCTGATTGGAAGCACGTTTACCACCGTACAGTACCCCGGCTCTAGTTCCACCAATCTGCTGGGATTAAATTCGAAAGGTGTCCTGGTAGGCGACTATACCGAATCCGGCGCTGTAGAAGGATTGGTCTATCGAAACGGGCAATTTCAGACCCTCACTGCTTTTGGGTCCGCTTTCACCGTCGCCAGCGGAATCAATTCCAGCAACGTCATCGTGGGAGCCTATACATCTGGGCAATCGCGACTGCACGGCTTCATTTATAAGGGAGGGGTCTTCACCAAGTTGAAATATCCCAAGTCTAAGTTCACCGTGCTGCGGGCGATCAATGATTCCGGAAAAATTGCCGGCTACTATGGCAAGTATAGAATTTCCGGCTTCGTTTATGACCACAGCGCCTTCTCCAGAGTCAAATATCCGAGTTCTACGTTGACGTTTGTGCTGGGAATCAACAACGTCGGCTCAGTCGTCGGTTACTACTACGACGCGCAAAACAATATCCACGGATTCGTTAGGACGCACGGAAACTACTCCCAACTGGACTTCCCAAAGGCCACTACCACCCTGGTTTATGAGATTAACGACTTTGGCGATGTAGTGGGCTACTACGTAGGCCCCTCCTGCACAAATTCCTCCGGCCAGTGCGGTTTCGAAGCAATTCCGAACCGCTGAGCGCGATGATTGAGTCGAAGGCGGTGATTCGGGTGCCCCATTTCTCGCGCTCTTGCGAGAAGTGGGGGATTTCGACTCCCTACCGGCGAAGGCGCTAAGCCCCACCCCAGGCCCCCCTCGATCTTTGCTCAGTCATGCGGGACTTCATACAAAAACAAAACCCCGGGCCGTTGTCAGCCCGGGGCGTAACCTGTCCAGCTACAAAAGTGATTATCGGTAAACGATGATTCGAAGTCAAGGTTACTTGAGGAGTCTGCCTGCCCTCAGACTCCCCGTCAGCTTCCCTACCAAACCCAGGGAACGCTGTGGACCCGGCGGGACTCGAACCCGCACCTTGTAGCTGGACAGGCTAACGTGCGCCCATTACACCACGGGCCCCAGCGTAGCCTATGCGGACAGAGCAGCCCGAACAAGTCCGCCCGTCACATTCTGCGGCGCCCAGTCCCAATTCAGGAATCAACTTCCCCCCAGCAAAGCAGGCCTCTGGATCCCGACCATCTTTGACATACCTTTCTCAGTAAGATACTATCGACCATACGACATTAGCTCTTTGACAATTAGAAAAATCTCCAACACTAGACCGAGTTGGTAGCCTTTTTGGGCTAGCTAAGTCCTTATTCTGTAATATTTTACGTATAAGTCCTTATTCCTCAAAGATTTTGCAGGTGGTCTCACGCTAACCCCATGATTCCAAAAGATCGAGGGGGGAGGGGGGATACCAAATAGAACGACTGCGTAAATGGCCTAAAGAAAGCATCGAACCCGAAGCAATCCCACCGAGCAAGGAAAGAATCGCAATCCCGACTGTGGTATTCTTCCTCGCCAAAGCAGAGCAAGCCGGATGAACCATGCAACCGCAACCCATTAACGTCGGCCTCATCGGCTTCGGTTTTGCCGGACGCACCTTCCACGCCCCAGTCATCCGCGCCGTCACTGGCCTGCGCCTCGCCGCCATCCTGCAGCGCAAGGGAGACGATGCGGCGAAGGCCTACCCAGACGTTCGCATCGCGCGCACCGTCGAGGAATTACTCGCATCCGATTCCATTCAACTGGTAGTGATCGCCACACCCAACACATCGCATTTCGATCTAGCCCGCCAATGCCTGCTAGCCGCACCCCACGTCGTGATCGACAAGCCGTTCGCCACCACTCACGCGGAGGCGGCCGAACTGGTTGCCCTCGCCGAAAAATGCGGACGCCTGCTCTCCGTCTATCAGAGTCGCCGCTTCGACGGCGACTTCAAAACCGTCCGCAACTTAATCGCCTCAGAGGCTCTAGGCCGGATCGTGCATTACGAATCGCACTACGATCGCTATCGTCTGCAACTCCGTCCCGGCGCGTGGCGCGAACAAGCGGGCCCGGGAAGCGGCGTCTGGTTTGATCTCGGCCCCCACCTGATCGATCAGGCGCTCACTCTGTTCGGCGCGCCCGAGGCGGTGAGCGCGGATATCCGCATCGAACGCGACGGTGCCGCAGTGGACGATGCCTTCGACGTCACTTTGCTCTATCCCCGCCTGCGAGTCTTCCTTCGTGGCACCATGCTGGCAAGCAAGCTAGCCCCGCATTTCCTGATTCACGGAACCAAGGGCTCGTACGTCAAGCACGGGCTCGATCCCCAGGAGAACGCGCTCAAGCGCGGCGAAACTCCCGGAGGACCAGGCTGGGGCAAAGAACCACCGGAAGCATGGGGCACCCTTACGCACGTTGAGGGCGACAAAATCGAAGAGCGCACAATCCCGACCGAAGCAGGGAATTACTGCGAATACTATGAGAATGTCCGTGACGCGATTCTGGGAAAGGCAACTCTCGCCGTCACCCCGCAAGCCGCGCTAAACGTGATGCGCGTGCTTGAACTGGCCCAGCAAAGCAGCCGCGAAAGGCGAGTAATCCAATACGCGTAAGAGAAAACGTATCTCCCAATCCGCGCTGTTGGTGACGGCGTTCGCGCTGACATGTCTGTCTTCCGCCGCTGCAACCGAAAATCCCGATTCGCATTGGGTAGCCACCTGGAGCACCGCCAACCAGCAGGTCCTAAACCCCATAGCAACCACCAATCAGACCCTGCGCGAGATCATTCACACCAGCATTGGCGGACGCGCCGTTCGCATCCGCCTGGCAAACCATTTCGGCACACAGCCAGTCACCTTTAATGCTGTCTATTTAGGTCTGCAGAAAAGCGGTGCCAGCCTGGTTCCAGGTTCCAACCATGCAGTTACATTTGGAGGAAGCAAGTCCATCACCATTCGCGAAGGCGCAGACGCGCTGAGTGACCCCGTCTCTCTCGCAGTCGGCTCGGAACAAAACCTGGCTGTAAGTATGTACACCGCCGGTACAACCGGCCCAGCCACGGTTCATAACGCAGCTTTCCAAACCAACTATGCTTCCGGTCCCGGCAACTTCGCCGCGGATGATACGCCAGGCGCATTCAGCAAAACCATGCAATCGTGGTATTTCCTGCATTCAGTCGATGTCCTCGCATTGCCAGAAGTGAAGGGCGCGATTGTTGCGCTGGGCGATTCGATCACCGATGGCGTATCGTCCCGGCTTGATCACTACGAACGCTGGCCCGATGTACTGTCTCGACGCCTGCTCAGCAAAGGCTCAAAGCGCGTGTTATCTGTGTTGAACGCCGGCATCGGCGGCAACCGCGTGTTGAGCAGTTCACCGTGCTGGGGAGTGAATGCCCTCGCCCGGTTGGATCGCGACGTCTTTTCGCAAACTGGAGTGCAAGCGGTAATTCTGTTTGAAGGCACCAACGATATCGGCCAATCCGATACTCCCACTGCATCGCTTTCGCCCCAAGTTATTCCATGCATCAGCAGGACTCCAATCAGCGCCGATGAACTCATCGCCGGCTGCAAGCAGATTATTGCCCAGGCGCACGCCCACGGACTGAAGATTCTCGGCGCAACCATTCTCCCCTACCAAGGCTTTGTCGGCTGGACCCCAAACGGAGAAGCGAAGCGCCTCGCAGTCAACAACTGGATCAAGACTTCCGGCGCTTTTGACGGCGTCATCGACTTTGCGTCCGCCTTAAGTGACTCAACGAATTCCGCGCGGATGAACCCCAACTACGACAGCGGCGACCACTTGCATCCCGGGCCCGCTGGACATGAAGCCATGGGGAATGCCGTTGATCTCGCACTGTTCCGCTAAGACAGTGGAACTGTTGCAGTGCGATCGCCATCGCCAATTTTCGCTGCCCAAGGCACAAAGTAACTGCCCTTCTAACTCTCAAATGTTATATGCTGAAAAACGCTGGCCAGGTGCGCGAGTAAAGGCAAGCCCTGCGGCGAAACGAGCGACGGAATCCGATGGCCCTTGCGAACCTGAACACCTCTACTCCGGCGGTTGCACCTTCCTCAACTTATAAGGGCGCGTTAGCGGTGATGACCACTCTCTTCTTTATGTGGGGTTTTGTCACCGTGCTGAACGACGTGCTGGTACCGCACCTGAAATCCATCTTCGACCTGAACTACGCCAAGGTCATGCTGATTCAGTTTTCTTTTTTTTCCGCGTATTTCATTTTCTCTATTCCCTCGGCCAAGCTCATCGACTGGATCGGCTACCACAAAACCATGGTGGTGGGACTTTTCACCATGGGAGTGGGAGCCTTTCTGTTCATACCGGCGGCACGCGTGGCTTCGTATCCGCTTTTTCTGACAGCGCTTATGATTCTGGCGGCTGGAATTACCGCATTGCAGGTGGCTGCAAATCCATACGTAGCGGTGCTTGGCCCTCCGGAGACCGCGTCGAGCCGATTGAATCTCGCGCAGGCATTCAACTCACTAGGAACCACCATCGGTCCCTACCTCGGCGGCGCGCTAATCTTGACCGCCGTTCCTCTTAGCATGGAGAGCGTGCGGCTGCTGTCGCCAGGGGCTCTTCAGTCCTATCGCATCCACGAGGCTTCCTCGGTCAAGCTGCCTTACGTTGTGATTGGCCTTACCCTCTTCGCGCTCGGAATTGCGATTGCTCTTTTCAAGCTGCCTGCGATGCCGCAAGCCGAACGCCACGGTGCGACCGGTCCACAAGAAAGCGTTTGGAAGCATCGAAATTTAGCGCTGGGGACGATCGGAATTTTCGTCTACGTGGGAGGTGAGGTCGCGATCGGTAGTTTTTTAATCAACTACCTCAGCCAACCCAATATCGGCAATGTTTCCGTCCTCGTCGCCGCTCGCTACGTTTCTTATTATTGGGGAGGCGCGATGGTCGGCCGGTTCATCGGTTCCGCCATTCTCCAAAAGGTCCGTACCGGCACTGTTCTCGGCATCGCCGCGGCTACGGCCTTTCTGCTGGTTTGTACTTCCATGCTCACCCTGGGCCATGTCGCCATGTGGAGCATTCTTCTGATCGGCTTGTTCAACTCGATCATGTTCCCCAGCATCTTTACCCTCGGGATTGCTGGACTCGGCCCGCTGACCGGAAAAGGCTCTGGCCTGCTGGTGATGGCGATCGTTGGCGGCGCGATTATTCCTGTACTACAAGGCGTCCTGGCCGATCGCGTAGGGATTCATCACGCTTTCGTCCTGCCGGCCTTATGCTACCTCTATATCGTGTACTACGCGCTTAGCGGATCAAAACCTGTAGTCACAGCCTGAGGGCTCAAACGCTTCCCGAAGCGCCGTTAGATTCGCGGCGGAGATGCGCTGCAGAAGATCGAAGCTCTGAAAGAAAAACCACGTGAGAGCAAGCACACCAATCCTGTTCGCAGTCCTCTTGTTGAGTTCAGCACGAATATTATGTGCGCAAGATGCGGCATCCCTCGCCCCAACCCCGCCCATGGGATGGAATAGCTGGAACAAGTTCGAGTGCAATGTCAGCGAAGACCTCATCAGGCAAACAGCCGATGCCATGGTGAAATCGGGAATGAAGGATGCTGGTTACCAATATGTCATCATCGATGACTGCTGGCAGGTTGCGCGCGACAAAAACGGCAACATCCTCGCCGACCCGCAGCGCTTCCCTTCCGGGATCAAGGCTCTGGCCGACTACATCCATTCCGCAGGTTTGAAGTTCGGGATTTATTCCGACGTGGGCACCAAGACCTGCGCCGGGCGCCCGGGCAGTCTGGGGCATGAGTATCAGGATGCGCGGCAGTACGCCGCTTGGACCGTGGACTACCTGAAGTACGATTGGTGCAACACCATCACGCAAGATGGCCCGGCAGTTTATTCGCTGATGCGCAAAGCGCTCGATGCATCGGGCCGGTCTATCGTGCTGAGCATCTGTGAGTGGGGAACCCATCAACCGTGGCTCTGGGGCAAAGATGCTGGTGGCAATCTCTGGCGCACCACGGGCGACATCAAAGACCGCTGGCAGGGCCGGGTCAAATGGCCAGCCGGTGACTGCTGTTCGAACGGTGTGGTCGATATCGTCGACCAGCAGGTTGGCCTGGACGGCTTCGCCGGGCCCGGCCATTGGAATGATCCCGATATGCTCGAGGTCGGCAACGGCGGCATGACCGACACCGAATACCGCTCCCACTTCAGCCTGTGGGCCATCCTTGCCGCGCCGCTGATCGCTGGCAACGATCTGCGCGACATGCGTCCCGAGATTCGCGAAATCCTCACCAACAAGGAAGTGATCGCGGTCGATCAGGACCCGCTCGGCAGCGAAGGCAAGCGGGTCAAGAAAAATGGCGACCTTGAAGTCTGGGCCAAGCAAATGAAAGATGGCAGCCGCGCCGTAATTTTGTTCAATCGCGGAAGTGCGGAGCATGAGGTCAGCGTGAACTGGGAGGATCTCGGTTATCCCAATAATCTGCAGGCCGCGGTCCGCGATTTGTGGCAGAAAAAAGATGTGGGCAGATTTACCGGCAAGTTTGCGGCTTCGGTTGTGCCCCACGGCGTGGTAATGGTCACGGTCAGGCCATAGCGCAACTTCTTATAAACTTTAATCAGGCGCGTTTGTGTATCCTCGTGTCCTTTGTGGTTAACGAAGTTCAAATGCTAGAACGACAAAGGACACAAGGGGACACAAAGGAAGGCTCGTAGTCGCTCAGCATACCTCCGTGAGGCGAATCCATAAAACGACGGCTGAGAGTTTTGATCCCAACAAGTCCGCAAATTCTCCACTGCGCAAGTTGAGGACTTTATTCGCCGGCTTGTATGGAGCCGTCCCCGCAATTTACCGCGCCCCCGGCCGCGTGAATCTCATTGGCGAACACACCGACTATAACGACGGCTTCGTCATGCCCGCCGCTCTGGATTTGTATACGTACGTAGCCGTGAGTCCGCGATCGGACCGGCGACTCCAAGTCTATTCAGAGAACCTGGGCGAAAAGTGCGATGTTGATCTCGATTCGAATCGTCCCGTCAGGTCCGGTCACTGGAGCGATTACGTCCGCGGTGTGGCGGGAGTGCTTGAATCTCCAGGCCACAAGTTGCGCGGTGCCGACCTGGCAATCATAAGCCAAGTGCCACTAGGATCGGGCTTGAGTTCGTCGGCTGCTCTCGAAGTCGCAACCGCATGGGCGCTCCTCAGCAACTCCCAGCTCAGTGTCGACCCAACCTCAGTGGCAAAAATGTGTCAGAAGGCCGAACATCTTTACCCAGAGACCATGTGCGGAATCATGGACCAGTTCATCTCCTGCCATGGTCGCGCGAAACACGCCCTGATGCTGGATTGCCGCTCACTGAAGTTTGAGTTGCTTCCCATCCCGCCCCAAGTGCGGCTCATGGTATGCGATACCATGATCAAGCACGAGCACGCGAGCGGCGGATACAATACCCGCCGGCGCGAATGCGAAGAGGGATTGCGCGCTCTGGCCCAGGTTCGGCCGGGAATTCTGGCTCTTCGCGATGTCACTCCGGATGAATTGGAACAACATCAAGACCGATTGAGTCCGCTAATCTATAAACGTGTCCGCCACGTAGTGACTGAAAATGATCGCGTGCAAAAGGCAGCCAGCGCACTGCAGAAAGGAGACGTCGCAACGTTCGGCCGACTTATGGCTGATTCCCATCGCAGCCTTCGCGACGACTATGAAGTCAGCACCCCAGAGCTTGACCTGATGGTTGAGTTGGCCAGCGGCCAAGAGGGCGTGTACGGCGCGCGGATGACAGGCGGCGGTTTTGGAGGATGCACCATTAACCTCGTCGATGCGAATCACGCCGAGGAACTCCGGCAAAGACTCGAACAGGATTACGAAGCAAGAACAGGCATGAAGCCGACGATCTTGATCTGCGAAGCTTCCGATGGCGCCGGCCCTGTTGTCGAAACCTAATGTAAATGATGTCTCCACCCAAATCCGAATCAATTCCCCAACTGTTGCAGCGTTCTCCGCATCGACGATTCAATCCGCTCACGCGCGAGTGGATATTGGTTTCACCCCACCGCACCGAGCGGCCCTGGCAAGGCCAGACCGAGCCTCCGGAGCCGGAATCCACCGAGCCCTACGATCCCAATTGTTACCTCTGCCCCGGCAATACCCGCGCCGGGGGCGCGCAGAACCCTTCCTATTCGCACACTTTTGTGTTCGACAACGATTTCGCCGCGTTGCAACCTCACACACCGGCGGCGCAAGTCGATGTCGGAGGACGAGGCATTCTCGTAGCACAGAGTGAAACTGGAATCTGCCGGGTCGTCTGTTTTTCTCCCCGCCACGATCTGACGCTTTCCCGCATGTCTCCGCCTGAAATCCGCGCCTTGATCGACGTTTGGATAGATGAATTCCAAAACTTGAGCGGGCAACCCGGCATCAACTATGTGCAGATCTTCGAGAACCGCGGATCCATGATGGGCTGCAGCAATCCTCATCCCCACGGCCAAATCTGGGCGACGTCGACGATTCCAAACGAACCTCGCAAAGAGCAAGATGCGTTAGCGTCATATCAAAAACAACACGGCGCGTGCCTCTTATGCGAATACGCCAAGCTGGAAGAAATTTCCGGCGAGCGCTTGGTTTGCGGCAACGAGCATTTTCTCGCCGTCGTGCCTTTCTGGGCCATCTGGCCTTATGAAATCTTATTAGTCTCCAAGCGACACTCAGGCAGCATGAGCGTTCTGGACGAAGCAGCGCGATCTGGACTGGCCGACATTTTAAAGAGCATCACCAACCGATACGACAACTTGTTCCAAGTCTCTTGCCCGTATTCAATGGGATTCCACCAGCAACCCACCGACAAAACGGAACATCCAGAATGGCATTTTCACGCACACTTTTTCCCGCCGCTTCTCCGCTCGGCCAGTATCCGCAAATTTATGGTTGGTTTCGAAATGCTGGGATCGCCACAACGCGATATAACCCCAGAATACGCGGCCGAACGGTTGCGCCAAGCCAGTCCGGATTTGCTGAAAAAGTAGAGCGAGTTTTCGTCACGGCTGCTCGGGCGGAGCAGACTCCGACGCCGAAGCAGTCGCGCTCCCCACCGAGAACCGCTGAGGTTGCGGACGATACCCATTGCGCGTCCGGATGTGGTATTTCTTCAGATGCTCGCCCACCAGTTTCACCGTAATGCCCCGCCAACCCCGATTCGGATTCGGCTGCGGATAGTAACTGAGCGAGTACAGATGCGCCAGGTCATCCCGGATCGACGCGAACGCTCGTTGCTCGTCTCTCCAGTTCTTGGCAAAATATGCTTTGCCTCCCGTGGCCGCGGTCATTCGTTCAAACACCGCTGTGGACACGGGCTCCAGCTTAGCCAACTGCGTGCTGATCATGTAAATCGCCGTGCCTGTGGATTGCGCCAACTCGGCCACGTCTTCCGGAGGAACCATGCTGGAGTTGTCGGGTCCGTTCGAAAACACTACAACCACCTTTCTGCCAGTGAAATGCGCCGCATCTTTTATGGTAAGCAACAGGCAGTTGTACAGCGCGGCGTCGTCTCCCGCAACGGTTGCGCGCACACCCCGCAAAACCTTCGTCCGGTCCGGAGTCAGCGGGGCCGACCGCGAAAGGTCACGGCTATAAGAATAAAAGGCCACTTTGTCCGCGCTTTCCAGCGAACGCACGAAATCAGCAATCGCATCTTGCGCGAAGACAAATCCTCGATACATGTAGTTGCTGGTATCGAATAGCAGGAAAACGTTCGCGCCCGCCACCATCGAACCGAGGGACTGATCCGGATCTGCGGACACCTTTTGACCCGCGGCCTGCTGTTGCCCGCCAGACTGGGTCTTTCCATCCGTGGGGGTTGCGTCCGCGACCCTGTAGGCAGGCTCGTCACCTTCACCGAAGGTGGCGAGTTTTTGCGGAATGTTGTCCTCGACAACGGCGAAGTCCGAAGGGCGAAGGCCGGTAATGTAATTCCCCTTGTTGTCTGTCACCGCCACGTTCAACTGCACCATGTCGACAACCACACGAATGTTTGGTGCGCTTTCCTGCCCGACCATCCGAATTCCAGGGCCGGAGATAAAGGTCACAAGTAATAGCAGAACTAGAAAGTGATTCTTGGTCATATATTCCTGTCTATCTGCTGCTCCATTCTGATCGCCAGAAACGTAGCTAGCGACGCTTCGACAACCTGCGGCTCAGCCTTCAAAACTGCGTCTTAGCGCCAACCGTCGACGACGAAGCAATCTTACCCTGCCGAAATTCTTCGCCGGTTTCTCGCATAGCCCGAAGCATGGCTGGCCAATCTTCGAAATCCGTAGCAAAAATTTTTTCCACCATGCGATGCGTCAATTCCGGAACCAGCCGATTCAACATCACCGGCGAATATCCCTTTTCATCCGCCAAGCGAGCCCAGTACAAATTGCTGGAATCCCAACTCTCAGCCAGCAAGCGGCTGGAATAGCCCTCAAACGCAGGAAACGGTTTCAGATTGAGCAATTCGCGTGAATAGCTCTGCGTCAGGATCGGATGCGGCACCCCGAAGTCCTGAGAGAGCTTTTGCCAACTGATCTCTTCCGGATTCCGCCGGCACAAGCTTTCCAATTCCTGACCCGCCGGTCCGAACGAATCGGTCTGTCCCGAAAACCTGCGACGATATTCCGCCGCCAGGTAGAAATTATCCGCCGGCGTCATTTGCGAGTCGATGCCATCCAAACGCCCGGTAACCAGCGCCCGCTCCACGCGCTCCGAAACTTCCGGATCCATGCGCTCCGACAAAATCGCCATCACCTTGCTCCGCAGCTGCGCATCTCCGGGCGATGCCCTCAACAGCTCCTCCCCGGATCGCTGATAAAGCGCAACCGCATGCAGTTCACTCTGGCTCACGCCCCACCAGCGCGGCAAGGTTGCATTGATCATCAGGCCCGGCACCAACTCCCTCCAGATCAGGGCCTGCACGTTTTCCGGAGCGATAAAATCCTGCTCCACCTCCGCCAGCACGTACGGCAAATCGGCGAGCGAGCCGACCAGGTGGGCTCCGCCGCCGGCTGGAGAGCCTTCACCAAACAACTGCGAAGCCTGCCAGACTTGTTCCACGCCCGCGACCGTATCGCCCGAGAAGTCATGCGAGCGCACGAACAGCGGATTGTTGTGCAGCATCTGCGATCCCGGTGGTTCGTAGTACGCATAGTTCAAACCCACAAGCGTATCTCGCAGGAACGGCGCCAGTTGGCCGCGAGCCTCCGCCACTTGCTCGCGAGAACCCGGCGATTTGATCACCTTGATCAAATCCGTGCGCATCTGCAATTCTGTGTGACGATTGTTGTAAATTCCGGTCGCCCATTGCGTTCGCTCGCCGCTGCTGAAAATCGGACGCGGCATCTCGAATTCCCGAAGCTCTCCCGCCAACGGAATCAAATCTTCTCCCTTGGCTGTACCTCGTGCCATGGCTTCTAACCCGTCGCCCAGAGCCAGGATCGTATCCAGCGAAACCAGGCGCTGCCCGTCTAACACCGACCGAATTCTATTGGCCACTTCCTGGTGCATCCGCTGGCCTTCCGCGCTCGTCTGCATAGGCCCAGCGAGCAAATCGATGATTTCATCCTGCGAGCCGCCCCGTTGGCCGCTTGCCGCCAGCAGCAGTTCCCCTAGAGAGTTGCGGCCCGCGTCGTAGAGTTTGGCGGATGAGAGTACCTTGTCAAAAGGTTCAATCACTTTCTGCCAGGAATCGTTCAAGTCCGCGCTCTTGATCTGTCCCTGGCGCGCAAGAATCTGCCAAATCCCAATGTTGGCCTGGAAGATCCCCATGGCATTGCCGCGCAACGTGTGGTTCGGAATCTTCCCAAGGAATTCAGCTGTATAGAGAAAGTGAGTGACGGAAACGTCATTCAGATCCGGAAATTCGGAGAAGACAAAATATTGATTGCTGAACTGCGCGAACCGGCTGGCCAGCAAAAGGGCCGTCTGCGGGCTCACGCGATTGCCAGGCGCTCGTTTGCCGTCCAGTTCACTCAACATGAGATAAATCTGCAGCGGCCCGGTCTCGGTCTCCACTCGACAAAGGCCGAACATCGCTTCCGCCAGTTGCTCAGGATGGTTGAAGTGGCCAGCGCGTTTGCCCCAGTCCCGCACTACTTTGGAATCGCTTTTCTGCCGAAGAATATCTTTCCACACCTCCAGATTTCCCGGCACGTAAGGTTCGCCGTTCGCCTCCCACTGCATGCGAGTCATCAGCAGCAATAGCGCCGGAGCTGGCCGAAACGCTGGCCTCGCCGCATCCGGAGAAATCGCTTGCCCGCGAAACGCTCCATAAAAGCGCCGTAACCGGACTTCCGTAAAATGCGCCTGCTGAGTTTGACTAACCCGCGACAACGCGTCGAAATAAGCCGCCAGCCAACCGTTATCCTTCGCCAGCAAACGGGGGACAAACTCCTGCGGCGAACTTGGGCTCGCTCCCACCAATTCCTTCCACGCGGAATCCGCGCCCGTTCCCCCCGGCACGATCACGCGTCCCGAGCGAATGCAGATGTGGCTTCCATAAAAATCAAGCGTCGCGGCTAGCGGTATCAGCTTTCCCAGTCCCACCGACTGCTGCAGGGCAACCCTGGTTTCCGCATCGCTACGCGCCAGTGCCCAGTAAAGACGGCACAAGAGCGGCTCCCGTAGCAGCGTTTCAATCAGATCGCCATAATTCTTGCTGCTCAGACTTGTCCAATCTTTTTCCGCTAACAGCACGGGAACCCGAGAGGCGGGAAACGCATAGCTGAAAGGCTTACCTCCTTGCAGCGTCTCTTCGAGCTCAGGCAAGGGGAAGCCCGAGTCGGTGGTAAGAAACGCTCTCTCCGGATCAGAGGTCACCAACGAAGTGCCGCTCTGTCCACAATCCTGGCGGACGCGGTAGCCGAGGACGTGCAACAATGCTTTGGCCTCGTCACAATTCGAAACATGAATGGCCGCGTCCGGACCGGCCAGCACCTCCAGCTCTTTCGCCTGGTGAACATAACG
This sequence comes from uncultured Acidobacteriota bacterium, assembly GCA_963838765.1. Taxonomy (GTDB): domain Bacteria; phylum Acidobacteriota; class Terriglobia; order Terriglobales; family Acidobacteriaceae; genus JABDBE01. Next base: position 95,472 of record CAWISU010000070.1, on the reverse strand, counting down.
GCTCAGCAGGATCAAAAATTCCGTTGGCCGGCCCCCATCGCGCGAACCCTCATAGCCTTGGGTGAAGATGTTGTGAGCCAGCAAGGGCACAACTTCTTCCGTCGATATTTTCTGGCTGATGCCCGCCATCCGCAGGAAGGAACGCAGCGGCCCCGGAATAATGATGTATGCCCCTTCGGAAGGCTGTGCCCCCGACTCATCGGACAGGGAACCGCCGGCCGCAGGCACGCTCCAAGCATCTGGTAGGAAGCAGAAAGTGGATAGCGACATCGCTACGAGAAAGGTGAGCAGGCGACGAGGACATTGCATGGCTGGAGTCCCTCTTCGAACCTTCGAAAAATCTGCAACTAAACCTTGACCGCACTAAGGAACCGAATGATCGTTGCCTCCCCCGAGTGGTTCGGCTGACCGATCCCGCTCCTTACATTCGTGTCGGCCACGATAAACCATCTTTCGGCGTATTCCAAGGTCTTTTCGCGAATTCTGCACAGGAAAATTTATTGCACTTGCAGTTTGGGAATAAAGCAGGCCGATCTCCCCCTTACGACCGTCCCTACGGACATCCCCGACAGAGGGCTTCGAATGCTCGCAAGTCTACGCAGGCCCACTATTTACTTCGTTTAGGTTAGCGTTAAACCTTGAGCATTTTGAAAGCAGGTCGGTATCGTCGGGAGATTCCAGTAAAGGCGGGCAGGAACGGGAACGGCCGCGAATCGCGGACGGGACAAAGTTGCTGACTCCAACGTCCTTCTCAGTACAATCGCGAAAGATTGTTGGCCACGAAGCCGCCCTCTACCGCCAGCAAAGTTCGCGTTGCAATCCGTTCGGCTTTGTAGTGATGGGTCTTATGTAAAAGATACGCAGTTCCAACGCCGAACCCGAAACCCAGAGTAGAAGCCGCCGCTTCACCCGCCACGCCCCGGCTGACCAACGGTCGCATCACCGGATTCGCTTCCCTGAATCCGTGTTCCAAGCCCTGCTGGGTCGTGACCGCATCGGCGGCGATTTGTCCGGCAAAGATCGAGAAATCAATCTTGTTTTCCCTGCTCCAGAACTTCTGTGGGTTCGGATTTTCCGGCACCGAGGAGGCCGCCACGAAATTCTGTTGCGCCTGCGCAGCACCAACCAACAGTAGGACGGTAAACAATACCGATTTCATGCTGCCTCCAAAACAATGGAAAAACCGTTAAAAAGACAACCACGAAAACCGCGCTGCAACCACTAAGGAAAGACTAGCCCAGGCAGTTCCCAGAGTACATGGCCTTAAAGTGGCCCTCGCACATCCCTTTAGTAATGCCGATAGTAACGCACCAAACCGTGTTACCACGGCACGGAAATACATGGTTTGGCAAAGTTCACAGGCGGGCGTTAGCAATGCGTGAATAATGTCTGCAGACTTGTAAAGATTTTCACGGGAAACGTCGCCGAAACGACCCAGCCAGGGCGCTGGTTCACTCGAACGTCTCAACCTCTCGAAACGGTAAGCCGAGCGCGTCTTTCGCAGAGATAACCGGCTCGCCATCCAACTGCCAATCAACCTTCACTTCAGAATCATCCCATGCCAATGTGCGCTCACACTCCGGATGATAGAAATCCGTAGCCTTGTAGAGCACGTGAGCCCCCTCCGAAATCACCCGGAAACCATGAGCGAATCCGGCAGGAATCCAAAACATCGCTTTGTTTTCTCCCGACAAAATCGCTCCGTGCCATTTGCCAAAGCTCGCGGAACTTCGCCGCATATCGACCGCCACATCGAAGATCTCGCCCGCGACCACCCCCACCAGTTTGCCCTGCGGATGGCACACCTGGTAATGCAAACCGCGAAGCACATTGCGCGTAGAGAACGACTGATTGTCCTGCACAAACCGCTCCCGGATTCCCAAATCCGCCATCACTCTTTCGTTATAGCTCTCCAGAAAAAAACCGCGCGCATCCCCAAAGACTCTAGGTTCAAGAAGGAGCAATCCCGGAAGCGGAGTAAGAGCAGCTTTCATAAAAGCGAATCAATCGACCGCACAAATACCGGGCTTTAGCCCCTCCCTAAAAAAGCAGTCATCGCATAAAAAAGCTCTAATCGAACAAAAAAAATGTCATCGAACAAAAAAATTGTCATCCTGAGCGCAGCAGATTCTCCGCGAAAGCGGAGAATCTGCGGAGTCGAAGGACCCCCAGATGATCGCATTACGATAAAGTACAAAGGCATTCCGACGAATACTCCTCGGTCGTGAGAATTCCCTGGCGCTTCGTAGCCGAATCAGCACCTCGGGCTCCTTCGACTGCAGCATCGTTCGCTTCGCGACCGACGCCATCACAGCCAAACAACACGCCAGTTCAAAACACCTGCTCCTTCAGCAACTGCAACAAATACGCACCATACCGATTGTTCTTCATCGACGACGCCGTAGCCTCAAGCTGCTCCGCCCCAATGTATCCCAAACGATAAGCAATTTCCTCCGGACACGAAACCATCAACCCCTGCCGAGTCTCAATCGTCTGGATAAACAAAGACGCCTCCAGCATCGACTCATGCGTCCCCGTATCCAGCCATGCCATGCCCCGCCCCATCACCACAACATCCAATTGCTTCTGTTTCATGTATTGCTTGTTGACATCGGTAATCTCCAATTCGCCGCGAGCAGAAGGCTTCAACCCTTTCGCGATGTCAACGACTTGGCTGTCATAAAAATAAAGCCCCGTAACCGCATAACGCGACTTCGGAGCCTTCGGCTTTTCCTCCAAACTCAGCGCTCTGCCCTCGGAGTCAAACTCGACCACCCCATAACGCTCGGGATCCTGCACCGGGTAAGCAAACACCCGCGCCCCAACCGTCTTCGCCCCCGCTTCCTGCACACACTTCACCAGATCATGCCCATAAAAAATATTGTCCCCAAGAACCAGCGCACAGCAGGCCGAACCAATAAAATCTTTCCCCACCAGAAACGCCTGCGCAATGCCCTCCGGCCGCGGCTGAACCACATATTGAAAACTTAAACCGAAACGCGACCCATCCCCCAGAAACTGCTGAAACCGCGGCACATCCTCGGGTGTAGAAATAAGCAAAATATCCCGTATCCCCGCCAGCATCAGCGTGGACAGCGGATAGTAAATCATGGGCTTGTCATAAATCGGCAGCAGACTCTTGCAAACCGCATGGGTCACGGGATAAAGCCGCGTACCCGATCCGCCCGCCAAAATGATGCCCTTGTAAGGAGACCCTTGTGTGGATTTGTGAGTTGGCATTCGTCGTAGTTTACTGTTAGTTCCTGAGCGGCCCACTGATTAAATCTCGAAAATCTTCACGGTCATCCCGAACGCAATCCCATCATCCCAACCTTATCTTTACGCGGTCATCCCGAACGAAGTGAGGGACCCACGCAGGTCCGCTCCACCTGCAACGTTCCAGGGAATTTCCACCTCAAACCCGTGCACTATCACACCGAGTACTGCGTAGCAATCCACTCCCGGTAATGCCCAGTCGTCACCTCTCGAATCCATGCATCATTCGCCAAATACCACTCCACCGTCTTGCGAATCCCGCTTTCAAACGTCTCCCGCGGCTGCCAGTTCAACTCACGCTCAATCTTGCGCGTATCCATCGCATAACGCCGGTCATGCCCCGGCCGATCCTGCACATAAGTAATCAGCTTGCTGTGCGGTACAACCGGATCCCCCGGCCGCAACTCATCCAGTATCGAGCAGATCGCATGCACAATCTCCAGGTTCGGCTTCTCATTCCGCCCACCCACATTGTAAGTCTCGCCGATTTTCCCCCGCGCAAGCACGGTGCGAATCGCATCGCAGTGATCCGCCACATACAACCAGTCGCGAACATTCTGCCCATCGCCATAAACCGGAATCGCCTTCCCATTCATCGCATTCAAAATGGTCAGCGGAATCAGCTTTTCCGGAAATTGGTAAGGCCCATAATTGTTCGAGCAATTGGTCGTAAGAACAGGCATCCCGTAAGTGTGATGATAAGCCCGCACCAGGTGGTCAGAAGCCGCCTTGGTCGCCGAATACGGGCTATTGGGCGAATAAGGAGTCGTCTCCGAAAACGCCGCGTCCTTCGGCCCCAAAGATCCATAAACCTCATCGGTCGATACGTGCAGGAAACGAAACTGTCCCTTTTCCGCCTGCCCCAACTCCACCCAATAAGCCCGCGCCTCTTCGAGCAAGCTGAAAGTCCCATTCACATTGGTACGCACAAAATCATCCGGCCCGTGAATCGACCGGTCCACATGACTCTCCGCCGCAAAATGCACAACCGCGCGCGGCCGACAGCGCCCCAAAAGATCACTAACCAGTTTCCGATCGCCAATATCACCATGTATAAAGCTGTACCGCGAATCCGCAGAAATCTTTTCCAGATTGCCAAGATTCCCGGCATAAGTAAGCTTGTCCAGATTCACCACCGGAGTGCCTTCCGCCGCGAGCCATTGCAAAATGAAATTGGAACCGATAAAACCGGCTCCTCCGGTCACCAGAATCGATTGAGTGGGCACAGGGGAATCCTAAAAGGCAAGCAGCCCTGAGGTAAAGTACAAAGCAGTATTCGACTTACTTCCGTCACCCCGCCCCGGGAAAAATGGACGGAACTCTACGGCGGAAAAAACAAAAGCCGCCCAGAAGAGCGGCCTGACTAAATTGTTGAATCCCCAACTTTGTTGTAATCCCCAACTTTAGTTTGTCATCCCGAGCAGAGCGAGGGATCTGCATTGTCCTCGCAACGCCAAACCCTACCCCGCAACCTCTTCCAACAATTTCTGATCGATATCGAAATTCGAATGCACATTCTGCACGTCGTCATGCTCTTCAAACGCTTCCATCAGCCGGATCATGGTGCTCGCCGCCGCCCCTTCCAGCTTGATGTAATTCTGCGGAATCATGGTCACACTCGAGGACACAGGCTCAATGCCAGCCTTCTTCACCGCCTCCAGAACCGCCTCATAGGCCGAAGTGTCCGACAGCACTTCCCAGTTCTCACCATCGTCGCGCAAATCCTCAGCCCCGGCGTCCAGCACTAAAGCCATCAAGTCATCCTCTTTAATCGCCGCCTTCGGAACAATGATCTCGCCCTTCTTATGGAACATGTAAGACACCGCCCCCGCATCCGCCATGTTCCCACCATTTTTCCCAAACACATGCCGAATCTCGCTCACGGTGCGATTGCGATTGTCAGTATTGATGTCCAGCAGAATCGCCACCCCACCGGGTCCATAACCTTCAAGCGAAAACTCTTCGTAGGTCGCACCCGGCAATTCCCCAGTGCCTCGCTGAATCGCCCGCTTGATGTTGTCCTGAGGCATGTTCTCAGCCTTCGCCGCCAGAATCGCCCCGCGCAACCGCGGATTGCTATCAGGATCCCCACCGCCATTTTTGGCGGCAATCGAAATTTCCTTGATCAGCCGGGTAAAAATCTTCCCGCGCTTGGCGTCAAGCGCCCCCTTCTTATGCTTAATTGTGGCCCATTTTGAGTGCCCAGACATGGAGATACCTCGTGTTAATGAACTTTGATTGCGCTGGTTTTGATTACCGACCTTGATAACGCCGATTCCAACCGTAAAGGACGCGCCCGTAGAGGAGATCACACTATTACCCTCGGGATTGCCTCGAAACCACCGCAGGCGACTTAAAAGTATAGCACGCCCACCGCGGGAGTCGCTTTTGTTCTGTTATCACAAGGCAGCAGAGTCGCTCGCGAGCAACTCACAAATGCGGGAAATGAGAATCGTCGAAACCGAGTCCCCACCCGCCGCAACAGATCGGCGAAACCCGCGATTCACCTGCTCCAAAACGCCAATTGACCTCCGCAACAACCGGTGAGAGACTGTCTGCGCTCGCCCTGACCCGTTTTCGAGGCCATATGAATCCACGACTCTTCAAAATAATTGCCATGGGGTTGCTGTCAATGCTGCTCGGAGCCAACGCCTCTGCACAGCGCACCTCCACGACTCCGACTCCGGAGCCCACCCCGAACCCGATCTCCGGCGCTGTAGGACTATCAGCGAGCACTGGTACCATCATCCAACTCGTCGTGCGGGGTGAGAAGGACAAGCCCCTTGATCGTCAAGCCTTGGTGCAAATCACCAACAAGACCAGCGGACAGATCCAGTCTGGGGTCACGGAGGAGGACGCCACGGCCATGATCGGCGACTTGCAGACGGGCCTCTATGACGTAGCCGTAAGCGCCCTCGGTTATCTGACATTCGCACCAGGACGTCATGATCAGCGGCCGGATCACCGTGAACCACATGGAGGTCGCGCTCAAGAAGGATCCCTCCGCCGTCGATCTCGGCGCGGTAAATGTAAAGGAGATGCCCAACAAGGTCCGCCGGAACCTGCTCCATGGCTTGGCCGCGCTTAAGTCCTCAAAGTTCGATGATGCACAGAAGAAGCTCGATGTCGCCTACAACGCCGATCCTTCCAACCCAGAAGTGAATTTCCTGCTGGGCTACCTGTATTTCGAAAAGCAGGAATTGGAGCGCGCGCAGAATTACCTGGCCAACGCCGCTAAGCTCGCGCCGCACTATGCGCAGGCGCTCACCTTGCTCGGACGAGTCCAACTCCAGCGCAACGACGCTGCCGCAGCGCAAATCTCCCTCGAACGTGCAGTCGCGGCCGCCCCCCAATCCTGGATGGCGCATTATCTTCTAGCCGACGCCTACCTGCAGCAGAAAGACTTCGACCAGGCGCAAGAACAAGCCCACCTGGCTATTGAACGCGGAGCCTCTGCCGCGAATCCGGCTCAACTGATTCTCGGTCAGGCACTCGCCAACCTGCAGCGCTACCCCCAGGCAATTCAGGCGCTGCAGACATTCCTGAAGGCTGCCCCAACCGATCCCAATGCCGCACAGGTTCACCAATTGGTCTCCGAGATTGAGAAACGGCAGTCCCAGGAACCGGATGATTCCATCGCATCTCGTTCCATTTCCTCGGTCAGGATTCCGATCGTAGCCGCCACCGACCCCGGACTGATAACCAAGAGTTGGGGCCCTGCCGGAGTGGATGACATCAAGCCCGAGGTGGCCTCCGGTGTCTCATGCCCTACCGAGCAAGTAATTCAGCGATCGGGTGAGCGGGTCAAGGAACTGGTGGACGATTTGGCCAGATTCGACGCTGTCGAAGACATCTACCATGAAGAAGTCGATCAAGCCGGAATTCCCAAGAAGCACACCACCGTCAGGTTCGACTATGTTGCCTCCATTGCCGAGCCCAAGCCCGGCAACTTCAAAGTCGACGAGTTTCGCAGCGGCCGCTCCGACCTCGGAGCCTTCCCCGACCAGATCGCCACCCGCGGCTTGCCAACTCTCGCGCTGATCTTTCACCCGGACATGCGCGACGACTTCGAAATGAGTTGCGAAGGTCTGGGCACCTGGAATCAGAAAGCGACCTGGCTCGTCCATTTTCAGCAACGCGAGAATCAGCCCCGCCGCATCCAGGGCTACATCGTCAACCACCGGGAGTACGCGGTCAGCCTGAAAGGACGAGCCTGGATCTCCGCCGACACCTTCCAGATTGTCCGCCTGGAATCAGATTTGACGGATCCCATCAAGGAAATTCAACTCCGCAGCGAGCATCAGGCAGTGGAGTACGGTCCGGTCCGCTTTCCCAAGAGCAAATCCGAACTCTGGCTACCCAAAAGCGCGGAACTCTACTTCGACTTCCGCAAGCACCGCTATTTCCGCCGCCACAGCTTCGACCACTTCCTGCTCTTCTCCGTCGGCACCGAAGAGAAACGCAAAGAACCAAAAGAAGCCAAGATCCCCGAGTCCAGATCGCCAAAATCCAAATCCCGAAAAAGGCACGCTTGATTGGGAACCGGCCCAGCTTTTCTGTCTGGTCGTCAACCGAGGGGTGCCCCATCCTTTCCGCGTTCTCTCGCGGGTGGCCCACTCTTTATGATGCAGAAATAATCAGGTTTGGGGTGCCCCGGTCTTTCGCGTTCTGTGCGAAAGCGAAATACCCGCTCTAGGTCTTCGGCGGCGGAGGGTTGACCAGCGGACTTCCATCCCGCACCAGGGCTCGAACAACCGGTCGAGCCGCTCTCCCACTTGCTCGTGCGTGAGATATTCGCCGCGCTGCAACGCTTCCTCGCCCCGCTTGACGGCTTCAATGAAGCGAGCTTCCTTTGCGAGATAGCGGCTGATCGCCTCCTGCGCAAGCGCATCCGCGTCGCGGCCGCGCTGGCTGGCCAGTTCCGCCAGTTGGTGCTGCTGTTCGGGCGTGAGATGTACTTCCACGAATCCCAGTGTAAGGGGGCCAGGTTGACCCGTCAACGGGCCTAAAATAGGGCTCCTCGTAATCTCACCGACGCCCTACGGATGAGCAGGCCGACGGCGTGGCTGGCTCTCCATGACCACGCGCAGGATGCGGTTAATGCGTGTCTGGTAGCCCTTGCCGTGGCCCTTGAGCCAATCGAGCACGTCCGCGTCGAGCCGAATCGTCAGTTGTTTCTTCGCCGGGGGCCAAGCCGCGGTCGCCTTTCTGAGAAATGTCTTGTCCAGCGGAGGAATGTCCGAATAGTCGATATCGGCATCCTTCATGCGGTCAATCCGCGCCAAGTCGCTTTTGATAGATTTTCTGTTCACGCCGATTCCCCTTCCTCATAGAAATGATCCGCGTACCCTCATCGCGCGGTGCATGGGCTATGACAACCAGACGCCCGTCCAGCAAGCCCAAGGTGACCAACCGCTCTTCGCCGTAGGCAAGGCGGTCGTCTTCGAAGGTGACGCAAGGCCCGGAAAATACCTGCTCGGCATCCTCGAAGCTGAGACCATGCTTGGCGAGGTTCTTTCGTTTCTTCGCCTCGTCCCATTCGTATTTCATCCCCGTTCATTCCAGCTTCAAGTCACATTGTAGCTCTTTTTGTAGTTACACACAAGGCGATCAGTTAGACGGCTATACAGAAGGAAAAACCAGTTGCTCGCCGCCCTTTCGTGCGTCCGGGACGGCCAAAGTGGGGAAAGCGGCGCAATGCCTGGCAGCCGTCATAGATGGTTTTCCCGGTTTCACGAGCGGCGGTGGGATTGTCTTTCGCGATGCGCCGAAATATCCGTGCCCCGACCCCACCAACCCCCGCGCAAACCGCCCCCCATCCTGCAGGGTACCTCGTGTCCCAATTTGGGAAACAATTCGCCGCCCGTCCCTTTTCTTCTTGCTCTCATTCCTTCATTTCCGATAATATAGCACGATATAGGTTATCTATAAGATAACCTGAGTTCTTTGACAATTTGACAGCCATGCAGCTCTGGATCTGCCAGCGGCTGAGTCCACGCATGACAGCGGAGCAAAACCTGTCGTTCCCAAAACGGAACCGCAGGCAGTAAGTGATCGACCATAACTCCAATGTTTTGAATATTTTGCCTCTAACTACCTTAAGAACCATAGATCTAGCGGGCAAGAAAAATTCCGACCCTTTGTTTTCTAGATTTTGCGCGAAATCGAGCGATTTTTTTCAAGGAAATCCTGCACCGAAATAGGTGCAATCGCTCTAAAAGCCACGTTCCGCAGGCAGTTTCTGCTTCTCATGCCACGCCTTGTAGGCGTAAACAACCGCCAGCAGCGGCGGCGCAAGCAGCACACCCCAGAACGGAATGAGAATGCCCAGCACGATCGGAGTCAACAAAGAAGCCCACATCGGCACTCGGGCCACGCGCTTCATAATATAAGGCTGCAACAGAAAGCCATCGACCACGGCAATCCCCGCGTAGAGCATCAGGACATAGAGAGGATGTTCCCAGTCTCTCCAGCGCAAAGTCGCAGCCAGCACCGGGCCAATCAACCCCAGCACCGGCCCCAGGTGGGGCACGACCTGCAAGCACGCGGCCAGCAGCGCCCACAGCGGAGCCCAAGGCACCCTAAGCGCATAAAGTCCGATCAGCCACAACACTCCGACGGCAAGCGAATCCTGCATCTGCGCGATCAACCAATTCTTCAGCGCACCACCAGTGACGCGAAAATGTTCGTCCAAATTCATGCGTTATCTCTAATGGCTCCTGTCGATTCGAAGAACCGCGAGCCCATGTTAGACTCAGAATATAACCCCTACGGCGAGGAAGCCCGGATGAAATTCGGCGTCATCATTTTCCCCGGATCGAACTGCGATCACGACGCGTATTGGACCATCCAGCAGGTAGCCAAGCAACCGGTCACATTCTTATGGCACGAGTCGCACGACCTCGAGAACTGCGATGCCATAATCGTCCCCGGAGGCTTTGCCTACGGCGATTACCTGCGCACTGGAGCCATCGCCAAATTCTCCCCGGTAATGGAATCGGTACGAAAGTTCGCCGACAACGGGGGCCTGGTCCTGGGTATTTGCAACGGCTTCCAGATTCTATGCGAGTCCGGACTGCTGCCCGGCGCCCTGATGCGCAATATAGGCCTGAAGTACGTCTGCAAGCCCGTCCAGGTAAGAGTGGAGAACACCGACACTCCGTTCACCAACGCCTGCCGCCAGGGCGAAGTGCTCACCATCCCCATCGGTCACATGGAGGGCAACTACTTCTGCGACGAAGCCACGCTGGCCGAGTTACAGCAAGAGCAGCGGATCGTATTCCGTTATTCGAGCCCCGAAGGCGAGATCACGATGGAGGCCAATCCGAACGGTTCGCTGAACAATATCGCTGGCATCTGCAGTCCAGGCCGCAACGTGCTGGGGATGATGCCTCATCCCGAGCGCGCCAGCGAACCAGAACTGGGCGGCACCGACGGCTTCAAGATCTTCGAGTCCCTGGTCGGAGCCATGGCCGAAAAGTAGTGCCAATCGCAATTCGGACCTTCTTTTCCTCAGGATTCGATTCGCTACCCTCAATTAACACTTCCCTTTCGCATTTCTTTTTGCTACGCTGCAATCCCCTTCGCTTCCCGGACTGCCCGGTTGCGCATTTGTGTCTTTGCTCCGGGAGGGTCCAATGACCGCACGAGAGATGATCGATAGTCTCTCCGGCACCTTGTTGTGCGATGACCGCATTCTCAGCGTGCCCGAGAGAGAGTTGCTTGCCAATCTGCTGCAGCGTACCAGAACCCAATCGAGTGCTGCGGAAAATGCCGTAGCCGAAGCCATCACCCGCACCGTCGGAGACCTCATCGCCGAACGAGCCCTCGGAGTATTGGGGGAAAGCATGACCCGGCAACTGCTCCAGCAGCAATCCGCGTCGTCCTCCAGTTTTCCCAACCACAGCACACCGGTAATCCGCGCCGGAGGAACCCCGCCAACCAATCCCGCGCCGTCCCCCGGCAGCGCCCCACGCCCGCCCAACGCCAGCCAGCAATCCATCACTGCGGGCGGAACGCCCCCAACCCCGCCTGCGCCCGCACCTGGCAGCGCCCCACGTCCGCCCAACGCAAGTCAGCAATCTATCCATGCGGGTGGAACCCGCTACCCGCTCCCGCGCCCCCGGCAGCGCCCCACGCCCACCCAACGCCAGTCAACAATCCATCACTGCGGGTGGAACGCCGCCGACCAATCCCGCACCGTCGCCCGGCAGCGCCCCGCGCCCGCCCAACGCAAGCCAGGCAACGCAACCGAAATCAGGCGGAGTCGCCGTCCTCGAGACCTCCGATTACGTATCCGCCGAATGCGTCGTGCTCGACGAATTCCTCACCTCGGCCGAACTGAACACGCTAAGGCAATACGTACTCGACCAGGAAATGCAGTTTGCGATCAGCGAGGTTGTTTCTCCGGGCGTGACCGGCGGGGCGGTTGACTATGAGCACCGCCGTTCGCGTGTGCTGATGGACCTGGGCGGACATGAAAGAATGATCTTGGATCGTCTTCTGACCTTCCTGCCACGGGTTCTCCAGAAATGGGGACGAGATCCGTTCCCGATTTCCCACGTCGAAACTCAAACCACTGCCAGCAACCACGGCGATTTCTTCCGTTGCCACAGCGACAATAGCGCGGAGGAGGTCGCGTCTCGGGAAGTCACCTTTGTCTATTTCTTCCATCGTGAGCCGAAACAGTTCAGCGGCGGCGAGCTGCGCATTTACGACTCACGACGGGAAAACGACAACTACGTTCCCACAGCCAACTATCGCACCATTGTGCCCGAGCAGAACCAATTGGTTCTATTCGCCAGTGGGCTCTCGCACGAAATTACCCCGGTCGACTGCCCCTCCGGGCAGTTTATCGACAGCCGTTTCACCATCAACGGATGGGTTCACAGATGAAAGACGCGGCTTGGCTGGCATGGATTGAGCAGCTCGCCATAGCTCCCGCGAGCCATGATCGGGAGAATGAACTTTCCCGATCGCTCTTCCATTGCCGCCTGGACGATCAGCCGGACCATCTGGTGCCAGAACGTCTCCTCCGACCAGAGTACTGGGAGGGTCTGACTGGTCGTCCGCTTTTCTTGAATCCCGATTGCTTTTTTACAGCAGACGGAGAATTGCCGCCGGATGCCCCGGCAGATGGCTTCGCCAACCAGGGACAGACGGTGTGGATCAAAGATCCCGGAAGCGGCGCTCTGCAACCGTTCTGGTTGGGTCCCGAACTCTGCACGATGCTCTCCGGAACGCGACCCGGCGATCCCGCTCCTTCGACGCTTTCACCGCAAACCCGGCGCACCCTCATCCTGGCAAATATCCTGGTGCCGAATGACTACGCTTGCCATCGACGCCAGCAATGGGATGAAATTGTCTCTGTCGTCCGCCCACAGTTCCAGTCCCGCGGATACGCTCCCGTGGGCGGGCTCATTCATCCTTTCCATATTGCCGCCTTGCGGCGCTATTACCGTCACCAGATCCGCACCGGGAAACTTGCTCTCGGAGACGACCAGAGCCCGCTTCGCTATAAATCCTATAACGATCCGGTCGCCCGCTTCTTTCATCAACAGTTGACTGCGGCGATGTCGGCGTTCGCCGGCGAACCGCTGAAAGCGTCCTACGTGTACATGGCTTCCTACCAAGCGGGGGCGATTCTCGAGAAGCACACCGACCGCGAGCAGTGCGATTTCAGTGTCACCCTGTGCCTCGATTACTCGCCCGAACCTCGCAATGCGACTCCGTGGCCGCTTCAGCTTCACAAGAAATCAGGTACGGTAAAAGTGTTTCAGGCCCTCGGCGATGCCCTGCTCTACCGCGGCTGCCAGTTACCTCACTCTCGTGAAGCGCTGCCCGAAGCACAAACGTCGACTTCGATCTTCTTCCATTATGTGCGGGAAGATTTCAAAGGCAGCCTGGACTAGGCCCCGATCTGCAGATGAACAACTCTCTCGGCTGGGCTATAATTGCGCACCGATGTCTATAGCCTCTGGCACAAAACTGGGTCCCTACGAAATTCTCTCTCCGCTGGGCGCGGGCGGGATGGGAGAAGTGTACCGTGCTCGTGATACCCGCCTCGACCGCGATGTAGCCATCAAAGTTCTCACTGGGCATTTCGTCTCCACACCTAGTCTGAAGGAGCGCTTCGAGCGTGAAGCGCGCACCATCTCCCAGCTTTCTCATCCCAACATTTGCCGTCTCTATGACGTCGGCTCGCAGGATGGCTCCAACTATCTGGTGATGGAATGTCTGGAAGGCGAAACCCTTGCTGATCGCCTGGTGCGGGGACCGCTGCCGGTCGAAGAAGTGCTTCGCTACGGAGCCCAGATCGCCGATGCTCTGGATAAAGCCCACCAGCAGGGAGTGATCCATCGCGATTTGAAGCCCGGCAACATCATGTTGACTAAGGCTGGGGCGAAGGTGCTCGATTTCGGGTTGGCCAAGCAGGCGCAGGCAAACACCGCGAGTGCCAGTGTCCTGACCGCCATGACTGCGGGCAAGCCGCTGACGGTCGAAGGCACCATCGTCGGAACTTATCAGTACATGGCTCCGGAGCAGATTGAAGGATCCGAGGCCGATACGCGCTCCGATATTTTTGCGCTGGGCTGCGTGCTCTACGAAATGGCGACCGGTAAGCGGGCGTTTGCGGGCAAGACTCAGGCCAGTGTCATCGCCTCGATTTTGGCGACCGATCCGCTGCCGCTGTCGCAAGCAGCGCCCATGACACCGCCAGCGCTGGAGCGGTTGGTGCGCTCGTGCATGGCCAAGGAGCGCGAAGAGCGCATTCAGAGCGCGCACGACGTTAAGCTACAACTAGAATGGATCGCTGAAGCCGGCTCCCAAGCGGGTGTTCCAGCGCCCGTGGTGGCAAGACGACGGATCTCACAGAAACTGGTGTGGATTGTGGCGGCCGTGGCCACAGCGGCCGCCGTTGCGTTTGCCATCGGCTTCGTGTTGCGCGCGCCCGTGCCTGCCAAGCCGTTGCGAGTGAGCATTCTGCCACCAGACCAACACAACTTCGATCCGCTCAGCGTTGCGATTTCTCCGGATGGCACCAAGCTGGCGTTTGTGGCGAGCGGCAATGGAACCTCGCCCCAACTTTGGGTTCGTCCCCTGGATTCGACTGCGGCCCAGCCTTTGGCCGGCACCGAGGATGCCGTCTCGCCCTTCTGGTCGCCCGACAGCCGCAGCCTGGGATTCTTTGCCCAAGGGAAACTCAAGGAGATCGATGCCAGCGGCGGCGCCGTCCAAACTTTGGCCGACGCCCCCCAACCGCGCGGCGGCGCGTGGAGCGTGGACGGCACAATTTTGTATACTCCAGACGCTACATCGGCCCTATTCCGGATTCCCGCAGCGGGTGGGAGCCCGTCACGGGTAATTGGTGCGGAGAAGGCAGCTGCAAGCGTCGGTTCCCCCCGCTGGCCCGCGTTCCTGCCCGATGGAAAGCATTTCCTCTTCTTTCAATTCGCACCCGAGAATCAGGGAGGGGCAAATATTCATCTGGCGTCCCTCGACTCGCAGCAGGACACAGTGCTGGTGGGATCGGATTACCGTGCCCAATATGCCAGTGGACATTTGGTGTTCGTCCACGGCGGCAATCTGATGAGCCAGCCTCTCGACGACAAGAAATTGAAGTTGACTGGAAATCCGGTTCCGATTGCCGAGCAGATTCGCGGCGAAACTCGGGGCGGAGCCGCATTCTCACTATCGAATGAAGGCAAGTTGATTTTTGCGGGCGGACAGGCGACTGCTCTCGATCTGGCATGGTACGACCGAACTGGCAAGAAGGGCGACGTTATCGACACCGGAACCTTCCAGGATGCCCACATCTCGCCCGATGGGAAGAAAGTTTCGGCGGCGCGGGCCGACGCCGGTGGACACCTGGAGATTTACATCTACGATCTGACCCGCGGCACCAAGTCGCAATTCAGCTTCTCGCAGTCCAGAGATGACGACCCCGTCTGGTCACCCGATGGGAACACGATTGTTTTCGATTCGGCGCGCAACGGGAAGATCGACCTCTACACCCGGCCCGCCAGCGGCGCTCGCCAGGAGGAGTTGCTGTATCACGACGATTTAGACAAGTACCCTAGCGCTTGGTCCTCGGATGGAAAATACATCGTCTACGAAACTATAGACCACGCCCACTTCGACGCCTGGATCATGCCGATGTTCGGGGACCGGAAACCCTATCCGTTTCTCCAGGAAAAATACAACGTTCGATACCCCGTGTTTTCGCCAGACACAAAATGGCTCGCCTTTACCTCGTTTGAGTCCGGGCACAGTCAAGTTTACGTCGTGGCTTTCCCTAAGCCCGGTGGCAGGTTTCTTGTCGGGGACGGATCGTTTCCGGCCTGGAGCAG
Source organism: uncultured Acidobacteriota bacterium (assembly GCA_963838765.1). Lineage (GTDB taxonomy): Bacteria > Acidobacteriota > Terriglobia > Terriglobales > Acidobacteriaceae > JABDBE01. The sequence continues at coordinate 79,846 of CAWISU010000070.1, read as the reverse complement.
CAACGGCACTGAAATTCTTTATATCGATGACCACTCGCGCATTGCCTCGGTGTCAGTCACCCCGCACGGCGACAGCGTGGAACTCGGTAAGCCCCAAGCTCTATTTCCCGCACAGCCCGGCAACTTCGAGGCCACCGCTGACGGCAAGCGCCTGCTCATGATGCAAGCCCCGGTGCAGAACTCGCCGAGCCTGACCCTGGTGGTGAATTGGCTGCAAGAACTCAGGAAATAAAACCTGACCTATCGCTCCAGAAGTTTCGCCCTGTTTCTTACGTCAGGCTGGCGTGAACGCCAAGAGCTTCAGCGGCCTTACGAAGCCGCTTATCTCCTGTCCACAGAAACGTCGACGAATTGATAAAGACCGAGGCGATTAGGTGTGCGTCGGTCAGACCGATGCCCAGGCTGTACAAACGACGAGCCTCAATCGTTAGCCGCACTTCGCTCATTTGTGCCACTCGCACCTGTGGCAAAAGATCCAGTAGAGCAAGCGTCTTGGCGCGCTCCTGCAACGAACCGAGAGCAAGTTCCGCAATGATGAACGGATGGATAACAATGTGCCCAAGGTTAAGAAGGTTACGCATTTCTTTGTTACCCGACCGGAGGTGGTCGATCCAGATGGAGGTATCCGCGAGAATCAATTCGACCGCACCCTGCGACGGGGAATGTTCTTCAATTCGGGCATCGTGCCTCCCAGGGACGCCAATCTGCGGGCGCTTTCGCGCTCGATGAGCGCTTTCAGGGCTTCACGAATCAGCGCGGTTTTCTCCGCGACCCCGGTAAACTCCTGGGCAATGCGTACGAGATCGTCATCCAGTGCAAGGGTTGTTCTCATAGGAGCTGCAGCACTTATTATAACATCAAATGATGTCATAGCTCGTGCCTTCACGATGTACATCAGCACGCGATCGTAACTATCTCGCGGAACCGATGCGGGACGTGGGCTCGACGATATCCTCAGCGCAAAAGCCTCTTCCACAGCAAAGCGATCACAAGAACGACGATGCCAATCACCATTCCGAGCACCCGCGCTCTATTAGCTTTCTCTGTCATATCTTTCGTTCAAGCGTCCGCACCAGTACCACAAAAACACGAGCTCGAAACTTGCCGTTCACCCAGCGGGCAGGTCGTCCAGCCCACACTAGCTATGCACCTCGCTTAGTTTTCAGCTCCACCAGCAACTGCTCGATGCGGTCTTCTTTTTCCAGGGCGGCGAGGCGCTCTTCCATGTTATCCGCGGCGATTTCCGACTTTGCCTGGCTTAGGGCTTCGCTATGGGCGACCTTGCGTTTCATCCGGTCGAAGGCGGCGGCGTTTGATCCGTTGCCGGCGGCCATTTTTGCGTCGCTGGCTTTGCCTACGGCGCGGGCGCGGCGATGTTGCGCGATCAGCAGATCGGATTTGGCTTCGGCTTCGGTTAGTTTCTGTTCCAGTTGGCGCAATGCGGTCTTCAGGTTGTCTACCTGCGCTTTCTGGTCGGTGACTTGCTGGGCGAAGCCGTCGGTGAGAGCGCGATAGCTTTCCACGCGTTCTAGGGCGGCGCGGGCCAGGTCATCCTGCTTTTTGTCGACGGCTAGTTCGGCTTTGCGCATCCACTCGGCGACTTTGTCTTCGTTCTCCTTGCGCTTCTTTTCCAGCAGATGCTGATCCGCGATGGCGATGGCCACCTGCGTCTTCACCTGCAGAAGCTGGTTGTGCATGTCGAGGATGACTTGCTTGATCATTTTTTCCGGGTGCTCGGCTTTGTCAATCAGGTCGTTGAGGTTGGCCCGGACTAATGTGGAAACTCTTTCTAGTAATGCCATGGTGAACTCCTTTTCAGTCGTTAGTCGTTAGTCGTTGGTCGTTAGCCGTTGGTCGTTTGGCTTATTAGAACTCGACCGCGTGATGGCGGCGCCGATCGCGATGCCCACGGCTATGCCTACCGCTAGCCAGGCGCTTCTGGTGCCAAGGGCGATTGAGAGAGCGGCACCTAATGCGGCTCCGAGCGCGATGCCGAGTCCGATCTGCATGAATTTGTTCTTCATGTCTCTGCTCCATTTTTTTCGGGGGACGGGCGAGACGCCCGTCCTCCATTGCTCTTTTACTTCGCCGGGCTCGCCGGCGGCAGCACGTCTGGCTTGGCTGTCTTGTCGCCGATCGTTTTGTCGCCGACCGATTTGTCGCCGATCAGTCGGACTTTCGACAACAGGTCGGTCATGCTCATTCCGGAAAGGGTCTCGAACAATGCCGGAACTTGCGCGGCCATCTTGGTGATGTCGCCGGTAATCTTGCTCATCCCGGCGGAGTCGCCGTTGCCGGTTGAGACGACCGTGATTTTGTCGACATTCGCGAGGGGGCTGGCCAATGCTTTGACGATCTCGGGCAAACTGGCGAACAGTTTGTCGATTACCGCCGCCTGGTTGTATTCCTGATAGGCTTCGGCTTTGACGTTCATTGCCTTGGCTTCGGATTCGCCTTTCTTGAAAATGATCTCGGCTTCGGCCTCGCCTTGGGCGCGGATAGACGCGGCATGGCCTTCGGCTTCGGCTGTCAGGCGCTGCTTTTCGGCTGCGGCCAGAGTCTCGATGCGTTGACGCTCGATCTCCGCGCCCTTGAGCACGGTTGCGATCAGTTCCTTTTCGCGGCGGTTGATTTCGGCTTCCTGCACTTTTACTTGCTGTTCTTTTTCAACCTGCTGCACCTTCACCTGCTCGGCGACCACCTGCTGTTGCATGATGTTGGTCTGGATGTCGTAGGCCTTGTCGGCCTGCGCCTGCTGGCGCTTGGTGACTTCCAGGTATTGCGCCTTCTTGACTTCGAGATCGCGCTGCGACTCAGCCTGCTTGGCTAAGGAAAGCGTTTCCGCGAGGACTCGCTCTTGATCGGCCTGGGCTTTGGCTACGGCGGATTCGCGGGTGGCCAGCGCGCGGCGGATGGCGGTATCGCGATCGGCTTCGGCGGCGGCGACGTCGGCGTCGCGCTTGATGCGGGCCACGTCGGGCCGGCCCATGTTGGTGATGTATTCGTTTTTGTCGCGCACTTCTTTGATGGTGAACGAAATTACTTCTAGCCCCATTTTGCTGATGTCGTCGGCGCAGGTGGAGCGCATGCGGTCGGAGACCATTTCTGGTTGCTTCACGATTTCCTCTACCGTGAGTTGTCCGATGATGCCGCGCAGGTGGCCTTCCATCACCAAGCGGATCAGGCCTTCGCGCTCCTGCGGAGTCTTGGTGAGGAATTGCTCCGATGCAGTCAGGATCGATTCGGTGTCGGACTTCACCTTGATTTGCGCTACGGCTTCGACTGTCACCGCGACACCTTGCTTGGTGTAGAGATCCTGCTGCGGGGCAACGTCGAAGGACATTAGTTCCAGCGAGAGGCCGCGGCAGTTTTCGATCATGGGAAAGATGATCGTGCCGTGTCCTTTCACCACACGCGTGCCGCGGAAGCCGTATACGACGAGGGCTTCATGCGGTCCTGCCTTACGGTAGAGCTTTGCCAACATGCTCATCAGGAGCATGACGGCTAGAACCATCAGGCCTACAATTACCCAAACTTCAATTGCCATGCCGAACATATCGCCTCCTCTTCCAAGTCTTCTTGCCGAAAAAAACCCTTAACCACAAAGGACACGAAGATCCACGAAGGAAACCTGCGGTTGTTTCTATGGAACTCGCGAGGGTTGGTTCGGGGTTATTGCGTCCAAATCGCGGACGATGCGCTCGGGGTCGTTGTGCCCCAAGAAAACTTCGCCTTCGGTGGTTTGGATACGAACGCCGTGGTTGCACCAAACATAGGCGCGGCGATTGCCGAGGCCGCGGATTCCGTACCCGCGAAGCGGATTCCAACTTTCCACTGCGTATTGCTTGATCTGTTCTCGCGGAATGGATCGTAAACGGAAACCGAGAGTGTGGATCTCGACTCCCGCACTGGTGAAGAGGTAATGGAAGCCGGTCCAGACGTGGACGGCGATCACGGCGAACAGCACGCCCAGGATGGTTGACGTGAGGCGCACCCAGGGATCCGCGATTGCCCGTGCGGCCACGAACTGCACCGGCAGCCAAGCTGCGAACAACAAGCTCCAAGTTCGCGAGCCGTGCGTTTCTTCCGCAATTATGGAGGCTGTTGGCAGGCGGTCGCCGCGTTTCGCGCCCAGGAAGATTGCAGTCAGCGCGATCACCGCGACCGGAACGAGGATGGACCAAAGATTTATGCCCATACGCTGTCCATTCAGGTTGTACTGAACGACGCTGCTATTGCCGGCGTAGACGAGGCCGAGGGGCGGCGCGAGCCACATCGACCACGTTAATGTCTGAAATGCTTTGCGGTTCATCGGACGAAACTCCTGTATGCTCAAGAACCTTTCCACTCTGCGTAATCACTAGTCCATCCAACAAAACTGCGGAGCTTTGCTCCGCCGCTCGGACGAGGGTGTCCGGGCCTACGTGTTCATCGTTCGGGCGGTGATTCTTCTCCTGTCATTTCGGTCCACAGGCGGACGTAGGCGATTCCTTTTTCATAGCGGGTGACAATTACTTCGCTTCCCTTCGCGATGGCGGCACCATCTTCGGCACGGGCTCCGCAGGTTTTGCGGGTACCCGCCTGCGAGTAAATGATTTCTCCGGTGCCGGCTTCGCGGATGGGAACCGAAGTTCGTCCCAGCACACCTGTCATTTCGTAGTCGGCGGGATCGAGATTCTCTTCTTCCGACATCAGCACCTTGCTGAGAAACAGGTAGATGATTGCGGCTCCGGTCACGCCGCTGAGCAACGCTATTCCGAGTCCCATGACGAACCATATTGTCCAAAAGCGGGTGAGCAGATAGCCGGTTCCGCCGAACCATGCCAGGAAGGCGGCTAAGCTCAGAAAGTTGAACGGCGAAACTTGGCCGGACTGTGCGCGTGGGCCACCCTTTACTGAACCCACATGTCCGCCTGGAACCGGCAAATGTGCATGCGGCAAATGCGGCAGGTGCAGATGCCAGCGAACGCCTGCGCTAAAAAATGAGAGCAAGCTGAACGCGAGGCCCACGGCAAAGCAAATGAGATAGAAGTTCGCCCAGCTCATTGTGCGCACCTCCCGCCACTCATGCGATTGTTCGCGATCCGCGCGGCCTGCGGCTTCAGTGCTTCGAGCAGCCGGTCGGCGAGGCCGGGCGTATCGAGGATCGCGCCCAGCAGGATGAAACATTGGCGCGTGTCTTTGTCGCGGGCGGCTTTTATCATGACCTCGCTCACTTGAGGGTCGCTGGCGAAACGTTCCGAGCCCTGCAAGAGCCATACGTCTAGCTGGCCTTCCGTGGTGCGCAGGTCGGAGACCAGTTCGGTGTGATAGCCCACGGGATCGTCGACCAGGAATCCGGGATGAACTTTGAAAAACTTTGCCAACAATGTGCGTGTCGACTGCGTCATGTGCGGGCGAGTTCCACTTTCGATCTGCGACACGTACGACTGGCTGATGGTCTTGCCCAGTTGTTTGCGGATGGCGCGCACCAGTTCGAGTTGAGTCATAGGACGGTCCAGACCGCGCAGTGAGCCTTCCACTTCGCGCAGGTAGCGGAGTTTCTCGCCTAGAGTCATATCATGTATCGCGATATTTATATTGCAATATGTGATCTATGTCAAGAACTGGATTTGGCGTGTTTTCATGTGGTTGGAGGTGTGGAGCGACCGCGCCCAGGGATTCCCAGGCAGTGCGTCGGTTTGCGACTGCCCGTGACCGGGCTTGGTGTTTTGAGTGCTATGGCCCGATTTCGGAAATTGACGGGGCCTTAACGGCACGTCGGGCCCGCGTTTTCGGGCTACAATGTCTCTGTCCGACGGAGGCATTTCCACGAAAGCGTCCGCCAATTCTCCCACAGCTACTTCAGGTTCTTTCCTCCTGTGTGTTTTTTCGTTGGCCGCATGTTTGATGTTCTCCACGGTGTGCCTTGCCGCGCCTTCGATCACGCTTTCCAAGAAGACGGGGCCGCCGACCAGCCAGATATTGGTCTCCGGCAGGGGATTCGAGCCGAATGTCGGAGTGGACATTTATTTCGACACGAAGGACGAAGTTTTGGTGGTGACTGATCGTCAGGGGAGGTTCGAGAAAGAAAAGGTTTATGCTCCGAAGCAGGCGCGTCCAGGCCAGCATTGGATCACGGCGCTGGAGCGCAACAACGACAAGGGCGCGCAGATGCCGTTTCTGGTGCAGACCGATTGGCCCCAGTTTCATTTCGAGGCCGACGGGACGCGCTTGAACCCCTACGAAAACGTGCTGACTCCCAAGACTGTCCGTGGCTTGGGATTGAAGTGGAGCTACACCACCGGCAACGAGGTATGGTCTTCGCCTGCCGTGGCGAATGGGGTGGTCTACGTCGGCTCGGGCACCTGGACGGACTTCAACATCTACGCGCTCAATGCCAAGACCGGCGCCAAGCTGTGGAGCTACGACCCCGGGGGTTGGACACTCTCCTCGCCTGCCGTGGCCGATGGAGTAGCGTATGTCGGCGTCTGGGCCTACTACAGCGGCGGCGTGTACGCACTCAACGCCAAGACCGGCGAGGTCCTGTGGACTAATCCGAGCAATGATATATATACCTCCTCGCCCACCGTGGCGAACGGAGTGCTCTACATCGGTACGGTTTACAGCGATAGGGTGTATGCGCTGGATGCCAAGAGCGGCCGCGAGCTGTGGAGCTATAATGCGGGGGCCTTTGTACAGTCGTCGCCCGCTGTGGTCAATGGAGTGGTATATGTCAGCGCAGGCGGCGACGGCCAAGGGCAAGATGGAGTTTTGTACGCGCTGAATGCCAAGACCGGCGCCAAGCTGTGGAGCTACCCGATTGGGGGCTGCTGTAAGGAGTCCGCGCCCGCCCCGGCTTACTTGCAGCATATCAGGGAGTCGTCGCCCGCCGTGGCCAATGGCGTGGTTTACGTGGGCTCGTGGGACGGTAACGTGTACGCCCTAAACGCCGCGTCCGGTGCCCTGCTATGGAGCTACGCTACTGGCGGCGATATCTCTTCCTCGCCTGCCGTCGCGAATGGGGTGGTGTATATCGGCTCGGGAGGCCCAGTGTACGCACTCAACGCCCGCACTGGCGTTCTGCTGTGGGCGACTGACGTCAGCGGTGGCGAAGGTTCTCCTGCCGTCGCCAATGGCGTGGTGTATGTCGGCGCGTGGGACAACAATGTGTACGCGCTGGACGCGAGCACTGGCGCTGTTCTATGGAGCTACGCCACTGGCACACATGTGGAGTCCTCGCCCATCGTGGTGAACGGGAAGGTTTATATCGGCTCGGACGATGATAACGTGTACGCCTTTGCCCTGACCGACAACGGGCGGTCGAAACAGGATGCAGCTTCCAAGCGTCCCGACCCGACCACGCTTCGCCCCGATTTCGGTCTCAAGGCCACCGCCGAAACTTCATTGAAGCATTGAGCCCGCGCTAGCGGAAGGAGTCAGGCGATCACAGCAGATCAACCGACTGTTGAAAAATCGCCATTTCACTCATTGAGACGGGCATGACAGGACCTCGTAGTGAGTAACGCCCGGGCCTCTTTCCAGCAAGAATTTCTCGTCGTCGGGGTAGAACACGGCTTTCTCAGGATCCGGGCCGGCGAAGGCTTTGATGGCGTCCCATGAATCCCAAAGCGAAATCAGGGTGAACTCGGATTTGCCATCGTAGACACGCCGCAAGACCCACACACCATGGTTGCCGGGGATGGACGCGTATTCTTTCAAACCCGTCTTCTGGAGATATTCGAAGTAGGTGTCTTTGTCGGCTTCGCGAGTGGTGCCTCGCCAGATGCGTGCAATCATGCGGGATCTCCAAAATCCAGTTCCCATCTCGTAGCTATCGTTAGTTTCAGTTGGGAAATCGGCCTTAGTATTGCTGACGAACCCGACGGCAACGAACTGCTACGAAGAATTTCAGCGGGCGGTAGATGATCTTGCAGTCGCGATTGAAAACGGCACCGTCATTCCCAAGGGTAGTTTCTCCGTGATGACGGTGCCGAGTGGACGCCAGACTATTGTCGTCCTGACTACTTTGTAATCTGCCACACCGTGCCGCAGCCGTTATTACACTCCTGTCCGCTGCCGCCATATAAGGTTGTGCCGTAGAAATTTCCTGCGCTGTCCCGGATCACACCTGCGTAGGGATAGTCCCCGCCCGGTCCAGTGAAGGTATGCAGCAGGGTTACCCTACCTCTTTTATTCAGTTTATAGACCGTTCCCAGGTTGGCACCGCCGCCCTGGTAAGTGTCGCCGTACAGGTTGCCCTTCGCGTCCATTATTACGCCTGCGACGGGTTCAGACCCGTCCGTCGATCCAGCGGTGAAGTTGTGCAGCACGGTCTCCTTGCCTTTTTGGCTCACCTTCCACACCATACCCACGTGGGCGGAAGCGCAGGCATTCGCGGTACCGTAAAGGTTGCCCTCAGCGTCCATGGCTGGAGTTCCAAAGACATCGCATCCGTCGCTCGTTCCCCCAGCGAAGCTATGCAGCACTTTAAGCTTGCCGCTCTTACTCAGCTTGTACACAACTCCTAGGTTGTCAGTGCCACCCTGCTCAGCAACGCCGTAGAGGTTGCCGTTGGTATCCATGAGCAAACTTGTAAAGGAGGGAAATTCCCCGTCCGATGCGCCCCCGGCAAAGCTGTGCAGCACAGTCTCGTTGCCGGTTTTACTCAGCTTGAACACCGTTCCTACGCCGGAAGCGCCGCATACCTCGGTGGTGCCATAGAGATTACCCGCGGCGTCCCGCAGCAAGCCTCCGAAGGGAGAGCAGCCGTCTGTCGTTCCTCCGGCAAAGCTGTACAGGACGGTCTCCTTGCCGGTCTTCGTCAGCTTGAACACCGTTCCCAGGCCGGAGGCGCCACCAGCCGCAGTGGTGCCGTAAAGATTGCCCGCCGCGTCGCGGATCACGCCGACGAAGGGATTGCCTCCATCCGACCCCCCGGTGAAGCTGTAGAGCACCTTGTGAGTGCCGCTCTTATCCACCTTGAAAACTGTTCCTGCGCCAGAAGCGCCGCCCGCTTCGGTGGTGCCGTATAGATTCCCCGCGGTGTCGCGGACCAACGATCCAAAGGGTGCCTGCCCGTCCGCCGACCCTGTGAAGTTGTACAGTACCTTGAACGTCTGGGCTTGCGCCGACTGGGCTGTACCGATCGCTAAGACAAGCACGACTGCCAATGACAGTGCAGCACTTGCCGCCTGCTGGCGTGTTACGGAAATCCAGCCCCGCTGTTGAATTAGGTTCGCCATGGTTCTCCCCGTTAACCAGAATCTTTTTTGACTTCAAAAGGCCATCAAGTTTACACCCATTTCGCGGGTTCGCAACATTATCAACGGACGGGTAGTGGGGAGCTCAAGAGAGACCGCGGGATCGTGACTTTGGCTACGTTATTTGGTAGAGGCGACAGCGCAAATCTCCGCGAACAAGTATGTTTGGTCTCTAGTTTTTTCAGTGCAGAGCTGCATCTGGTTGTTAAGCAAGAGCTCTTCCATTCGCTGATAAGGTGGAATTTCATGGCAACCACATTGCTTGAGCACTACCGCAGTAGTGCGTGCCTGCGGCGGAAAATGCCTCGATTGAATTTCGAAGGTGTGCGGGGCTGTCTTTTGAGAAGGTCCTGGGCGCCAGATAAATAATCGACGCGCCGGATGTAGGTTGAAAGGAGGACGGCAGGCGAGTCGCACGTACGATGCTTTGAGTCAATAACGAACTCCCAACCCAACCAGATCTTGCTCGCAATTTCTCACGGCATACGCAAACCGTGGGACGGACATTCATCAGTGTTTTCGATTCGCCACTTCGAACGAAAAAAAAAGGAGGATGGTTCCATGATCAAAGTATTTCGCTTCGTGGCAATGGGCGTGATCGGTGTTGCATTGGCAACATTGTCGATCGCCTCGGCCCAGACCTATACCACTATCGACTTTCCAGGCGCGGCTGCCACCACTCTAAACGGCGGCCCTAATCCACAGGGCACAAGCGTTGGCGGTTACACCACATCTGGTGTCACCCATGGTTTTACGTTAACGAAGAAAGGCGTATTCACATCGTTCGACCCTCCGGGTTCCACGTTGACGAGTCCCAACTTCATCAGTCCGCAGGGAGATATCGTGGGCGGCTACAACGACTCAAGTGGTGTCAGCCACGGCTTCATTCTGAGTGGGGGCCACTACACAACGGTTAACTTCCCAGGCGCGGCTGGCACCGTTGTCACTGGTCTCAACCCCTCGGGTGAAATGTCAGGATTTTCCTGTTCCGACCCTGCCTGCGGCACTACCGGCAACGCTAGCACGAACCAGGAACACAGTTTTGTAGTGTCCAAGAAAGGCGTCTTCACAAACTTCGATCCACCCGGCGCAGTCAGCAGCGAGGCCAGCACCGTTAATCCCTCCGGTGCGGTCGTCGGGTCTTACGATAATTCGGCAGAGGGAACATGTTCTACACAGTGTCAAGGATACCTGCTCGACAAAAAAGGGACGTTCACCACGATCGATTTTCCGGGCGCTATCTTTACGTTTGGCGGTGGGAATAACCCCGAAGGTGACATCGTGGGGGAAGAAACCGATACTGCAGGCGTCGGACACGCTTTTCTGCTGAGCAATGGCGTGTTCACGTCGTTCGACCCACCCGGATCCATTTTCACGGATGCAGCCGGGATCAATCCAGGCGGTATTATCGTTGGCATCTACTTTGACTCCGCAGGCGTTGAGCACGGATTTATCCGGACGCCGTAAGCCGTAAGAATTGGTCTCGCCTATTTTTGCCCTCACGGCACTGGAGTTGCGGCATTGGCGTGAGGGCCATTTCATTGTCAGGTTCCATAAACCGCAATGTCTGGTGAGCATCAGACTGCGTGATCGGAAGATTTAGAGGCCGGCTTCGATGCGGGAGCGGGGGTCGAGAAAATCGCGCAAGGCGTCGCCGATGAAGTTAAATGACAGCACGGCGAGCATCACGGCCATGGCGGGAAAGATCACGAGATGAGGGGCGTCGAAGAGGTGCGCGCGGCCGTCGTTGAGCATGGTGCCCCAGCTGGCGGTGGGCGGCGGGACGCCCAGGCCGAGGAAGCTCATGGTGGCTTCTGCTAGGATTGCGCCTGCCATGCCGATGGCGGCTTGCACGATGATGGGTTGAATGATATTGGGCAGAATGTGGCGGACAATTACTCGCAGGTCGCTAGCTCCGAGGGCGCGGGCGGCTTCGACGAATTCACGTTCGCGAGCGGCGAGAACCTGGGCGCGGACCAGGCGGGCGTAGCCGACCCAGCCTCCTAGGGAGAGCGCTAATACCAGATTGAAAATTCCTGGTCCGCGAAACGCCACGAATGCGATGGCTAACAGAATTCCGGGGAAAGAGAGGAATGCGTTCATGACGACTACGTTGACGAAGCGATCGATGCGGCCACCGTAGTATCCGGCGATTGATCCTACGATTAGACCCAGGGCGAGCGAGGCCGCGACTACGCAGCTTCCGACCAGCATGGAGATGCGCGATCCGTAGATTAGGCGGGAGAGGATGTCGCGGCCGAGTTCGTCGGTGCCGCACCAGTGAGTAGAGGATGGCCCGGAAAGGCGCGTTGGCAGGTCGATGTGGGCTGGGTCTTGCGGCGCGATCCACTGGGCGAAGATAGCGCAGATTACGAAGATTGTGACCAATCCAATGCCAATTGCGGCCAGTGGGTTACCGCGTGCAGCACGGCGAAACGAAATCGCGGTTGTGGACATGACGGAATCTTAAATTGCTACGCGGTCTTGTGGGCGCCCGAAAATTATGTTCTGATTGCAGGAGACAGTTGGGCGGGCCAGCCCGCATCGCGCCATAAACCACCAACCCTAGCTTACATTCTGAGGAGAAAAATCATGAGCAAAGTTTCGTATATTCCCAAAGACTACAATTCCGTAACGCCATACCTGGTCGTCAAGGATGCAGCCAAGGCCATCGACTATTACAAGAAAGTCTTCGGAGCGACTGAAACCGTTCGCATGAACGGTCCGGACGGCAAGGTCGGTCACGCCGAGTTGAAAATCGGCAATTCACACATCATGCTGGCCGACGAAAATCCCAACATGGGGCAGGGTCACACGAGCCCCGCCACCGTCGGCGGGAGCCCGGTGAGCCTGTATGTGTATCTTCCCGACGTCGATAGCGTGGTCAAGCGCGCGGCGGCAGAGGGGGCGAAAATCCTGAAGCCGGTGCAGGATCAGTTCTACGGAGACCGCAATGGCTTCATTCAGGATCCGTTTGGACATCTGTGGGGCATCGCCACGCATGTGGAAGATGTGTCGCCCCAGGAGATGAAAGAACGGATGAAAAAAATGATGCCGGCGGCTTAGGTTGATTTGAAGAGGCGGGGCAGCCATGCCCCGCCTTAGAATTTCGATTGCCCCTCACCTCACCAGACTTCCAGCTTGATCTGGCGATAACGATTGATTAGTTCGAAATCCGTCCGATTGGTCGTGATGAGGCGGGCTCCGCAGGAGCGGGCGGTAAGAGCGATGAGAACGTCAAAGTGCAGATCTCGCAGCTTATGCGGTGCGAAGCCCTGATCCACGCGAATGTCGGCAAGTATCTCGCCAGACTCGAGCCAGTTCTTATTCGTCGGAGTTAAGATCGGATAATTTCGCGCCAGAGAGCGAAGGAATTTGTGTTCCGCCGGGCTGATTACGCCGCGCAATAGTTCCGCGAGAACGACCGATGACGTACGAACTAAACCCTCCGCGGATTCAATTCTTTTTCGGTGACGTCCAGTGCGGAGCTCATCAACGAGGACTGATGTATCGAAGATGACGATGTCACTCATCAAGCCCGGAGAACTTCAGTTTGCCAGAGTTCTTTTTCATCAGGGCTTTGAAGCGCTTCAGCCCGACGATTTCGCGCAGGGCGATGTGGATGGCATCGGTGCGGGATTTTGCCTTAAGCACCTTCACGGCCTCGTCGGCGAGGTCGGTATCGAGACGGATTGAAGTCATGGTGACGGCCATCGGATCATCCCTTCAATATATACATGATAGCGAATACGTATATACACGTCAAGGCGGTCGCAGCTGGATCGGGCCGATTCACTCGCGAGTCCCACCAGCAGGCCCTCCACTCCGCATTGCGATTGATAAGGCCAATCGCAATGCTCCGGTTGATTGGATAACAACGACGGCTCCTCGCGGGCGCCGAGTAGACTTGAGTTTTTGCGAAGAACCAAGACTCGGAGCGAAAGGAGCCGCCAATGAAGATTATAGGCTGTGATTTCCATCCGAGTTTCCAACAGATTGCCATGGTCGATACCGAAAGCGGAGAGCAAAGCGAAAAAAAGCTGACCCCGGCAGAAGCGGTGCAGTTCTACAGTCAGTTGCCAGGGCCGGTGTTGGTGGGCATGGAAGCTTGCGGGAACACGCTGTGGTTCGAGCGTCTGCTGGCCCAGTTCGGACACGAGCTGTGGTTGGGAGATGCGGGCAAGATCCGAGCCCTGGAAGTACGCAAGCAGAAGACCGACCGCAGAGATGCGGAGCTGCTGCTGCAGTTGTTGCTGGAGAAACGATTTCCGCGGATCTGGGTGCCGAGCCCGGAGCAGCGGGATCTGCGGCAGTTGCTGCTGCATCGCCACAAGCTGGTGGGGATGAGGCGGCAGGTGAAGAACCAGCTGCAGCATCTGGCGCTGAACCAGGGGGTGCAGCAAAAGCACAAGCTGTGGACGGCAGCGGGAAGGAAGCTGCTGGAAGAGCTGGCGCTGACCGGTTGGACGGCGCAGCGGCGGGAAGAGTTGCTCTCGATGCTGGACGATCTGGAGCCGCGGATCGGGAAGCTGGACCAGGCGGTGAAGGCAGCGGCGGAGAAAGATCGCGTGGCCCAGAGGCTGCAGACGCATCCCGGAGTCGGACCGATTACCGCTCTGGCGTATTCGCTCACGCTGGGCGAGATCGGACGATTTCGCACACAGCCGGCAAGTGGTGAGTTACCTGGGGCTGAATCCGGCGGAGCATTCCAGCGGCGGCCGGCAGCGGCTGGGATCGATCAGCAAGCAAGGCAATCCAATGTTACGCAGTCTGTTGGTGGAGGCGGGCCAGAGCGCGGCCCGTCTGGTACCAGAGTTGAAGCGCGCCTATCAGCGGCTGAAGCACAGAAAACATTCTTCTGTGGCCAAGGTGATGGTGGCGCGCAAACTGGCGGTGCGGCTGTACTGGATGTGGAGAAACCAACCGCCGAATTCCGCCACTCGCATGCAGGGCAGCCCGAGTCATCCTGTGGCTGAGGTGTAAAAGCCGTCCGTTTGAGTGGGCGCCCTGCCTCCCTGAATTGGTCGGGGAGTTTGAACGAGCAATCATGGTCGGACGTAGAGACCGAATAGATGGTTGGTGGAGCACAAGCTGCCACCTGTGATTCAACGTGAAATGCGCGAGTCTTGGTCATCGTGAAAAAGTCAAAACCCCATAGAGAGCGAAATGGCGCTTCTTTCAAACCCAAAGCGTCGACGCTCCCGTACGCCCTTGACACCGCCGTCGTTGTTATAGACGGGATGACAGAGTTTTCTTGATGCCTCATTGTCTGATCCTCGGGTTCGCTACTGAGTAGAGCAGGTCCGTCAGGAAATTCACTGCGATGTAGGTTAGGCCAATCGCCAGGATGCATCCCTGAACCAAATAATAATCGCGGTTGCCGATGGCTTGGATGGTCAGGCGGCCGATGCCGGGCCAGGAGAAGATGGTTTCGGTTACGATGGCGCCGGCTAACAGGGCGCCGAATTGCAGGCCGAGCACTGTGATTACCGGGATCATGGCGTTGCGCAGGGCGTGGCGGTAGACTACCGTGCGCTCGGGTAGGCCTTTGGCGCGGGCGGTGCGGATGTAGTCCTGGCTTAGTTCTTCTAGCATCGAGGTGCGGACCATGCGGGTCAGGATGGCGGCGAGCGCTCCGCCCATGGTGATGGCTGGCAGGCACTAGATGGGCTACGCGTGCCTGAGCCTGAGACTGGGAGCAGTCCCAGCTTGATGGCGAAAAATAAGATTAGGATTGGACCCAGGGCGAAGTTGGGGAACGATAATCCGAAGAGGCTGATCACGCTGATCGCGCGGTCGTCCCAGCGATTGCGTCTTTGGGCGGAGCGGACGCCGGCTGGAATCGAGAGCAGGATCGCTACCAGCAGGGCTGCTAGGGTCAGTTGTAGAGTGTATGGATAGCGCTGGGCGATTAGGGTGCCGACGTTTTGGTTGAAGCGCAGCGATGGGCCTAGATCGCCGTGGAGCACACCTGTCCAATAATGGAGGTACTGCTGGCTGAGCGAGACATCCAAGCCGTATGCGTGGCGGGTGGCTTGGATGTCGGTGGCGGGGGCGCCTTCTCCCAGCATTTGCAGGACGGGGTCGCCGGGGACCAGGTGGATCAGCAGGAATACCAGCGAGACTACCAGCCAGACTACCGGCAGCGTGTACAGTACGCGATGAGTGAGGTAGCGGAGCATTTAGTCGTTCGTCGTTCGTCGTTGGTGGTTGGGTTCGCGCACGACAGGGTGCTCTGCTGGGGATCTCCGTTTCTGCTATGCAACGCTTCGCTTCAGGTCGTCTATTTCAATGCCAATGTGCTTCAGATGATGCAGCATGTGTGCGATGTAATCTTCGAAAACGAATTTCAGGGTGAGGGGCTGGGAGTCGGCGATGGTGCAGGTTCGCGACCAAGCTGGGTCTGGCGCGGCTTCGGCGGCTGCGAGCAGTTGCTGATTCAGAACGCGCCAGAGTTCGATCATTTCTTGCCAGTTGCGTTGCTGATACCGGTGGAGTTCGACCCAGGCGTCGCCGTCGTAACCGGGCATTTTTGGTTTGTCTTCGAGTTGGGCGCGGACGATTCTCTGATGGTTGTTGGCGGCGGAGTCTAAAAGATGTCCGAGTTCCTGCTTGGGCGACCAGGTGGAAACGGATGGTTTGCGCTCTGCCTGGGACGACGGCAGTTTGCTTAACCGAGGTGGGATTTCGTTGATCAGGGCTCGCAATTCTTTGAGAGCTTCCATTTTTAGTTCCTAAACGACTTCAGGTTATTTACCACAGAGACACAGAGTCACAGAGAATTTTTTTCTTAAGATTTCCTGTGAATCTGTCTCTCTTGGTAAAGAAGGGTCACTAATCGCCTGCCTTGCCGACTGGGGTGGGTTGCAGCTTCTCGATTTGGACTTTGGCGATGCGATGGCCTTCCATTTCTTCGACGGAGAAGCGGTGACCTTCGTAGTCGAAGGTATCGCCTACACGGGGGATCCTCTGCAGGCGGGCCAGTATGAATCCAGCCAAAGTTTCGAAGCCACTATCGCGAGGCAGCGAGAGTTGATACTGTGATTCGAGATCGCGAATCCCGAACGAGCCCTCGAGCGTGAGGGCGAGCTTTTCTGAGAGCTCGGGTTGCTCGGGTGGAGGGGCGTCGAACTCGTCCTCGATCTCGCCTACCAGTTGTTCGAGAATGTCCTCGACGGTGATCACGCCGGCGGTTGAGCCGAACTCATCGACGACCACCGCCAGGTGGCGCTTGCGGTCTTTGAATTCTTCCAGCAACTCGGTGAGCACCTTAGTTTCTGGGACTACCAGCACATCGTGCATGATCTGGCCGACCCGCATGGCTGAGGTTCTGGCCGCGACGGGCTGGCTCAGGCGCAGGCGCGCCCAGCGCATCAGATCTTTGGAATAGAGGACTCCGATGATGTGTTCGGGGCCGCTCTGCGGGTCGTAGACCGGAATCCGGGAATGCTGCTCTTCGACCACGCGGGTCAGAGCCTCGTCGAGCGAAAGGTCGCCGGGGAGGGAGAAAATGTCGGGCCTGGGGACCATCACTTCGCGTACCGTGATGCTTTCGAGTTCCAGGGCGTGATGGATCATCTCTTCCTGGAATGGCGGAATTTGGCCGAATTGACGACTGGCGGTCACAATGAGCTTGAGCTCGTCGGGAGAATGAATGGGGCCTTGGCGAACCTTGCGCGAGCCGAATATGCGCAATACCGAGCCGGCGGCCGCGCTCATTGCGAAAATAAAAGGCCGGGTCAAGGTAAGCCAGAATTCCATTGGGGCCGCAACCGCCAGGGCTACCTGCTCGCCGCGCTGTAATGCAAGGGACTTTGGAACCAGTTCGCCGAGGATCACGTGCAGGCAAGTTATGAGGATGAAGGCGATGGCGATGGCGATGGCGTGGGCGTAGATGGTGACATGAGAAGTAGCCTGGCCGAGAAGCCCTTCGACAATGCGGGCTAATAATGGTTCGCCAACCCAGCCGAGAGTCAGGCTTACTACTGTGATTCCCAGCTGGACTCCGTTGACCACCTCGTCGAGATTGCGGTGCAACTTTTGGACAATCCGGGCACTGATGCGGCGGGCTTCGATCAGTTGCTGGATGCGGGTTTCGCGAATGCTTACCAGGGCGAATTCGGCCGCGGCAAAGAACGCGTTGGCTGCGACCAGGAGCAGGATGAGAAACACCCGGATCAGCACGAAGGCGATCATGGATAGTGTAATTCTAACATTTCAAAGGCAGTATGGCATTCCCAGGCGGGTAAAGAGGTTGTAAGATGGGGGAGTTGTGAAGCGGCGTTGGTCTCTGGATTCTTCACCTTCTCGTGCGTAGAATTTGACGACGGATCTCTGCTTCCATTTCTGGAATTTCACGGTCTAATGCAACGAGCGTGAACGGCAGGGATTGACCAGGCCGGAGCATAAGGAACAAAACCCAAACTACTTTCGTAGTAACCGATAGAGAGCAAGAGAGCTTGCTTTAGCGTAGGAGGCGGATGTGAACGGCAACAGCAATGGCAAGAAGAAGCGGCGCAAACGGATCATAATCATCGGCATTGTGGCAGCGGTTCTTTTAGTGTTTGCGGGCGCGCTATTCGCCTTTACCCGTGGCGGCACCAAGATTGATCCCACCAAGCTGGCCAAGGTTGAGAAGGGCGATTTGGCTAAGAGCGTGGTGGCGACGGGCAAGGTCACTCCTATTACTAAGGTCGAAGTTAAGTCCAAAGCCAGCGGCATCGTGAAGAAGCTGTTGGTGGAGTACGGGGACACGGTCAAGAAGGGTCAACTTCTGGCGCAGTTGGATAAGGTAGAGATTGAAGCGCAGGTGGACCAGTCGCGGGCAGCGCTGCAGGCGGCGCAGGCAAACTATGCCAGTTCTGAGGCCGACTACGAGCGTGCCAAGGTGGATGCCGAAGGTCCCGACGTGCCTTTGCTGAAGCGGGCCTACGACCGCGCGGTTGGGATGGCGAAGGATGGCGTGGTGTCCGAATCGGCGCTGGATGACGCGCAGAAGAATTACCAGATGGCGTTGAACAAGCAGAACGTCTCCAAAGCGCAAGTCACAGTTTTGAAGGCGAAGATCGCGCAGGCCCAGGCGGAAATGGTGCGGGATCAGGCGAATCTGAAACAGTTGGACGAGCAGCTTAGCTATACCGATATCGTTTCGCCCATTGATGGCATCGTGCTTTCGCGCGACGTTGAGATGGGGGACGCAGTCAGTTCCATTCTTGTGCTGGGTTCTTCCGCGACGCTCGTCATGACTTTGGGCGACACCAGCGAGGTTTACGTAAAAGGCAAGGTGGATGAGAGCGATATCGGGAAGGTCTACCTGGGTCAGCCGGCGCGGATCAAAGTGGAATCGTTTAAGGATAAGACCTTTAACGGAAAGGTGACCAAGATTTCGCCGATGGGCGTGGAAAAGGACAATGTGACCACGTTCGAGGTGCGCGTATCCATTAATAACCCGGGCGGCGAATTGAAGGCGGAGATGACCGCGAACGCGGAAATCATTCTGGAAGAGCATAAGAATGTGCTGCAGATTCCGGAAGGCGCGATTATTTACGACAAGGACAAGAAAGCGTCGGTCGAGATTCCTGACCCGAAGGAAAAGGATGGAAAGAAGAAACTCGCGGTCAACATCGGAATCTCGAATGGGGCCAAGACGGAGGTTCTCAGCGGTCTGAAGGAAGGCGATCAGGTGGTGTTGCAGTAATGATTGGATGTTCCCCCTCTCGATCGGGGTACTGACAAATTTGTCCTCTCGTCGATCCGAGCGTGGCGAAGGATCTGGCTTTTCGCCGACCATGGCAAGAACCCAGGTCCTCCTCTTCTCCGAACAACGTCGGTTGGCTATCACAGACAAAACCCCTAACCTGCTGTCATCCTGAGGAAGTGCGGGCCTTCGCAACGCGAAGGGCCGCCGACGAAGGATCTATGTATTCCGCTCCCTGCTTCTATTACATTTACATAATGACCAATCGTTCGCAGACGCTTTACACGGGCGTAACGGGGAATTTGGAGCGACGCGTTTTCGAGCACAAACACGGTATCAAAGGGGAATTCACCGCGCGCTACAGGATTGACCGGTTGGTCTATTTTGAGCGCTTTGGCGATATCCGAGCTGCAATTACTCGCGAGAAGCAGATCAAGGGATTATTGCGGATCAAGAAGATGGCGTTGATTGTCTCGATGAATCCTGAATGGAAAGACCTGAGCGAGACGTGGTTCGAGCGGCACCCATATCAGCCGAAAAATGCATAGATCCTTCGTCGGCAGTCCTTCGCGTTGCGAAGGACTGCGCTTCCTCAGGATGACAGCGGTTGTTTCTTACGAATACCATTGTTTCCGGGTACACTAACATCTACCAATCTGAATTCTAAAGTTGTATTCTTCCCAGTATTCCATGGAGCTCCCCCGATCCGTGAATCTTCTGGAGATTACCCGCCAAACACTAGCCACGTTTAAAGCGCACAAAATGCGGGTCTTTCTCACCATGTTTGGCATTGTTTGGGGGATCGCGTCGGTCATTCTGCTGGTTGGGCTGGGCCGCGGATTCAGTGTGGACCAGAAGAAACGCATGGAGACCCTGGGAAAAGACCTGGTCATTATTTGGGGCGGGCGGACGAGTTCTCAGGTGGGTGGATTGGCAGCGGGCCGGGAAATCGCTCTGACGGTGGACGACGCTCGCGTGATCCGGGACGAATGTTACCTGGTGAAGAATGTGAGCCCGGAGCTGAGGCGCGCGGTTCCGGAGGTCAGCCAGTTCAACTCGGCGAACCGCGAAGTGGTGGGGATGTGGCCGGCTTTCCAGAATTTTCGTTCTCTGCGGCTGAGCGAAGGCCGGCTGATTACCGAGCAGGATGAAGCTGAGGGGCGCCGGGTGGTGATCCTCGGGGATGCCACCCGCAAGCAGTTGTTCAGCGGTAAGCCGGCCGTAGGCGCTAATCTCGAAATTAAGAGTGTTCCTTACACCGTGATCGGGGTGCTGGAGAAGAAGACACAAAACTCCAATTACAGCGGCCCTGATAATGATTTCCTGTTCGCGCCGTATTCAGCGGTTGCGCGTGATTTCCCCCGTCCGGAGAAACCTGGAATCGTGCGCGGTTATGTGAACGACATCGTGTTTGAAGTCGCCGACCCCGACTTGCATGAAGAAACGGTTCAGCAGGTACGCAGTTCGCTGGGGCGAGGGCACCATTTTGACGCGAAAGACAAGGACGCCCTTTTTATCTGGGATACGATGGATGGAGCCAAGCTGGTGGAGAATATTTTTAGTGTGATTACGATTTTTTTCGGCTGCGTAGCCATCGTCACGCTCTGCCTGGGTGGAATTGGGGTGATGAACATTATGCTGGTTTCGGTAACGGAACGCACGCGCGAGATCGGCGTGCGCAAAGCTCTGGGGGCTACGCGCAGCGACATTCTGCGGCAGTTTTTTGCCGAGTCGGCGATTCTGACGGTGGTCAGCGGTGTTTTGGGATTAAGCGCGGGGTTAGGGCTGTGCGCGGCGATGGCAGCGATTCCGCTGCCGGACTTCGTTCCTCACCCGATCGTTTCTGGCGCGTCGATTGTAGCGTCGGTTGTAACGCTTTCCGTGATCACGCTCACCGCCGGGATGTATCCGGCGCAACGTGCGGCCGAGATGACGCCAGTGGACTCGTTGCGCTATGAATGACGGGATTCGCAGGAATTCCGGGTCTATTTGATCGGCAAGAACATGCCGAACGTTAGGTCAGCCCGCTGGCGCGAAAAACCTCGCGCACAAGGAAACTTGCAGCGGCTCCGATCGATTGAGAGATGGAGCGGGAGACCGGGATCGAACCGGCGACATCCAGCTTGGGAAGCTGGCGTTCTACCGCTGAACTACTCCCGCTCAAGTGTAAGCAAAATATTCTTCCGTGCGGTATTCGAATTAAAACAACAAACTTACATCGAGTCTTCCCGACGTGATTCGAGAAGATGGTACAAATTATCATCCTTGGGGAACTCATTTGCAAGGAATGTTGGGGCTCGGATGGTGTTGCTTCGGCGTGAGAATCTTATTTCAATTCTGCGACATTCCGTTTGGCCACGGCGGCGGCGACTGATTGCTCGACAGCTCCAATTACTCGACCCTGGCCCGGCTCCTGCACGAAGGCGATCAGCCGCAGATTGTGGGAATCGGTTCCGGGGTCGAGTTTCAGGTGAACATCTTGGGCAAAGGTCTGTCCTTTTCTTAGTCTTCCAACCTTCACGATGCTCTTGACTACGGCCGTGTGGGACAGTTTTCGTCCCGAGTTTTCGCCGCCAGAGACTTGCGATTCCGCGTGGTTTAGGGCGATCGCAATGTACACATCGGCATCGCGCAAACCAAAAGACTCCTGCAGCGAACCTGTTTCCAGATGAGCCAGCAAAACATTTGTCGCGCCCGGTGGAACAGAAGATAGCGCCACAGCAATCTTCGGTGTGGTCAATGCTTTGGCTAAGGCTTTGCCGGCTAGCGCTGTGTCGCTGCCTGTGAACTGAGTGGTTCCGTCCACGACCATTTGCGGAGTGTAGACGTCATTCAGACCGAGGCGCCTGGCATACGCGCCTTGTCGATCGCTGTAAAAGCGGGCCGAGTATGGATCTTTCCAACCGATGTGGTTCCAATAGTCGACGTGTTCACTCAAGACAATCAGTTGTTCGCCGGCGATTGGTTGTTGATCGAATTTCTGCAGGAGCGCATCCGCGGGAGGACAACTGGAGCATCCTTCCGAGGTGAACAATTCTACAAGTACGGGAGTCCGGCCGTCCGAACTCGAGGGCGTGTCAGACGCCCAGGTCAACGTACTGGCGATGGCTAAAAGGATTGCTAGAGTAGAAGTGAGGAGAATTTTCATGGCCTCGGCCCGTTTATCTCACACTGGTTTGGATGCGAAAACAAGTTGAAAGTTACCTACACCGGGCACGTCCGAGCCAGAAAGGCATGGAACTTTTGTGATGCTTGCGACTCTAATGAGCCTGGGATCCAAAAGGAGTTTGTTATGTATAGCTGCCTTTCACGCTTTTCTATCCTACTGTTAATTTTAGTATTTGCCGGCGCAATCGCCTGCAACGCTGGCGATGGCTCGAATACCGCCCTCCCCAATCCGGCGCTCGATTCGCCTAGCGACGGCAAAGGGCGAGCAGACGGCAGTCGTCGCGGGCGGGCTGCTTCTGGGGCATTCAGGCCGTCTTCCAACACGTCAAAGGCGTGATCAATGCGACTTCGGGATACTCTGGAGGTGCAGCCAATACTGCGGAATACGAACTGGTAAGCACGGGCGACACCGGCCACGCGGAATCGGTGAAGATCACCTACGATCCCTCGCAGATCAGCTTATGGCCAACTGCTGCGGGTGTTTTTCTCCGTGGCGCACGATCCCACGCAGTTGAACCGGCAGGGGCCCGACTCCGGCACTCAATATCGTTCGGTTATTTTCTACAACAGCGACGAACAAAAGCGGATTGCCGAGGCTTATATCATGCAACTCGAGAAGGCCGGCATCTTCGCTCGTCCTATTGTGACTCAGGTGGTTCCGCTGAAGGCCTTTTATCCGGCCGAGACTTATCACCAGGACTACGCCGCGAATCATCCAAATAATCCGTACATCGTCTACAACGATGCGCCCAAGGTCGCTCATCTTCATCAGCAATTTCCTGAGCTTTACACCGGCAAGTAGCTGCGTTTCACGCAGAGGAGTTCCAGTCTGTCGCACAACGTTGCCAGGCATCTTAGCAAGGATTAAGCCCGCTCCGTCTGCGGGCACGTTAGTCTGGCTGCACGGCGCCGCCCTGATGCCTAAGGCTGGTCAGCGTCGATGCTATTTCGTTGGCTTGCAAAGGGTTTCGTCGCATCACAACGGCGTGTGACTTACGTCACAGTGACTGCGACAGGTCTCGCTCACAATGAATTGTCTCTAATCGGGCAAGCCGGTTCCCAACGACATCATCTGATCTTGTCACGGCGGGACTCCCAGGCATTCAGAGGAGGTGTATTATGGCAGCAAATCCGGTTCCTACGGCTGAATTGAAACCAATTCCGGAGCAGAAAACAACGATGGAGGACAAGATTGCCGAACTCCGCCACAAGCGCGCGGAGATTGAGCAGGGTGGCGGCAAGAAACGGATCGAAAAGCATCACGCCGACGGTAAACTCACGGCTCGCGAGCGCGTGGAAAGTCTTGTCGATCAAGGAAGCTTCCAGGAAGTAGGCCTTTTCGCGAAACATCGTTCCACGTACTTCGATATGGCTGGGAAGGACCTGCCGGCGGATGGAGTGATCACAGGATGCGCGACGGTCGATGGCCGACTGGTTCATCTTGCCAGCCAGGATTTTACCGTTGCCGGCGGCGCTGCCGGCGAGGTGCATTGCGCCAAGATCACAGAGATGATGCAGGGCTCCTTGAAGACGGGAAGCCCGTTCGTGTTCATCAACGATTCCGGGGGCGCGCGGGTTCAGGAAGGAATCGACAGCCTTGCCGGTTACGCCAGTGTTTTTTACAACAACACCTTGCTATCCGGTACGGTCCCGCAGATTTCTGTGATCTGCGGACCGTGCGCCGGCGGTGCTGCTTACAGTCCGGCGCTAACCGATTTCATTATTCAAACCAAGCGCGGACGGATGTTTATCACCGGGCCATCGGTCATCAAGCAGGTGACAGGAGAGGTGGTAACGGCGGAAGAACTGGGCGGGCCGGCGGCGCAAATGAATCGATCCGGTGTGGTTCACTTGATCGCAGAAGACGATGCTGGCGCACTTTCTTTGTGCCGTCGTCTGTTGAGCTTCTTGCCTTCGAATAACCTGGAAGAAACTCCGCGGCTGCCTTACAACCTCACACTGGAGACCGATCCCGAGTTGAATAACGCAATCCCCGTAGACCCGAAAATCGCCTACGACGTGCGTACGGTGATCACGCGGGTGCTGGATCATCAGGACTTTTTCGAAATACAGCCCGGTTTCGCCGCCAATGTTGTGATTGGTTTCGGTCGAGTACAGGGGCGCGCAGTGGGTATCGTCGCGAACCAACCGAAGGTGCTGGCTGGGGTTCTTGATATTGATGCGTCGGATAAAGTGGCCCGGTTCGTGCGCTTCTGTAACGCCTTCAATACTCCCCTGGTGACTTTCGTGGATACGCCGGGTTTCTTGCCGGGTATCGAGCAGGAGTACGGAGGCATTATTCGACACGGCGCGAAGATGCTCTTCGCCTACTCGGCTGCGACCGTTCCAAAAATAACCATCGTGTTGCGTAAGGCATATGGCGGGGCTTACATCGCGATGTGCAGCAAAGAACTGGGAGCGGACCGCGTGGTGGCCTGGCCCACGGCTGAGATCGCGGTTATGGGCGCTGAAGGAGCGGCGGAAATTGTGTTTCGCCATGAGATCGATGCCGCGGAAGACAAGGCGCACCGGCGCAAAGAACTGATCGAGCGCTACCGGATTACGTTCGCCAATCCGTATGTAGCCGCTGGCAGGCGGCTTGTCGACGACGTCATCGAGCCTGCGGAGACCACGAAGTACCTTGCGCAGGCTCTCGCGGCGTCAAGCTCGAAGCGAGAACTGCGTCCGCCGAAGAAGCACGGTTTGATTCCGCTCTAGGATTGTTACGATGGCACCCATGTACTTGATTATCGCCGGGCTGATTGTTGCCGGATGGCTGGCGCTGTTGGTTGACTCGCGACGCGTGCTGAAGCGTACGTGCGCAGAGCTTCGTCTTGAGTTCCGGCGGCAAATCGATTCGCTATCGGCAAAGGTCGAAGCTCTCGAAGGAACCGCCGGGCCGAAGACCGTTTTCGCTTCTGAAGTTGTGCCGGTGGCGGACTCGGAGCCGAAGGGTGCGAATCAGGCGCAAGCAACCGCCGCACAGGTATCCGAGGAGATTGCGCCGGAGACCCTGGCGACGATCGCCGAGACGATCACAGCTTTGCTCGGCAAGAAGGTTCGCATTCGCTCGGTAAGGATGCTGCAGACACGAAATGCAGTCGTCAACACGTGGGCACAACAAGGGCGCGTCGTAGTCCAGGCTTCGCACAACTTCGCCCAGCGAGGGCGTGAACAATGACTGGCCAACGTGCGATCCGTTTATCGAACGGCGCGAGACGCGAGCGGGGCCGCCCTTGAAGATCCAGATCGTCATTGCTGGGAAGGCGTACGAAGTTGACGTGGAGATCGAAGGGGGAGAAGAGCTGCCCGTGGTGCCGGGCCAACTTCCACCTGCGACTGCACCGATTCAGTCTGCGTTGGTGCCCACGGCTCCTCGACCAGGCCCTCCTTCGGGAGGGGATGCGGCTGATGAGTCGAAAGTTTGCCGCAGTCCGGTGGCTGGAATCGTAGTGCGAGTATGCGTCCAGCCGGGGGAGCAAATACAATTAGACGATTTGATCGTAGTTCTGGAAGCCATGAAGATGGAAACCAGTGTTATCGCCCCGATTGCGGGAAAAGTGAAATCTGTCAAAGTTGCGCCAGGAGATGCAGTCAAGCTCAATCAGATCCTGGTTGAATTCGAATAACTGCCGACGCAGGTTCAGAAGGAAAAAGCTTATGGTACTCAAACCGTTTGTGATTAATCGCTATGGCCGCATGGTCTTTCCCTGCAATTTTTTTCCGGAGTTGGATTTCAGCGTCTTCCAGACGCTTCATCAGTTTAATTCTGTCATCCGGCGTGACTTCGGCGAGAAGGCTCCCACAGAAACGGAAATCGTGGCGCGAGTGCAGGCGGGCCAATATCAAAACCGCTATGAAGTCTGCCGGGATATGGCGCTGAACCTGTTCTGGGCACAGCGCTACGTGCTGACCATGTACGAGAAACGCCCTACGCGTTGGGGAGATCTGCCGCGGCACCGGAACGACATTTTTCTGGGAATGTATAAGCCGCGCGACTCAGCCGGGCCGACCGCGGCAATCGAAGCAGGATACCTCAAGCTGCCGACGATGTGGGATGAGGAGGCAGAAGACAAAAGCTTCCGCATGCTGCTGGACGTGCTTCGAAACAAGCAGGGCTCGGGCGGAGAATTTCGGGCGCTCCGGCCTACCGTGGCCGAGATTCTGTCCGACCCTAAAAATAAAACCTACCGACTCACGAGTTACGACCGCGACTACCCTGGGTATGACTACGATGACGTAATCGACTGCATTCATACCGTCCCTGAACTCGAAGCCCTGATGCGGCAGGCCATGATTCTTCACAACCAGTACCGATGGGATCCGACAACCAGCACCAGCACCGAAGTGGGCATGCTGAAAGACGAGGATTACGTCGTTGCCTTCTACCCCAAGAACAGCGATGTGATCGAGTTCCTGCGGCGGGCGAAACGGAACGGGCACTCGGTTCACGGGAACGGGCACTCAGCCCAACGGTCTAAGCCTTCCCGGCCAGAAACCTTGGCGTTGAGTGAGCCTGAAAAACCGTATCCTCCCGTGGTAGTACGCGACAGCTTCGCAGTTCTGCCGCGGATCGAGGCCATCGCCGTTTATGAGGGCGAGGTGTCCTGCACCAATAAAGACCTGATTAGCAACCACGCTTACTGCTGGTCGCGAATGACCGAAGAGGATATCTCCGGAAAGACCGGCATTGAGTCGCGCTGCTACAGCGAGTTGAGTCTCGAGGACATGTCTCTGCTCGCGGTGCGCGCGGCCCTCGCGAAATCGGGGCGTAAACCGGCGGAGATCGGGGCGGTACTGTTCTGCAGTTGCACCAGCACCACTCTAATTCCGTCGATCGCTACTTGGCTGTCAGGAGAGTTGGGGCTGCGGCAGACCCATAATTCCTGCGACATCGTAGCCGCTTGTGCGGGCATGTCCTACGGCTTGGCCGAGGCCGTGCGCCTGTTGCAGGAGGTCAAGCGGCCGGTAATCGTCGTCTGTGCGGAAAAATTCTCGGACAAAATCGGGACGGTGCGAACTTCGCGGATGATCTTCGGCGATGGCGCCACGGCCATGGTGGTTGGCCCTGCGCCGGACGGTGCCGCAACCGACATCGAGGTGTTCCAGACTTATGCCAGCGGCCCGTGGTCCGAGGTGAACTCCATCATCTGGCCGAACCCAGAGTTTGATAACAACATCACCGTGTATGGGCCCGAAGTGAAGATACTGGCCAAACGCTACCTGACGCAAATGATCGGCGAACTCAAAGCGCTTCCGCATCCCGACGGCGTGGAAGGCACGTTAATGGACGCTCTTGATCTCGTCGTTCCCCACCAGGCCAACAAGAACATGGTGCTGGATCTGGCCCAAGCTGCCGGCGTAGCTCCCGACCGGCTCTACTTCAACATTGAACGCGTGGGGAACACTTCCTCCGCGAGTATCCTGCTGGCCATTCACGACGCCGTACGGGAGGGGCGAATCGACCGGCCAATGCGGGTGTTCGCGCCCGGCTTTGGTGCAGGGGCGGTGGGCGGCTACGTGGTGATGCGAGTGGATCCAGCAATCGTAAGTTGCAATTCAAAGGAGAGGAAAACGTCTATGGAAAACAGCGGAAGTAATGGAACTAACGGAGCGAGTTCGCTGACGGGGAAGGTCGCGCTGGTGACCGGCGCGGGCCGAGGCATTGGACGCGCCATCGCTCTCGAACTCGCTCGTCGCGGCGCCAACGTCGCGCTCAACTACAGGTCTGATACCGCCTCCGCCGAGATCACGGCCGCCGACATTCGGCAACTGGGCGTTGAGTGCACTCTCGTTCAAGGCGACGTGGCGCAAAAAGGCGAGGCTCACCGCATCGTCAAAGAAGTGCTGGATAAATGGCAGCGCCTCGACATCCTGGTCAACAACGCCGGCATTACGCGCGACCGATCGATGCGCAAGATGACCGAGGACGACTGGTCGGAAGTTATCAACGTCAATTTGAACGGCACCTTCTACTGCACCAGCGCCGCCTTGCCGGCCATGATCAACCAGAGGTTCGGCAGGGTCATCAACATCAGCTCGGTGGTCGGGCAAATGGGCGCTTTCGGACAGGCCAATTATTCGGCCAGCAAAGGCGGCATCATCGCCTTCACCAAGACGCTGGCGCTGGAAATGGCGAAGTTCAACATCACCGCCAATGCGATTGCGCCCGGATTCACCTCGACGGAGATGGTCGATGCCATTCCCGAAGAGATCGCGGCTCAGATCAAGGCGAAAATTCCCCTGGGCCGATTCGCCTCACCGGAGGAAATCGCGAAGGCCGCAGGCTTCCTGGCGGCGGATGCGGACTATATCACAGGGCAGGAATTGAATGTGAACGGTGGTTACCATATGTAGGGCGGTGCCGTAAGTCTGATGGCACGGCCAGAGGCATGTGAGCGCAGTCACTTTTCCGGGAGGGCAGTTTGTGGTTTAATGATGCAGTGCAGCAATAGCCCGCTGCAGTGCAGCGAACCAGGTGATCACAAAATGTCCTTTACTCTTGATGGCAAGACCGCTCTAGTGACGGGTTCCGGCCGCGGTATAGGCCGGGCGATTGCGGAGAAACTGGCGGATTGCGGCGCCGCCGTGATGGTGAACGATCTCGACGAGACCGCACTGCGGGAGACCAAATGCCTGCTGGGTTCGATCGGACGCCGGGTCGAGGTCTTCGCCGGCGATCTTACCCAACCAAGTTTTCCCGACAAACTGGTCCGCGCCACCCTGGACGCGTTTGGATCTATCGACATTATCGTCAACAACGCTGGCTACAGTTGGGATAATGTCATTCAGAAAACAACCGACGAGCAATTCCAGGCCATGCTCGAAATTCACCTGGTCGTGCCTTTCCGCGTTCTAAGAGCGGCATCGTCGTACATCCGCGAAACCGCTAAGCGTGAGACCGCAGCCGGCAAGCGGGTCATGCGGAAGGTGGTCAATATCACCTCGATTGCGGGCACTGATGGCAACCCCGGCCAAGCTGGCTACTCATCCGGAAAGGCGGGGGTGCTGGGGCTCACGCGAACTCTGGCAAAGGAATGGGGCCGCTACAACGTCAACGTGAACGCTGTTGGCTTCGGGCTGATTGAAACTCGATTGACCCAGGTTCTCGCGGGCGAGGAATCAAACATAGAAATGCGCGGGCATGCGATCCGGGTGGGCGTGCAGGCAGAAATGCTGGAATCGGTGAAAACCGCTTGTCCACTTGGGCGACTGGGCACACCCGCCGAGGCAGCTAGCGCAGTGTTGTTTTTCTGCTCGCCGCTCTCTGATTATGTGACCGGCGAGGTCCTCATTTGCGGCGGCGGCTTCCACTTTTAGCGCAAGGCGGCTAGAACGCAGCCGCGAATGTTGCGGTCTCCTCGTTTGCCTGTTCGTCCGCTTCCTGCAGAAGCAACTTGACGTCTACATAGTGATCAAGGCTGTGCTCGTATCCTGAGTCATACGACGTCAAATGCTGCTTGGCTGCGATCTGGTTCGAAAAAGATGAGTTCGATACGATTCCGTGGGTCATGGTAATTCCCTTCCTGATTCGAGTACACCGGCTCACCACGGATAAACAATCTTAGGCGAATCTGGGTGACCAGTGGCTGTCGGAAGTCTATTCGATGACTTGCGAAGGTTTTGTGACAGCCGTCACCCTTGTCAGTGTTTGCTGTCACTCCAGAATAACATCAAAAGAAGAGTCAAACTGCCCTATTCGCGAACAATCCAATCCCTTCCGAAGAGCGGGTAATGCGGTAAACGCTTGCAAGTGTTTTTTTGTTAGCGTGAATCGGGATTTTGAATTTCTCAAGAGGCCTGCTGACGGATAAGGTAGTAGTACTGGGTCGGGTGCCGTCCGAAAGAGTTTCGATCAGTTCCAGCCGAAGGAGTGAAATATGGCTAAAGGAGATTTTTGCAGTCCCGAGAAAGTCCGGCGGCTGTGTCACGACATTAGCAACCGGGCTGAGGATCGGGAAAAGTTGCAGATCCTTGTAGTGCGTCTACAACAGGCCTTGCAAGAAGAGCATTACGAAACCCACGAGCTGAAAGCTTCCGCGCGGACGGATGATGATGATCCTTTCGACAAAATCATGCTGCTATAGTTGGCGATTTGTCGATGATCGAACCAAGCGAATCGTTGCGCAGTGGCCCGGCATACTAAGTTAGCTTTTGAAGAGTGGGAAGCAGGTCAACGAGCTCTGCGCGGCTTTCCTTTGGGCCCGCGCTCCTTTTTTTTTCTGGCCCCCAGCCTCGAAACCAAGGACTCCAACTCCTCTATACGGCCTTTCAATTCGTCTACTCCGGTTGGTTCGTTCTTGTGGGATCGCGCTGAGCTGGCTGCCGATGAGTCTTCCACCGTTTGAGAATTCCAGGGCGCAGGCGGGGCAACCGGACGCGATGCGCCCGGCGCCTGGATAAATTCGAAAGGGTTCAACGGCGGGGCGATTGCGCGATAGGCGTTCTGGTACATATCGAGCACGGCCTTCGTATATTTCAAGGTATTTTCCTGGGTTGCTTTGCCGCAAGCGACCACCATCTGGCGCAAGATATCCAGGGGAAAAGCTGAATCAGGTTCTTTGGCGTGTTCCACGATGATCTGGGTCAGCACCAGACGGGTTAAGTCTTCGCCAGAAGCGGCATCCACGACCTGAACGTCACGTCCCTCCTGCACCATCTCGGCCACTTCGTCCTGGTTGATGTAACGGCTATGCGTGGTGTCGTAGAGGCGGCGGTTCCCGTATTTCTTGATGACCACGGTTTTACGGTTCATTTTCTTCTCATTTTTTGCTTGACATCTGCCATAAAGAGCTTAATATTACCTTATGCTGCACTGCAGCACATAGTGCAACATAACATCTTAAATCTAGAACCTAAAGGAGCAGAACATGAGCACCAGCAAGAAGTCAACCAAAAGCGCTGCCGGAGCAGCCAAGAAAAACGACGTCGTTGAAACCTTCATCCCTCTGTATACGAAGAACGTGGAGCGCCTGGCGGAACTCCAGAAGAAGTCGCTGGATATCGCCGCTGAACAGAACGCCGAGTTGATCGATGCCTGCAAGAAGGCTTTTTCTTACATCCCTGAGACCCCAGGCTCGTTCCTGTTCGATCTGGTCGGGCAGTCGTTCAACCGATTTGTGGAAACCCAGAAAAGCGCAATCGACCTGGCCGTGGAGCAGAGTCATGTCGTAGCCGGCCTTGCGAAAGAGCGCGGCGGCTCAGCAGCCAAGGTAGCAGAAGGCGTGACGGAACTGTTCAAACAGTCGGTCGAGTATTCTGTTGCAGCGCAAAAGAAAGCCTTGGACTATTATGCGGACCAGCACAAAGCGGCTTGCGAGACTGCGAAGAAGCAGTTCCACATCCCGAACAATCCTGCCGCCGACGCATTTCAGAATGGCATTGATGCTCTGATTCAAACTCAGAAAACGATGCTGGACATTGTGTCCAAGCCGTTCAAGAGCATCGTAGCGGCGTAAGGCAGTTGTTATAATGCGGTACTAGGCAGTGCAGCCGCTGGTTTGGGCCGAGGTGTGTCTTTCCGGTCAACGGCTGGCTGTTGCCGGTTACGGCTGGCCGAGGGAGGGAGTTGCAAATGGGCGATGAACAAGCGGCGAACGGAAAGCCGTCCGATCCGATGGACGCTTTCCGTAGTATGCGGGATACGTATCTCGATGCCTGGGCGAAGGCGATGGTAGAGACCGTCAATACTGACGCCTACGCCAAAACTACGGGCGTGGTGCTGGACACTTATCTCTCGGCCTCGTCTCCGTTTCGAGAAGCCGTGGAGAAAGCGATGTTGCGCGTGCTCGAACAATTGAGCATGCCTTCGCGGGCTGATTTCGTGGCGCTGGCAGACCGCGCCACGAATATTGAAATGCGGCTTGACGACATGGACGCCAAACTGGACCGGATCGTAAAACTGCTGACAAAGCCTGCAGCAAGTGATAGAAAACCGAAACCGGCGCGACCGAATCGTCAGAACAAACAAAAAACCAAGGGAGCAAAGTAGCAATGGCAGACGCTGCGGTTGTCACTGACCCGTTTACCGACCTGGTGGGAAAACTGACCGCGTTCAACAAAGCAGTGACGACGCGAACTCCGATTGCGCAAACCCCCAAAGAATTGGTGTGGGCGCTTAATAAGGCAAAACTCTATCGCTATATTCCGGTCGTACCCAAAGAACAGCGCCATCCGGTTCCGCTGTTGCTGGTATTCGCGCTCATGAACCGGCCCTACATTCTTGATCTTCGACCTGGGCACAGCTTCGTCGAATTCATGGTCAAAAGCGGCTATGACCTGTATCTGCTCGATTGGGGGGCGCCTGGTCCGGAAGACAAGAATCTGAAGTTCGACGACTATACGCTCGAGTACATGCCGCGAGCGATCCGCAAACTGAAGGCAATTGCGGGAGTGGAAGAATTCAGTATGCTGGGCTGGTGTATCGGGGCCATCCTGACCACGATTTATGCGGCCCTGCGGCCCGACGATGGTTTGCGCAATCTGATTCTGTTAACCGCTCCGCTGGACTTCTCAAACAAAGAAGCTCTCACCTTCGCCCGCTGGACCGACGAACGCTACTTCAACGTGGATCAGGTACTGCAGGCGTTTGGCAACATGCCCGGCGAAATGATCGACTATGGCGCCCGGGCGCTGAAGCCAGTAGAGAATTACATCATTAACTACGTGAAGCTTTGGGACAACATCGAGAATCCGCACGTGATCGAAGCCTGGCAGGCGATGAACACCTGGGTGACCGATAACATCCCGTTAGCTGGCGGCGTATTCCGGCAACTCATCGTCGACCTCTACCGCAACGACCGGTTAATGCGGGGAGAAATGATGATTCGGGGCCAGCGAGTGGATTTGAGCCGCCTGCGAGCCAACCTGTTGACGGTGATCGCGGAGGGCGACCACATCACGCCGCCCTGCCAGTCAAAAGCAATTCTGTCGAAGGTGAGCAGTGAAGACAAAGAGCTCTTTAGCGTTCCGGGTGGTCACATCGGAATCATGGCGGGAAGCGGCGCCAATAAGCGCACTTGGCCAAAAATTGATGAATGGCTCGGCCGGCGCTCGGGGTAGGTTCAAGTTCCTCGCTGATAAGCGAGGCGTCCGGTTGGATGCCCTATTCCGAAGCTCTCGGTCTTAAGCATTTCCGGATCAGGTTAAGCGAGCCGCGTAGGGTCCGAAGAAGATGAAAAGATCATCCCCCGTAGTTCCCTGCCCCATTTAACTCTGACAGAGCCGTCACATTCGTTGACGGGCCGCTGATGCGTCCGTAAGATTAGGCGACCGGAAAACCTTATCTCCTGCATGATCGGCCAGACCATCTCGCATTACCGCGTCATCGAGAAGCTTGGTGGTGGCGGCATGGGCGTCGTCTACAAGGCGGAGGATATAAAGCTTCACCGTTTTGTTGCTTTGAAATTCCTGCCTGACGAGATCGCAAAGGACGCGCAAGCTCTGGCCCGCTTCCAACGCGAAGCGCAGGCGGCTTCGGCCCTGAACCATCCCAATATTTGCATGGTCTTCGAGATCGATGAGCAGGAGGGTCGACACTTCATCGCCATGGAGTTTCTGGATGGGCTGACGCTGAAGCATCGCATTGGTGGGCGGCCGCTGGATACCGAACTGATTCTCTCGCTGGCAATCGAGATTGCCGATGCGCTCGATGCTGCGCACGCGGAGGGCATTGTTCACCGCGACATCAAGCCGGCGAACATTTTTATTACTAAGCGCGGACATGCCAAGGTGCTTGATTTTGGTCTGGCGAAAGTGACGCCGGGGCGCGGCAGGGAGCTAGACGCGGCGGGATCGACTGCCCAGGAAACGGCAATGACGGAGGATCACCTGACTAGTCCGGGGTCCACGCTGGGCACGGTGGCTTATATGTCTCCGGAGCAGGTGCGGGCGAAGGAGTTGGATGCGCGCAGCGATTTATTTTCTTTCGGTGCGGTGTTGTATGAGATGGCTACGGGAATGTTGCCGTTCCGCGGGGAAAGCTCGGGGGTGATCTCGCACGAAATTCTGGATCGTGATCCGGTTTCGGCGGTGCGGCTGAATCCTGACCTGCCGCCCAAGCTGGAAGACATTATCAATAAGGCGCTGGAAAAAGACCGTGAGTTGCGATACCAGCACGCCGCTGATATGGGGGCCGACCTCAAGCGACTGAGACGGGAAATGGAATCGCGATCGGGCGCACGGGGTAGTTCGGGATCGGTAGCGGCCGTCCCGGAAAGCGGATCTCAGGTTACTCCAAGGCCGTCGTCGGGATCGGGATCGTCCGGAGTACTGGTTCCATCATCGTCATCGGCCCCGCACGCTGCGGCTGTAGACACAGCCCCTGCGGCCCCGACTCCGGTGCGGTCCTATGCGAAGATTGCCGGCGTTCTTGCTGCAGTTGTGGTCATGGTGCTGGCTGCTTTGTTTTGGTTCGTACGGCAACGCTCCGCGCCCGTTGTGGTCTCCACGAGTCAGAAGACCGTCGCCGTTCTTCCTTTGCAGAACCTGGGCCCCGATAAGGATGTGGATTTTCTGCGCCTGGCGCTGGCCGACGAAATCGCGACCGCGCTCAGTTACGTTCGCTCGCTGTCGATTCGCCCATTTGCTACGACCAGCAAGTACGACTCTCCCAGCGTTGACTTGCAGGAAGCCGGCAAGGCCATGCATGTGACCGACGTCGTGACCGGGCACTATATGAAACAAGGCGACCAGATTCAGATCACGCTGGAAGCCGTGGACGTGGCCGACAATCGAACGCTTTGGCGCGACACTATGACTGTTGCTGCTCCAGACTTGATTGCGATGCGAAGTCAGGTCACCGCGAAAGTTCGACAAGGACTGGTGCCAGCTCTTGGCGTGGGAACCGATTCAGGGGAAGGTGGCACCCATCCCAAGAATGAAGAGGCTTACGATCTCTACCTCCGCAGTATCGCGGTGCCGCATGATCCGCTTCCTAACAAAGACGCCATCGCCACGCTGGAGCGCGCCGTGGGGCTCGACCCCAGCTACGCGCCCGCCTGGGCCTATCTCGGACTTCGCTACCATTACGATGCGGCCTATTCCAACGGCGGTGAGGAAATCCGCAGGCGCGGAGACGCAGCCTTGGAACGCGCTATCTCGCTTGACCCCAACTACATTTTCGCGATTGCCTGGCTGATTACCAATCGAGTCGAACAAGGTCAGGTGGTCAAGGCATATCAGGACGCGAAGGCGCTGGTGGAGCGGCATCCGGAGAATGCGCAGGCCCACTTCGCGCTGGCCTATGTCCTTCGCTATGGAGGAGCTATGGAGGAATCCGCCCATGAATGTGATGCCGCGCTGGCTCTCGATCCCGGAAACTTCGGCTTGCGCTCCTGTTCGTTCACCTTCGACCAGCTTGGCAACTACGCGAGGGCGATGGATTTTCTTCAGCTCGATGCCGGGTCGGTGTGGGTATCGAACAACATGATGCGCGAGTACATTCGCGATGGGAAGTTAGCACAGGCGAAGGAAATGGCCGGGAAACTCAAAGATATGAGTCAATTCGGCTACCACATGATGATGGTGTGCATCGAAAACCCGTCGTCTCCTGACGTGGCGCCCCTCGCCCGAGACGTGGTGGCCACCAGACTCGCCGATCCCGACCCCGAGCCCCGTTACATTGTTGCCGGCGACCTTCTCTTCTGCGGGCAGAAAGATGCAGCCGTGCAATTGATTAAGAGTGCGATCGCCGGACACTTTTGCTCCTACCCCGGTTTGCAGAACGATTCCATGTGGGCAAAGCTCCATGGCACGTCCGAATTCGCCGAATTACTCTCCGCCGCGAAAAAGTGCCGCGACGATTTTATGTCCGAAAGATCGCAGGCTGAGCGCTGAGTTGCCCTGAACGAGATCGGATAATCCGTCAAGAATGCCGGCCAATCTATTGATTGGAAATTATCGACGGTGCCACTTCCAAGAATCTGGCCATCCAGATGTTATCTTTGTCACAATCTGCTTCCGAGCGTCGTTTTAGGTATGTGAATCCGGGAAGGCGGGCCTTGTCGTGGGAACTGTACAAACTCTGAGCTGCTCCATGACTTTGCGCGACCGTTCATCGGAGCATTGGGACGAAGCAGCTTTCCGGGCAGTTTTTCTTCAGCAGTATGCCCGGATCGTTGGGATCCTGGCGCGCTTGCTTGGCGATCGCTCGCCTGCGGAAGAGGTGGCCAACGATGCCTTTTGGCGCCTGTATCGCCAGCCTGCGCTGCAGATCGATGGTAACGTCGGTGGTTGGCTTTACCGCACCGCGACCAACCTCGGTATCGATGCTCTGCGCGCTGCCGGGCGCCGGCGCCAACACGAAGAAGCGGCCGGACGTATCATGCAAGAAGGCACGTCCACGGCTCCACTGGACGACCTGTTGCGTGAAGAAAAATGCCAGCGGGTACGTGCCGTGCTGGCCTCGATTAAGCCGGCGCAGGCACAGCTCCTTATCCTGCGCGCCTCCGGACTGTCCTACAAAGAACTCGCCGAAGCCCTCGACGTGAAGATGAGCGGCATCGGCAGCATGTTGAACCGTGCCGAGGCGGAATTTCGCAACCAATACTTCGCACTGCATCCGAACCAGGAGGAATTATGACCTGCATTGACGATGGAATCCTTCGCGCCCATCTGGACGGCGAATTGGCCGGTAACGAACTGGGAGAGGTTAATCAACACCTCGCATCGTGCGCCGATTGCCGATTGCGCTTCGAAAAATTGACCGCCGAAATGACGCGCACCGGAAATTTGCTGGCGACCCTGGCCCCGGCTGGTGACGTTACTGCAATAAACCCGGCGGTGGCCTATGCCCAATTCAGCAGCCAATTCGGAACCGCCGACGAATCCAATGCCTCCTGGATCACTCGCCTCTTTGCTCCCCGCTGGCGTCCAGCTTGGGGCTTAGCAGCGGCGGCTGTGGTCGTCGCGATACTGGTTGGCGTGAATCCGGTGCGTATTTGGGCGCAGCGAGTCCTGGCTATGCTGCGCGTCGAAAAGATTGCTGTGGTCACCATTGATCCCACCACGTTGATGAACGGCAGCGACTCCGACTCGCGTCCTTACAAACTTGTCAACCAGTTCATCTCGGACAACGTGGTTGTCACCATGGATCCGGGCAAATCCGACATTGTTACCGACGTGACTCAAGCCGCGCAATTGGCTGGATATCCAATTCGCAGCATCGGCAGTCTGGGCGCGCCTCAAAGTATCGAGGTTAACGGCGAAACTGCCTTCCAGATGACCATCAACCGCGATCGCATCGAGGCTCTCCTAGACGAGGTTGGTCGTTCGGATATCCGTATTCCCGAGTCAGCAAACGGCGCATTGATTGCCGTCCACATTCCGAAGACGGTGATCTCGATGTATGGTGACTGTCCAGTTCGGCGCAGGCACGCAATTTCCGATACGCAGTCCCACGCAGAGGCTATGGCCGAGCGCAAGATGGAGCATATGGCGAGGATGAATAACAACAATTGCACCTACCTCGTTCAAGCCCCCAGCCCGACGGTGAGTGTGCCGCCCGAGCTTAACATGTCGGAAATTGCTGAAGCCGCCTTGCAACTGGCGGGCATGAGCGCCGCCGAGGCTCATTCCTTCTGCCAGACGGTCGACTGGTCGTCTACGATGGTGGTTCCGATCCCGCGCAATACGAGTTCATATGAGACTGTGAGCGTGGATGGAGTGGAAGGCACCTTGATCACGGAAACCTTTTCACAGAGAAATCGGTATAGTTTGTTGTGGATCAAGAACGGAGTGATCCATTCCCTGGCAGGGCACGGCAACTCGTCCGATGCACTGACCCTGGCTGCTTCGCTGCAGTGATTCACAATTCGGCGGGCACATGAACCCACAGCGATGAGCCGAGCCTCTGATCTAGCCATCCGCACCCGCGGACTTCGCAAAGTCTTCCACGGCAAAGTGGCGGTTCGAAACCTCACCCTCGATGTTCCCAGGGGTGAGGTCTTCGGTTTTTTGGGACCAAACGGTGCGGGTAAGAGCACATCAGTCAAAATGCTGCTGGGCCTGATATTCCCCACGAGCGGCGAGGCTGAGATTCTTGGCCGCCCTGCAGGCGACGTGAAGGCGCGGGCCAAAGTTGGCTTTCTTCCTGAGCATTTCCGCTTCTATGATTGGCTCACTTCCGCCGAACTTCTCAAACTGCACGGCCGCCTTTATGGTATGTCGCACGCCTCACTTCGAGAGCGCGTTCCTACTTTGCTCGACTTGGTGGGGCTCGCGCCGCATCGAGACAAACGTCTGCGCGATTTTTCCAAGGGTATGTTGCAGCGCATTGGCCTCGCGCAGGCTCTGCTGAATGAACCCGATCTGATCTTTCTCGACGAGCCCACGTCGGGCCTCGATCCGTTCGGTCGCCGCCTGGTGCGCGACATCATCAAGGCGCAGCGAGATCGAGGCGCAACCGTGCTGCTTAACTCCCACCTTCTCGGAGAAGTAGAAATCACTTGTGACCGGGTCGCTTTCATCAAGGATGGCGAAGTGGTGGAGACCCGCCAGCTGAATGGTGAAAGCGAAGAAAAAATTACGGTGTCGATCCGGGCGGCCAACATAACTAGCGAGGTTGTGGATGGCCTGTCTCAGTGGAGTTCCGCAGTTCACTCGGAAGGTGAGAGGCTGACGTTGACCTTGTCATCGAGCGCTGTATTGCCGGAGGTTGTGCGCTATCTGGTCGCAAAGGGAGCCGATGTCTACGAGGTCAGTCCCCATCGGCTTTCGCTCGAAGATCGTTTTCTCGAAATCGTCGGCAGCGACGGAGGACTGTGATGGGGATCTGGATCATGGCCGGGGTCACATTCCGCGAAGCGGCACGCAAGAAAATGCTGTGGATGGCGCTGGCTGCGGGCGGTGCATTCCTGATCCTGTTCGGCACGGGCCTCCATTTCCAGGCAAAGGACTTTGCTATTCATGGCATGAGCCCAGTCCTGCGGCGGGAAATCTCACTCGCCATGGCGACCATGGGCCTTTATGCTGTCGACCTGCTGGCAATGCTCATGACCATTCTCACCTCGGTCGACACGCTCTCCGGTGAAATCGACTCCGGCACGATCCAGGCGGTTGCGACCAAGCCTGTTCCACGCTGGCAAGTGCTCGTGGGCAAGTGGTTTGGATTTCTCGCCATGCTGACCGCATACATTGCGATCATGGTCGGCGGCGTGAATGCCGTAACCTACGTTATGGCGGGCGTGACTGCGCGTCATCTCATAACCGGTTGCTTGTTGATGTGGATGGAAAGCCTGGTACTGCTTTCGGTAACCTTTGCTTTTGGGACTTATTTTTCGACGCTTAACCAGCGGCGTGCTCGCGCTCGGGCTTCACGGACTGGCTTTCCTTGGCGGCTGGATTGAACAATTTGGCGCCCTCACACAGACGCAACGCGCCGTGAACGTGGGCGTGATCGCCAGCGTGCTCATGCCCAGCGAAGCCCTGTGGCGTCGCGCTGCTTTTGAAATGCAGTCTCCACTCGCTAACGCCATGCGCATCTCTCCGTTCAGCACGCTTTCGGTTCCGAGCATGGCCATGGTCTTCTATGCCGCGCTGTACCTGGCACTCGCGCTGCTTGTCGCCGTTCGCCGCTTCTCTCAGCGTGACCTGTGAACCCGACCGGCTAGCAAATGTTCAATCCGACCGACATAAGTTGAGTTTCTTCGTAACCATCACCGACATATCTTCGGGCATGACCGGAGATCGCACCTTGTAAGATTCCGCCTCTTCACATTTTTGCGAGGCTTGAATGAAACGTTTGTGCCTGGCGGTTCACCATCCCCTAGAGCAAAGTCGAACGTTGTCACGCGTTGTCTTGTCGCCCAATTTGTTTTATGACTGCGCATGGGGAGAAGCCTGAGCGGTTTCCCTCAAGTCTTTTATTTTGAATGAGCTTTAAGTCGATCGGCAGCATCGCGACTGCGGCGGCCTGCGCCTTTCGGACTTCTGCTTGACTTCGGGTTGACTTTGGATGACACTTTCCACCCATACTCTGGGAGTGTGAATTTCGGCGTTCGCTTCCGCAAGAATGGCGGAGCGAATCCGATCCACCGGTACTTGGGACAAGTCGCCAGTTCCGGACGAGCTTACTCCGGCGAAACCGGTTCGGCAGGCTCTGACGCGTTACCCGAATACCGAGAAAGGTAGCTCCGATGCCAGCCGCTTACCTAAAAATCGGGGAGGACTTACTCAAGGACGCCATCCTCGTCTCTGTCGAAATCACTCAAGAACTCAATCAGCACTGGTGGTGTAAAGTCGAGTGCCGACAGACCGAGGACCAGCGCTTTCCCACCGAACAATGCCTTGGCCAGGATATTCAAGTCTTAACCTATGACGAAAGCGGCGCTGAAAATGTGGTTTTCGATGGGTTCATTTTTGACGTCGAACTCACGTACGAAGTGTGGGGCAGCTACACCGCCCAACTTACGGCGGTGACACGTTCGTACAAAATGGATCACACCACGCGCAAGGCCTATTATCTGGCAAAGACTCTGGACCAGGTTGCGCAGCAACTGGCTGGATATGCTGGTTTGACGTCGTCCGTAAAGGGACCTTCCAAGAAGCCGCTTAACTACATGCAATGGGGCGAATCGGATTTTGATTTTCTAAACCGCCTGGTCGATGACTACGGTTGTTGGTTGCGCCCCAACTCCAAAGGAGTGGAAATCTTCAATTCCTTCCAGGAGGGCACCAAGCTGCAATGGCGCGACGAGGCTGGCTTGCTAAAGTTCAAGACGAAAGGCACGCTGGGCCAGCCTTCCTTCAACGGAGCACACTACGACCATCACGCCATGAAGAGCGACACCTACACTGGGGTCT
Organism: uncultured Acidobacteriota bacterium; assembly: GCA_963838765.1. Classification (GTDB taxonomy): domain Bacteria; phylum Acidobacteriota; class Terriglobia; order Terriglobales; family Acidobacteriaceae; genus JABDBE01. The sequence goes on along the minus strand of CAWISU010000070.1, from coordinate 38,938 downwards.
CCGATGATGCCCAGTTTTACAACTCCATCGCGCCGCTTGTCGATGCGGTCAAAACTCAGTCGAAAAAGGTCATGCCGTCCGGATACGTGCATCAGCGCGCGCGCGTCATGACGCTCGATGATTATCAGACCGTGCTAAAAAAAGAGAGCGTCCGCGCTATTGGTGGTAATATCATCGGCCACGGCGAAAGCCGGAACCAGCAAATGCTTCCGGGAAACACAGTGCAGATCGACGGCACGCTCGATGCCCAGGGCCTGTATGGCGTAACTAAGGTGGTGCATCGCTGGACCACGACGGGATACGTGAATGAATTCTGGTGTACACCGTGGAAGGACTACACCAACCCCGATCCCCCCGAGGCAAATCTCTGGTACGGATTGGTTCCGGCGCGGGTCGTCGCCCACAACGATCCCAAGAAAATGGGGCGGATCCAGGTGCAATATTACTGGCAAGACGATGGCAATGCCTATTGGGCGCGGATGGTAACACCGCACGCCGGCTCGGACCGCGGCTTCATGTTCATGCCAGAAGTGGGAGACGAGGTGGTCGTGGGTTTTGAAGATGGAGACCTGGAGCGCGCCGTGGTGCTCGGCTGCCTCTGGAATGGCGTGGACCAAGCGCCGCGGCAGGGATTCTGGAATAAGGCGGAGGACGTCAGTACGAACTCCGATCTACAAGAAAACGATATCAAGCGAATCGTCACCAAGAGCGGGAACCGGCTCCAGTTTGTCGACACAAAGGGGAAAGAGTCGATCGTGCTTTCGACTCCGAATTCAGTGAAGATTTCTCTCATCGCGGCAGGGGGATCGCCTACTGGCCGAGAAACACTGCTATTGCAATCGGAAAACGGTGACATTATTCTTAGCGCGCCATATGGGCGAATCCACTTCTACAGCCAATATAGCTCCAAAGAAGTGGGCTCGTGATCTTCAATACCAAGCAAATGCACGGAGGTACTTATGGGCGGTCCATTCCAAGGAGTCACACTGGTTGAAACAGGCAACCCGGCAAAACCTCTCAACATTCAGTCGGACAGCGAATTTCCGATGTTGGGATCATTGACGGTAACGCAGGCCAGCATTACCTCCCCACAACCCTTCGGCGGACAATTTGCGTTCATAAAGGGCCAGGATGCATTACTGGTTCACGGAGATGTTTTTCAGCAGATCGGAATGCTTGGAGACAAGATCGGAAATGCCACCACGAACGTCAGCGGCGACGAGAATGAAACGTTTTACGGCACGCGAACCACGATTGTTTACCGTGACGACGACGAAACAATCTACGGCCAGTCCAAATACACCTATATCGATTCACAAAATAATACTCTGATGGGCTCGGTAACGACCAATTATTCATCTGTCGAGAATGGCAGCCAGCCTACCTCGTCGTCTTGGTGGCAGGACTCGAGTGTACAAGGTTTTGGGTTCCTGCTTCAGCTTGCGCCGCTGCAGGTGAGCATAAATGGTATTTACATTCAACTAGTTGGCATCCCGTCCCAAGGGACTGGGATAGGTTTATATGCGACACTGGTGGCGGGATTTAATGTGGTGTTGGACTTCGTGAACATACAGGACACTGCCGTGGCAAAGCTCAAGGCGCAGGCAACTGATATGGAGTGGGCTGCCTTTAAAGCGAAAATATCCGGCGCGAGCGTCGGTGCAAGCGCTGGAGAAGCCGGCGTAGCTCCCTCCGCGGGCGCTCCACCTATCCCGCCTCTGTGCCCCGGGCGGCCCTAGTGTGGAGACTGAAACCATTGGTCCTGCGACTGTGGCGATGGAAACCCGAGGGCAATGGTTGTGACAGCGCGAGGAAAGGGCATGCCAGAGCCAAAAGAACCGCTTGATCCGACGGGAGCGGGGAGATTCCGCGAACGCCTGAGCGCTGCGGATCGTAGCTTGGAGCTGCTTCCATGGCGGCGCGCACACGAACTTACTCGCTGCTTCTTGTACTGGGTGCCGACAAACTCGTTTCCAGTTCCGGCGGACCAGCGAGAGTGGCTCCTGCGGTTCTTCGGAGCCCTTTCTGAGTCGCTCACGACGAAGTTAGGACTGCGGGAAGAAATATTTTTTCGATTGAAGGAGTTCTACGAACTGAGGAATAGCTTCCTGAATCACCAGCGGGAGTTCATGCCCATGTGTGGGCTTGGCCGTCGCCCCGGTGCGAAGCTGCCCGATGCGCCCACGGAAGAAGAAATCAAGGCCATGAGCAAGGCCATGATGGAGAGTTTCCAGCTGCCGGACGGAATGCAATTCATGCCCGATTATTGTTACTGGTTCTCCAAGAAGTCTGCGAAAAAGCAACGCGAGTTGTTTTTGGGTCATGCGGCCCTGACAATAGTCTTTTTGAAGCCGGACCCCAAGGCCGCTCCCCCTCAATTACCTCCTCAGTTGGCCTTTCTGAAAAACAGACCAGAACTGAAGCAGTTTGACTTCCAAGCAGCGCTGGCTTCGGGTGCCGCACTCCAAGACAGCTTTTTGGCAAAAAGCAAGGAATTATTTGGCGTAGGACTGGAGGAGGAACCGCAATTTAAAGGCTTACCGTTCATCCTTCCCCTGCTATCGACCGCCGACTTCTTCGGCCAACCCGCGGAGGAGTCAGAAAAGTGGTTTCAATTGTTCGACGTTTACATCAACGAGAGTCCCGTCGACAAGGGAATTCTTATGGCGTTCAAAGCGGACGTTGAGGAGCAACTCATTGATCTCCTGAACGAGATGAAGAAAGAGGGTTTGGAATACCCAGAAAGGTAGAACATTGCCTGCTTCGGAGGCGCCCGCCCAACAAGGATTCGTCTCGCTTAAGGTGCTTGCTGTTCAAGAACCTTGGGAGGCTTGTGTGCTACCGCTTTCTGGGTTTCCAGTTCCAACCCAGGAGCTCGCACCCGTGCGCGAGTTCCTGCGGACACTGTGTGCTTCTCTCGCGAAGGCCGGCTGTTTGTCTGTAGAAATGCTCATTCTCTTCAACCAGCTTTACCTGGGTGACGGTCCGACGCGGTTTTGCGATCACGCGCGAGAGTGGCAACCGCAACAAGGCTTGGGGGTATGGCCCGACCGTGAACCACCAACTCTGTGGACCCCGGCAGACTTTCACTATCTGAAACCGGGCGAGAAGCCCAAAGATTTCATGTATCAGCTCTTCCGAGTCTCGGGCTCTCTTCCTGTCAAGGAACAAGCCCGTGATGTCATGCTCGGGCTTGGGACAATAATTGAGATCATGACTGAGGGATCGTCGGACGGGTTGCTGCAGAAATCACGGGATTTACTTCTTCCTCCGATCAAAGAACGCGCCTTCCGCTCGTTTCGCTTTTATTTGCCGCTGCTCGAGCGAAAATCGCTCGAAGGGGCTAAGCCAGGGCAACTCGACGACTGGTTTTGTGGGGCCAGCGTGTACATCAGAGAAAGTTTCGAGGACAAGGCAATCCTCATCGCAAGCAGGGTACCTCTTGAGCCGATACTCAAGAACCTTGGCGGTCGGCTTGAAGGAGGACCGGCGCCGGAGTGGAGGATCCCGGCTTGAAACTATGATCCCTTCCTCGGCAATCCAAGTGATCGAGCGGACACCGGATCGGCTGGTAGTCCTTGATCCTCCCTATTATCTAGTGGCACTCCTCGTCCTACTCATAAGCTTGGGAACGGCTCTGCAATTTGTCCGCGTGATGGCCGGACAAGTGACGCGCGTTTCGCGGATGGGTCTATTATTGACGGTTCCCTTTCTGCTGGCTGGGTTGGGATTGCTCACTTCGCGAACCCGAGTGACCTTTTCCCGACAAGCCGGAATCGTGACGGTTGAGAGGAAGCGTTGCGGCATTCTTTTGCCCCGAAAAGAAATTCTACTGAGCGACGTGCGGCGCGCTCAGGTTCAAATCGGTGCCCGGCGAACGCAGTGCCTTATCCTTGTCTTCCGATCGGGCTCAACCATGGAACTCACCAACTTTGGCACACAAGGTGGGCGAACGGAGGCAGCCAACGCGATCAACGCATTTCTTAGCTCTCCGCCGCTGGCCCATTAGGATTCCCAGAGGCCCTTCCCGTGTATTCGGATCATTCCGATAACCGATGACAAGCGGAAGTTGAACTATGAGACCAGCGCTAACAGCATTGCCCCTGGTGATGGAGCAGGCGCCGGGCACGACAATGGCTTCAGGAGGGGTGGCCAAGAGGCTGCCCAAGATGTCGCTTGTAAAGCCTGCGCTTGATGGGATCGTAGACGCGCGTTTCGGTAGTGAGAATTGGTCCGGCCGAGATGACGCCGCATGTCCGACCAATCCAATGGACGCCGCTATCGAATTAGATAAGCCGCTGCAAGCCCCAAATTTCCGACCATCATCATCCAGTACATGTGATGCCAGCTGGGATGGTTCTCACCTTCAGTCACTAGCCGCCCCGGATCTTGATTCATCAGGTAGACAACATAGGCACCCCAGGCCACCATTAAGGCAGTCAAAACGAGCATCGCCTTTGTATTCCCACTTAGTACACCAATCCGTAAGCCGAGCGGGAACAACAGCCAAGGCACAATAAACGCTGGGCTAATAATACGCGCGCTCCAGTTCGCACCGAATCGAACTGGTAGGGTAACGCAGCCTGCAGTCCGGTCGCCTGCAATGTCCGCGAAGTCCTTCGTCGTCGTCGCGCCCAGCAAGAACAAGAAGGAGATGAACCCGATGTACCAAGGCTCGATCGAGGCCATCACGCTTGAGACCGCTGCCCAGCCCGCAACGGTGAGAAGTTCGCCGCGAACCAGAGCAATGGTCAAATTTGATCCCAATGGGTGCTTCTTCAGCCGGAGTGGGGGAACGGAGTAAGCTACCGTAGCGAACGCTGCGATGGCATAAATCACGAAGGTTTGCCGATTCACCGCAGCTACCATGGACAAGACTGCGATGTAGGCTAGGACGACGAAGATCCAAGCTTGGGCGATTGTCAGTTTGCCGGAAGGCAGCGGACGGTGTGGCTTATTGATGCGGTCATTGGTCAGATCGTAAATCTGGTTAAGTCCGTTCGAGCCCGCATTCAACACCGCGGCTGCGACGACCGCGAGCATTACATTCAGGACGCGAAGGGGCGCGTGGGAGACTTCATGGCCGATAAGTGCGCCAGAGAAAATACCAACCATCGGCGGTACCAGGGTGAACGGTCGCGCCAACGTCCAGTAGAGCTTCAGAGATTTCATCAGGCATTTTTGGAAGCATTATCTTTTCTTTTTTCAAATCCCAGCCGCAACGCGCAGGTTCCTCCCAGCTCTAGTTTCGCGCCGCTCTTCAGGCGCATGGGCTTGCCTGCTTTTGCCCGGGTGTTGTCTACCCTTGTGCCGTTGGCGCTGCCGCAGTCGATAAGGAAGAATTTTCCGTTGCGCTTGTGGATCTCGCAGTGGAAGCGCGAAATCATGCGCTCCACGTCGCGCACTACGACCTCGTTCTTGTTTCCGCCGTCCTCCGCAACGGCTCCGATGTGAATTACTTCCTGGTCCAGGTTGTAGCGCTTGCCTTTATCCAGCCCCTGAATTATTTCCAGGTAGGCGTCTTTCTTTCCTCGTGTGACCAGAAAGGCCGTAAGGAGAGCCAGAAGAACGAGAACGCCAGCGCCGGCGGAGAAATATCGGACACGATTTCTGGATTGAATCGCGCTATCAATACGGCTGTGCAGACTCTGCACCTCGGGGTCGTCTGGCAGAAGCTTTTGTGCGGTTGCGATTTGACTTTGCGCGGTGGGGAAATCTCCGGCCAGGAACGCGGCCTCGGCCTTCTGTTTGGCTTCGTTTCCTTGCGCTTGTTTCTCGGATGCCGTCAGGCTCTGTTGTTGTGCTTGCTGCTCTTCTTGCTGCTTCTTGGCGTTGGTCTCGTCGATCTTTTGTTGAGCTTGTTGTCTTCCGGTGAACGCCACCTGATTCTCTGGATCAAGCAGCAAAATCTCGGTGTAGAGCTTGACCTGCTCTTGCGGATCGTTTGTCTGCAACGCCTGACCCATTAATTGTTGTACCTTGGGCTTATTGGGATCTTCCTTGGGCGCTGGGAATTGAATCGCCGGTGGTGCGTTAGCGGCGGAAGAGGCGCCAGGCGGTGGAGTCGGTGGAGTTGCCGCTACGGGTGCCGGTGCAGGCCCTTTACCCAGGGTCTTCGGCAGTTGCGCAAGAGAAATGTTTCGGAAATCGAGGTTGGCTTTCTCGTCCGGAGCTTGCAGGCTGATGGTGCCGGCCGCGGTACGAGCCTCTTTCTGTGGAGAATTGCCCTCCGCGCGTGTGTCCTGGAAATCACTGACGGGGTAGCCATCCACCCAAACCTCGATGTGCCGCCCACGAGCCGCAACAGTCTCGGTGAAAAACTGGTCATCGTCCGCCAACTCTTTGCGAGCCGCCTGAAGATTGGTAATGCCGCCGGTCCCGTACGAAACGGGTTGGCCGCGGTCTCCATTCTTGTATTCATTCATCACTTGCACTTCGTAGCCGCTAAAAAGTTGACCAGGATCGCCACGAAAGAAGACGGCGCTCTTGGGATGCTCCTTTTTCTCGGAGTTGACGCGGATCGCGATCTGCAGCACAAAATCGTCGTAAGTCGCTGTGGTTTCCAGTTGGCCTTTGCCTTTTTCTGCGTGCACGATTCCATTCACCGCCGACCATTCCGCCTCTTTCACTTTCCCGCTGCCGGTGAGCTTCTTTAGCATCCCCTTCTTTGGAGGTGGAGCTCCCACAGCTTTCCAACCGGCGAGGTCGCTGCCATTGAACAGAGCCTTCGCTCCAAGCGGACGGAGTTTGATGTTGCGGAACTGAACTTTTCCTGCCTTGCCGCATGCCAATTCAATAAGCCCAGCTTTGCCGCGCGGGTCTTTGCCGTCAATCAAGCCTCGGTTGTCCAACGTCACGACAAAATGGTCACCGGAGAGATTCGCCTCCAGGTTGTGCCATTGATTGAGCGCAGGATGAACAGCGTCCGCTTTAAAGTGGCCGATAATGCTACCTGCTGGCCAATCAGAGTTGTTATCGCCAATCTGAAGCTGGTAGCTGGCGTCTTTGGGATCATTATCCGGGGCAGCGCGGAGAGAAACGCTGCAATCCGCGTCGGAGGCGAGGATGCGGTAGTCGAGTTTCAGGTCAAAATCGGAGAACGCGCTATTGGTTCGCAGGTAGCCGCCGTCACCGGCCTGGGACAGTAGGCCATCGCTGACGCGCCATTTGGCGCCGCCATCCTGCGTCCATCCGAAGAGAGACTCGCCGTCGAATAGCAACACCCAGCCGCCGTCGGCTTCGGGCTTGGAAACCGTATTGTCTTTGGCAAGCAGCGAAGTTGCCACCAGCAGAAGACAAAGCAGCTTCTTCATAGACTAATCGGCCGCCACCGCGCCTTCCTCTACGCTGAAGCTGAGCCCCTCTCCTTCGGAATAGTCGATCTGCAACTTCTGTTTGGGCGCGACCTCTCCGGACAGAATCGCCGTCGCCAAAGGAGAGAGAACGAGTTGCTGCATCGTCCGTCCCACCGGCCGGGCGCCATACGCGGGGTCGTAGGATTCCTTGGCCAGATAGGCCAGAGCTTCCGGACTAATCCCCAGCCCAATTTCGCGCTCCTCTCCGAGCTTCTTGCGCAGGGCCTCGATCTGCGTATTCACAATTCGTTCAAGTTCCTTGTCGGTAAGCGAGTTGAAGGAGATGACCTGCGAGATGCGGTTGTAGAGTTCCGGCCTCAAGCTTGCCTTCACCACCTCGAGAATGATTTCCTTTCGCTTCTCCAGATCGTCCGTGGACTCCATCGCTTCGCGCACGCCGAGGTTGGAAGTAAACAGCACAATAGTGTTCGAAAAATCGCAGAATCTTCCTTTCGCATCGGTGAGCCGCCCCTCATCGAGCACACCAAGCAGGATGTCGAGGATCTCCGGATGTCCTTTCTCCACCTCATCGAACAGAACAATCGAATAGGGAGACCTCCGCACCTGCTCGGTCAGGAAACCACCCTCATCGGAGCCGACTAACCCCGGCCGCGATCCAATGAGGCCGGAGACGGATGACTTGTCCTTGTACTCACCCATGTCGATACGGATGAGGGCGGTCTCATCGTCAAACAATGCTTCTGCGAGCGCCTTAGCCAGCTCCGTCTTGCCCACACCTGTTGGACCCGCAAACAAAAAGGAATTCGGTTTTCGTCCCGGTTGCAAATCAGCGCGCATTCGGCGAGCCGCTTCGGACACGGCTTTCACGGCGTCATCCTGCCCGAACACGCGCAATCCGATCCTCTCCTCCATCTTGAGCAATCGGTCGCGCTCACTCTCGAGCATTCGGTTGATCGGAACACCCACGCGCTCAGCGATCACTTCCGCAATGTGCTCGGGCAAAACTTCATCCGGAACCAGAGTCTGTCCCGTCGCCGACGCCTCCAACTGCTTCTCCATATCAGCGCGCTGCTCTTCCAGGTATTTCAGCGACCCGTAGCGGATCTGCGCCACCTTCGCTACATCTCCTTGAGCCTCGGCAACGGCCAGTTCCGCGGTCTGCTCCTCAATTGCGCGTTTGGTTTTTTGCAGGTTGTCGGAGAGATCTTTCCGGCGTTGCCAGTCACCAACCAGTGCATCTACTTTCTGTTTGAAATCCTCTACCTCCGCCTGCAACGCTGCCACAGCTTTCTTCTGTGCAGGAGTAGATGCGCTTCCGTTCAAAGCCTCGAGCTCGGCCTGCTTGCGAAACAGCAATCGCTGCTGCTGATCGATGTGAGTCGGCTTCGATTCCTTCTGCATGCGGATCCGAGCCGTGGCCTCGTCGATGACGTCAATCGCCTTATCAGGCAAGAATCGATCGCGCAGGTAGCGGCGGCTGAGTTTCACCGAAGCGTGCAAAGCTTCGTCGGAAAGGCGCACTCCATGAAAAGCCTCGTAGCGAGCGCGTATGCCCCGCAGAATCGTGAGCATCGATTCATCCGTCGGTTCCTTGACCGTGACCACGTCGAAACGGCGGGCGAGCGCTCCGTCTTTCTCAATCCGCTCGCGGTATTCATCAAAAGTTGTTGCCCCGATGCAGCGCAGCTCTCCCCGTGCCAGCGCCGGCTTAAGAATATTTGCCGCATCCATTCCTCCTTCGCTGCCCCCGGCGCCCACCAGAGTGTGGAGTTCGTCGAGAAAGAGAATGATCTCTCCCTTTCTGGAGCGCACTTCATCGACCACTCCTTTGATTCTTTCTTCAAATTCCCCGCGATACTTGGCGCCTGCAACCATGGAGGTGAGATCCAAGGCAAACAGTTTGCACTTCTTCAACGATTCAGGAACATCTCCCGCAGAGATCCGTAAGGCTAAGCCCTCCGCAATCGCGGTCTTTCCCGTCCCAGGATCGCCCACGAGGACGGGATTGTTTTTGGATTTCCGCAGCAGCGTCTGAATTACCCGTCTTATCTCATCATCTCGGCCGACCACCGGCATCAGCTCTCCGGCAGTGGCCGCTGCCGTCAAGTCGCGCCCAAAGCGCTCCAACAACTTCGTGCCAGGACGAACTGCTGCGACCACCGACTTCTTTTCTCCCAGCGTCTCGCCAGCGGCAGCGCGACTCTCCGACGCCTGGCCGACACTCTTTGCGGTCACGCCCGCTTGGCGTAAGTCAGATTTCAAATCAGATTCGCTGGATTCGACCGCGGCCAGCAGAAAGTCGATGGGTTCAGCCCTCTCGCCACCACGAGCATCCATCTTTTCGAATGCCTTCTCGATTAACTCCCGTAAGGAACGGGACGACTTTGCTCGCTTTCCGGGCTCCAAACGCTGGGTTCCTTCGCCTTTGTTCAGCCGCGTGGCGAATGCATCCAGTAAGGGACCGCAGGCCACGCCCGCTTTTTCCAGCATCGCCGCCATGGCACTTTCTTTGTCCAGCAGTACAAACAACATGTGCGTGGGGGTGATGAGAGCCTGCTGCCGTTGCTCCGCGAGCAGGCGCGCCTGCTCCAGGGCGTCCTCCAATTCGTTCGAGATCTTGTCGAGATCAATCGCCATATTTTTCTCTCGTACGCTTGAGCTTTGCCACTCCTATTCCAAGCGCCGACGACGAGGAGGGGCGGGGGGCTGCTCCCACGGCGCGCGGTCTCTTTCGGGGCGAGGGTCGGCGGGTTCTACCCGCGGATCGAGGCGCGAGCCCTGTCGCGCAGGTGGTTCGGCGGGCTGGACCCTCGGAGGCTGAACCCTTTGCGGCGGAATATCCCGAACCCGCTCGGGTGGCGGCGCCACCGGCACCTCGGGCGCGGAATGCACTGGTTCCGCTGAGCGTGCAGTTTCCTGCGTTCTTCCCGCAAAAAAACGATGACGAATAAAAAGAAGCGCGGTGCGGATGGGAAAGTGCGCTTGTAAGCTGACCTTCAGATCGGTAATTGTAGGCACGTCCGGCGCATCAAAATCGAATTCGAAGTTGCGTTGCTCGGCATTTTTCGATTCGCAGGAAAGAATCACCGGTTGACGCCGGAACCCTGCCCCCTCGTTAATCCGGATTTCCACGGCGATTTTGGTTCCCTTTTCGAAAGTGGCATTCTGCTCGCCAACCAGAATCAGCCTGTATTTGTCGCGGCCCTCCAGCCGTAACTGAGCAAAATAAATTGTGAGGTCATCGCCAGCGCCTTGAACACGGGCCGGTTTAGCCGACAAACGGTAGAGAACTTTTCCACCGCGGTCAAAGATGAAGTTCATTGCTTCCAGTGATGGGCTGATGCGGAAATCGATGTACTTCCCCTCCAGCGCGCGTTCCAGCCGATGCAGTGTACTCAGCGACTGCAGCGCGGTTCGGACCTCAATCCCAAGATCATCGTGTACCTCCCACGTCCGGGTTGAGCTCAGAACTTGCCTCTGTTGTTCCAATGGAGCGATGAATTCAGTTTCGCCAGTTTCGCGCAGGGTCTCGAAATACTGCTGTACCACTGGGGTCAAATCGAGAAACGTTGCAGCGCCGTAAAAAAACCGTCGCAAGGAACCGAAGAAACGCTGCGGCGGTTGGACGGGGTCGAGTATGGCATAACAGCAATCCTGCAAAGCGACAACCATCCGGTCCACAAAGCGCATGGCCTCTGCATCCGCATCCGTCTCGATGCCGCGCTCCGTGAACAGCACCATGAACTCTCGCATTGCCCGGTGCAGTTCCGTGTACCGTTCGACCAGAAGATTTACGCTGTCCAGGATTTTCCGCCACGCCGCCGTCAACTCGCTGTAACTCACCATCGAGGTACAAGCGGGGATGAAGTCTGGATTCTTTTCGTAACCCGCGCCATACCGCTGCCTGCGCAGGCTGCCCACCGACAGGGCATGGGGCAAACCGTCGGCAGGCAACTGCAGAGCAATCTGGTAAGCGGGACGCCGCTCCGTCTTCATCTGCGGATTGAACTGATCCAGGTTGCCGTCAATTACTTCCTTGTCGTGGGGCTCGCAAACAATGTAGATATTGCTCTCCGCAACTCCCTGCAAATCCGTCTTGAGTATCTTGCGATGAACCGGGATGCTCGGGATCGATTTCCACGATGCAGCCGGTGGGAGTGAGCCCCCTGCATTGAGTGACGGAAAGACTGAGAGATTCGGCGTCTTCATCCACGACAACAATAGGATCGTGCCGCACGGCGCCGCGCTCGGTTTCAGGAAGCCGCGGACCGCCGCCGACCAGACCATAAACGTTGGTCGAGTATCGGAGAGCCCATAGAAGGGCCGAGTCGAAGTACCGCTCCTGACGCAGAAAATGTTCAGGAGTCAGTAGCATTCCATGCTCCCAATTCACCGAACTGAGACTCAGGTCCACCGGCTTCATAGATACACTTCCTTCGCAACCGCCCAGGGCTCAATCTCTCCCAAATACGCATTGACTCCAAGTCTCGAGTTCTCGGTTTCACAGCCAAGCCGCGGCTCTCTGGCGGCATCATGGACCAGCCAAGAAATTCGGTGCGGATCAAGCGTACACAGCCTCAAAACCGATGCGATGAGTTCCTGTTTGCCTTCTTCCCGGAAGCTGTTATACGTGGCCAGCGTCACCGGACCGACCACCAGAACGGAAAGTGCCACGTCTTCCATCCGATTGCCTAGAACGCAATCCACTCCCAGCCGGCAAAACCTTTCCGCCAACAAAGTCCACTCTGCTCTCGGCAAATACTGTTGCAAAGGAAAGAAACGGATTTCTCTTACCGGCAAACCTAACAGCAACTGGAAAGCAAGCTGGATGCCGTGTTTCTTGCCCGCAACCTCATGCAGATTCGGCAGCAAGAGGCAAAGGTTATACCACAACTCGCTAGGCCACGCTTCCGGCGACAGGCCGAAAAGCGAGATCCATCGGGAGCAAGCGGACAAATGATGGGGACTGATATCAAACAATTTTGCTCCCTCTCGAATCCAATGCTCCGTCTTCTGCAAAGGATCGTCGAGCAGTTCGACGATTTCTCGTGTGCCCGTTTCCGTTTCGCCGCCTGTGTCCCACATGCCAACTGGCAGAGCATGAAAATATCCCAGACCGGCCACGGAGAGCGAAATCGTATCTCCCGGCCCTAGCGGTGCCCCAGGAGATGGACTTTGCGACACAACCCAGCGTGAGGGCCATCCACGACCCGCCATGCGGATGGTCACCCTTGACGCCGGTATATCCATGTCAGCGAGTGCCTCCAGGGCCGAGTCCACCGTATGATGAAAACCGTGGAATCCGGTTTCGAAGCACGGCATTTTAACTTCGCCCGTACTCATGCCTCTACCACCTCAAGCTGCAGGTCAGTGCCGTGGAGGGAGCGTTCCCTTAAATATCGTGTCAATTCGTCCTTCAGTACCCGAAGCTCGTTTGACGGATCAAGAAAGTCATCCGGATTGACATGAATTCGCACATGCTCCGCACGCCGTAGTCCGTGCTTGGTTCGCATGAGGGTTGGAAGACTTTCCGCTTCCAGAATGCGGGCATCGAACGAACGGGCTATGCAATTCAAGTCTTCCCCGGTCACGATTCGGTCCCGGGACAATAACGCATTTGCAAACCTTAGCTTCGCGTCCTTAAATTCCTCCTGATTAACCCCACCAGCGGCGGAAGTCGGATTCGTCATGCGGAGGCCGGCTACAGCATTCTTCTTCAGAAACCCGGTCAGTCCGCCCGGCCCAACCTCATTCCCGAGAGCGCCGTTCGTGACCCATAGCCTGAGATTCGCATACGCTTGCCGGCTGCCGTCGGGGTGCAAAGCCGGCGTGAGTTCAATCCTGCCGTTACGAATCGCGTATCGTCCCGCTGCCGCATCCGAAGACGGTTCAGTTTCGGACAGATACTTTGCATCCGCCTCTCCCAGGATCGAGAGCAGCGCAACCGGATAGGTCGAGGCAGCTCCCATATCGCGCTGCAGCGGAATGGAAGTTCCCTGCTTCTCGAAATAAATTGTTTGATTGAAGCATTCCACGTTTGACGCCGCCATGGTGTGCAGCGCGATATTGCCAATCGAGATCTGCAATGAAGGTATCTCGCGCGGCATAGAAACGCGGAACCATGCTCTTTCCGGCGCGAACAGCCGCGAGAACTCGCGGCCGAAGATTTTGGTCAACACCGGCTCCATTCCACGCGGAACCCGACAGGTAAAACGCCGATTTGCAGGGATCGTGGGGAGAAGGAAAAGACGGGACGCATAAAAGCCAGCTGGCAACTCGGGTACATCTTTCTCACCTTCCGCCGCTGTCCGTCCCGTGTTCTCGGCTGTGGCTTCATCCGGGATCAGCCATTGCAGCGACTGTGTCCCGCCGGTGATGGTTTTCGGGCGCAGAATTCCTGGCGCGCCCAACTCGCCTTCCGCGCCGAACAGGCACCAGGTTTCAGTTTCCAGCGCGCGTTGGATCGCAAAAGCATCAGGTCCAAGTTCGAAAAAGAAGCTATGCAGGCCAAGGTGGTTGTCCGGCAAGCCTTCCACTGCAAAGAAGATCGCAGGATTAGGCCCAAGGTCGACTCGAACCGCATCGAGAGAGGGGCGTACAGCCTGAAACGCCTCGGGCATTTCTATCCCGGGCAAAAGTTGTAACTGACCATCCTGGTAGCTCGCAGCCACTGCGATTCGCGCCGTCGAAACGTTCAGTGTGGCATCGGTTGTAAACGTCAGCCGCTCGCCGCTCTGGGCTTCGCCAATCAACTCGGTGCCCGCCTCGATAAGTTGCGATCCTGAGTTCAGCAGGAAGCGCACGATCGTCTGGGCTGGGCGCGCCATTCGACTCTCGAATCCAAGATTCGCAATGAGTTCATCCAGCAACGCAAGCCGGATCCGGTCGGTTTGCGAATACAGCGTCTCCAGTTGTTGGGCAAAAGTACGGAACAGAACGGCGAGTACGGGGTCCGTGAGTTCGGCGGAAATCCCGTAGTCTTTTAGCCGGCGGCGAAAGTCGTCGCGAAGTTTCTTATCGATTTCGATCGCGCTGGCATTGCTGTAGGACATATCGTCTCGGCTATTCCACACGAGCCTGGAAATCGATTCAATTCAAATCATCGTTCCACTTTTAGAGAAGATGTCTTCGCCGGATCCGAGGTGGAGACGAGCGTAACCGCAAGAGAATTGCCTTCGCGATCCTGTTGTCCCTGCTTGCTGATCGCCTCCACCCGGAAATGCATAATCCCAAGGCTTTCCAGAGCGCGATTCATCTCCTCCACAGCCCGCTGCGCCTGCTCGGGACGCGTTCTCGAGTCCTCCAGGAACTCTCGCAATCCGAAATGCGGACACCCCGCCCACGAACCATGGGGTGTGTTTCCCATCAGCCGAAACAGATTGAGAATTGCTTCAGACTCGTCACATCGCCTGAGGAAGCCTTCCCGAAAACGTAGAGGGAATCCTATGAACGAGATATTGGCCCTCCTCAGTTACTCATCTGGATCTCTTTGAAATTGGCCTGATTCAACGCCGGCTCAAGGTCGAGGACCAGGAGATGATTGATGTTGGCATCTCCCGCTCCATTCGCCGATGGGTTGCAAGTCTGAAAACCCTTGATCCAGGCTTTGAAACTGTAGCTGCACAGGGCGTCCTGGTGCGAATCGTCCTTCCAGAATTCGATCTTGACGTCCTTGATCTTGTCCCGGGTAACCACGTTCGCCATGTCGAAAAACTTCTTCAGCGACGAATTGGGCAAGTTCTGGTCGTCGTGGAAATCGATCCACACCCGAACCTCGGTTTTGAGGCTCCCCATCTGGGGCATCCCCGTGCGATCTTTGTCAGTCTCGAAGGCAACCAGCGATGAAACTACGTTAACCTTCGTCCCGTCGATAGTGAGGGTACTGCGATTTGGCTGCGCTCCCATAAATCCTCCGTGCCCCGCTAATTGCTTAGCTGGATGGCGCTAAAATTCTGTTGATTCAATGCTGGCTCCAGGTCCAATGCCAACATGTGGTTCAGGTCGGGCGGGGGCTCTGGGTGATCCTCTTCCCCACTCCGTTCAAAGTCGGCCGTCGGATGCGGATTGGAAGTTTCAAATCTCCGGATCCAACCGTTAAAGCTGTAACTGCACAGCGCGTCCTGATGCGAATCATCTTTCCAATATTCGATCTTGACCGGAACGATCTTGTCCTTGGTGACCACGTTCGCCAGATCGAACATCTTTTTCAGAGCCGCATGAGGAAGGTTTTGATCATCGTGAAAATCTGCGTACACCCGAATGCTGGTTTTCAGGCTGCCCATCTGCGGCATCCCGGAGCCATCACTCTCAGTGCTGAATTTAACACTCGAACAGACGGCGTTGAATTTCGTTCCGCCAACCGTCACCGTGCAGCGGTATGGTGTCGCTGCCATAATGTGCCTCCTTCTAAAGTTAAAAGTGTTTTGGAGCCCACTTCCGATAGGGACCACTTGCTTTCCTGAGCTCGATGCTCCGAACTCAGACCCCCCCGACCACGAAAAACGGAACAACAATTCCGTCGCGGATTAGACAACTTCCCTGCGCCAAGCAACTACTACTTCGAACGGCGCCGACAGGCCAAACGCCCATCACTAACTACCCACCTTCTGCTTTATCCCCGGGCTTCTTGAATTCGGGTACATCGATTTTCAGAACAAACGTTTCTGCTGGCCCAGTCGGCATCACGCTGAGCGTAATGTCACAAATACCTTGCATACGCTTGTTCGAATCCTTGTCCACGTTCAAGTCAAAGCCGAGAATCGTTCCTTGCTGCACTTGCTCTTCTAAAAGCCGTCGCAACGGCTTCTCGATTTGTTCGTCCATGAAATCGCGGGTCAGCACCTGTCCTGCAACCTGCAGCAAGTAGTGCCGGCAACAGCGCTCCAGGTAACGCAGGATGCGGTAAGACGTAAAGAACTTCAGAACCCCGTAGGGATCGTCAGCCTGGGTTCGACAGCCAAAGAAACAGAGATGGTTGTCGGCATCACGAATAATCGGAATCAGTTGCCGCTCCATGCTGAGGTGTTCCATTTCACCGATCAGCGGTTCCACCCGACATTTCTCGGAGCCCGCAACCTGTCCAAATCGCGAACCAACCGGACCTTGTGCAATGCCCTGCGCGTCATCGGCGCGGGCGATAGCGCCGGCGAAAACCAGCGAAGGCGGTGCGTAGAGGTCATCTCCGCCATCCACCGCCTTCTCGAACGGATACGCGGGCCGCAACTGCAAATAACCCATGGTCACGACGTCGGCGGCGGCGCGATCTTCCGGTCGCTTCATAAATTCGTACTTGCCGCCAGGAAGAAAGTTTCGTTCGACATTCTTGAATGACTTCTCGTCATCCAGGTCGTTGATCAGCAACATGCCCCACGAGTTGGCAATATCTTCGAACTTCTCTCTCACTCCTCCGGGAATGAATCCCGGAACCACAAGGTTGCATATGTCATCGCGGAAATTAAAGTTGTCGTTCCGCTTTCGAACAAAGTTTTCGACCGCAACCACGCTCATGCTGAAAACATCTTTCATGGCCTTCGGATCCGCATTGAAGAGGTAAAGTTCCACCGGTTTCCGTATTTTGCCGTCCTGAACTTTGGAATTCTCGAAAAACAGCATCAACTGACGATAGCTGCGCTCGATCGGGCGAATTTGCTGAAACACTTGTCCCAAAAGCTCGTCACGAATGGCTTCGGCCTGATCGATCTGCCGTTGCATCTTCTTTACCGTGGCCTCGTACGAATCGGTTTCGCTCACCAACTTCTCGAAATCGGTCAACTGCGATAGAAACTCGGACGCGGATTGAGACGTGAAAATGCTGGTCATGTCCCGCGATTCATCAAGAAACGCAGGGTGCAGGTCCGCGAAGATGTCTTGCAACAACTCACGCGCAGCGCCGCCTCCGCCCAGGATCTCCGCCGTCGTCCGCGACTTGGTATCTGAAACTGGCTCTGCCATCAGCTTGCTCCTCCCTTACCCGCGACCTTTTCCAACTCCTCACGCAAACGCCCAAGGGCGCTCACAATTTCTTTCCGCTGCTGCTCGTTATTCCACGCCCGGCGCACCGTCGGCTGATTCCAGCGCTGCTTCAAACGGTACAGCAGATCGATATTGTTTTTCAGGTCGGCCAGGTCATTCCTCAGATACTCGGTCTCGCCATCCGCGTTCTTAATCTCCTGACGTTTTTGCAAGTTCTCGGGATCAAAATCCTTAATACTGCGGAACCGGAAGTCGGCCTTGAACTCGGTCTCCTCCGCCCCGGCGTTGCCTTTGAAATTGAGCTTGGGCTGAAACTTCGCAAAGGCGTCCTGCACATCCTCGACTTTTGTCGGCTCCTCGTTCTCCGAAACCGCTTCCTTACCGACGCGCTCCAGATTCATGGGCATCATGGCCGCGCAAGTCGATGTCGGCACTTTGCGGACTGCCGGAGTAATTCCTTTGCGAATAACCTTAACCAGCGGCATGCGTGTATTCTCCTAGAAACAAATCCGAGCGACAGCCCCGTTGGCGCTGCGCGACCACGCGGGCTGGCAACTTCTTGACTCTGCGAACCGTAGTTCGGAAGGCGCGGCCCTGGCCATGGCCCGGTGCAACGAGAGGCTTGGCCACGCCGAAACAGGCGGATTCTCCCCATCCGGAAGCGTTCCCGCGGACGTGGGGGAAACCTAATATTAATTGGCCAAATTGTCAACAGGAAAGCGTTCTCGTCGCAGATGCTCCAGGAATTGATCTCACCCCCTTAACCGCTAACAGACTTTGTCACACAAGGGGATGGTGACAATCAGAACCAAAGCGCTTCAACCAGCGAAAGAAATTCAGAAAGTCCCACCCGGCACTCCCGGAACCATCGCCGCGCAAGCCTGCCGCTTTCTACGTGCAGACGCGTAAACGATTGTCCACCAATAATTTGGCACATTCGCCAGGGCCGAGAACGTTATTCGAGACGCCTCCGGAACGTCCCTGCCGGACGACGAGCGTAAGTCCGCTCGGCCTCAAGATTCGCCGGTTTTCTGATCGGCTCACACCACAGCGGAAGTTCAAAACCTCTCTCGGGATCGTTGTACCAGTCAAGACACTTCGGCTGCATAACATGATCGGCGAGGTCGTTCACCAGTTGGAAGGTAAGGATGCGTTGTAACTGGACCACCGCTTCGATGATCGTGTCGCCGGAAGAAAATCGGTTCCACAGACAAACAAAGCCGTTGTGAGGGTGGACATTGGGATGAAAAACAGGACGAGACAGGTTCGCCTCGATCGGAATCGACGGAAACAACCTGCGGAAGTGAAATGCAACCGAGTGTTTATCCACTACCTCTCGATTGCCGCATGTCTCTATGATGGCTCCAGTTCTTAACAGTGTCAGCTCAAAAGTTTCGCCACTGGCCTCCTCGCGCAGCCGCACGTCCTCAATGCTCTGCTCATTGGCCCGCGCCAGCAGCTCAAGTAGTCTCCATTCTTGCTCGACGCGACGCTGGTGAAGAGTCGATCTCATCCGTTCGTGGCAATGGTAGAGACGCGCAAAACATCGTTGGGTCGAACCCCTTGCTCCGGCAGCGCTACTGCGAAATCCAGCGACTGGCCGTTCCACAGGACCTGCGGTTCCCCGTCTCCCAACAGGATGTCTCCGCGTTCGCGAAGATCGTACAGGATCTCGTCGAGCACCGCCTCGAGTGCTTCTTCGTCGTCAATGTCGACGTTATACTTCGTCTCTCCCTGGATGGTGTCAAAGTACATCTGATATTTAGGCATTAGCACCCTCCCTTATTTGGCATGGCGTGAGCTCCGCTGTTCGGCTACAGCTGCCGGCGGGCGGATCACGTATACACGAAGCGCCTCCGGCAAATCTTCCAGCGTCCACTGACAACGGTTACATTGTCCATTCGCAAGATCCCAACATTCCCGGCACTGCGGCCTGCCGCATTTTCTGCAGTTACGCAGATCGGCTTCGCCCGCCGGCGTCATGACAGAGCTGGCAGCGGCCCTGCTGGGAACGTGGGCCCAACTGCCGGTCCCACCATCTTCCATCAGCGGGAAACACGGGCACGCGATTCTGCTCGCACAACCGGCAACGGCTAAATTCGAACACCCAGCAGGTCTGATCGCACACCAGTAATCCACAGCGCGGACAGGCAAATGCCACCGTCGACCCCAACCTGCGATTGCACAATCCGCATCGTTTCGACCGCGCTCGTCGCACCCCGATGACCGTGGCCGACACCAGGCCAGCCAGCACCGGGGCCAGCCACAACTGCGGCGATGCGCCCGGTTGGCCGAGAAAAACCAAGGCAATACCGAGCACACTCGCACCGGTTGGAAGCAAAATCTCAACCCACATTCCCGGAAGCTCGATCTGAAAGAACGCAGCCAGCCCAAACAGAACAATCCCCACCAACCCGCCGCAGATCAGCCCAATTGCCCTTCCCTCCAGCCCGCCAAGGAATTGCATCAGCACTTGCAGGAAACTGCTGGCCAGCAGTACCACGATGGTGCGGGCGTTCTTCATGGTTTTCCAGATCGACTTTCAAACGTATACAAGTGATCCGGCGGCAATCCCAAGGCTGACGGAGGGAAGTGAACAAAAGGCGAATCTCGTCCAACTGCTCGCGTCATCTCAACCTCCAGAACACTTCCCGACCCACAAGCCGGGCAACGAGCCCCACGCCGCATCCGTGCCAGCCTAAGCATCGGAGACCACTCGTGTTGGCAGGCAAGGCATTCCGCCTTCGTGCAGATTGGCCAATCCAAAAGCAAATGGTCCGCATTCGCGCCAGCCAGCATCTCCTGAATCGTAATCTCAGGATCCGGCGACCGAACCATCCTCCGCTCTCCCCAGTCATGAAAAGGGCAACTCTCACTTACCGGAGTCCAAAACTCGGTCATGGATGCGTGCGGATGCAACCGAACCTCCCAGCTACGGGATTCTATCGCGGTCGCGGGAGGCTCTCCAAAAATCGCGGGAGCCTCTCCAAAAAGAGACCGCAGCCCGAATTCCACTTGCATGGCGGCAACCGCGGAAGCCATCGTGGGGGTGCTGGGGAACTCCCGCTCATCAAGCACGCCCGCGGCGCCGCAGGGCCGTACGGTGGCTTGCCAGTATTGCAGCAACTGCCGCCGCTTCCCTGCGCTTAGCATGCAGCCGTAGCAAGCACCTTTCGCACCGGGAAAGTAGCTGATCCTGCCATGCGAGTAGTTCTTCGACCCGAGGCCGCCATCGATTACGGAAATATTCAGCTTAGTCGCGATATACGCGATTTCCAGCCGGGCCAGATCGCTGTCAACACAACTAAACAAAATGTCAGACTCCGCGATCCGCCCAAACCCCACATCGGCAATCTCGCGCTCGAGGCCCACCCACCGAGTAGCGGGAAAATGAGGACCCAGCGCGTCAACCAGCCCTGAAACCTTCGGCTTTCCCACCGCCTCCTCACCCCAGAAAAAAAAGGACCGGGGAAGGTTGCTGGCTTCTACTACGTCGGGATCCACGACCAGGACTTTAGCCACACCGAGTAAGCCCAGGATGCGGACTACTTCATTTCCCAAAGCTCCCGCCCCAGCGACCAACACGGTAAGGCTTCTGATTCGTGGATGGCTAAAAACCGTTTTTTCCAGCCGGGAATAGTCAGGGGTAGGAATCAGTGGCGACACAAATAGCCTCTTAGTATATACTTCGCAACTGAGTTCAACAAGGCTTTGCAGCCCCTGTTGCTGCACGGGCCGCCCCCAGTTCTTCACTCTTATGAGTCTGTATCAGACTTTGTACTACATGTCTCTGGTCGGAGGCATGGCAGGCTTATTTTCCTGGGCCTTGGCCGCGCTGGCATCTGCCGCCTTCGGCAATCAACAGAACGCCTGGGCATCGGATCTCGTCTCCGCCGCTATCCTGGGTGCGCTGATCGGCGGGCTTACCGTCGCATTTTCCGACCGATGGTCGGGCAGCCGGATCATGCCCCGCTGGATCATCTCTGGAACCTTCATCGGCCTGGTCGCGGGACTCCTTGCCGGTCTGGTTCAGATTCCTATCACCAATAACTTGTCGGAGCGCGCACCCATCCTCACTCGTCTGATCGCGTGGATGCTGGCCGGATCATTTATCGGGCTTGGCCTGGGACTTCGCTGGGTTGCAGTCAATCGCGCGCGGGTGGCCCATGCTTTTGCGGGTGGACTTGTCGGCGGCGCGATAGGCGGCTTTATTTTCGGTGGAATCGGGAGTTCCATTCCAGACTTGTCGCAGGCCCTCGGGTTCGTCTCGGTCGGCGTGGGTATCTGCTTCGGCGTCACCTTGGCTCCCATTCTGCTCCGCGACGGTGTTCTGCAGTTCGTGAGCAGCGGTGACCCGCGGGCCCAGAGCAAATTTGGGCGCACGCACAAAGAATGGGAGATCCAGCAAGGAGACTCTTATGTGATCGGCAGCCAAAGCCAGGATCTCAGCCGCAGCCGCTATCGTCCCGAGGTTGAAGTCTTTATCCCCGACGCAGGCATTGCCGCACACCACGCCATCTTGTTCGGCAAAGATGGACGCTTCTTCCTTGCACGCCACCCCGATGCCGCCGATCCAGCCGCACTGGCACGCTTCAAATT
This sequence comes from uncultured Acidobacteriota bacterium, assembly GCA_963838765.1. Lineage (GTDB taxonomy): Bacteria > Acidobacteriota > Terriglobia > Terriglobales > Acidobacteriaceae > JABDBE01. The sequence goes on along the minus strand of CAWISU010000070.1, from coordinate 17,051 downwards.
ACAAGTCCGCGGCAAAACGGTGGTAAAGTCGCAGGAACTGCGTGATTCCGACGATATTCTGCTGGGCCGCACCGCCTTAAAGTTCGTTACTGGCAGGGAGAAGACTTAGGCCATGAAGCGTGCTGATCGGTTGGCAAAATTCTCGGCTATGTTTTCTTTTTTGCTGCTGACGTGTGCGTCCCTCGCCGCGCAGTCGGGCCGGCTCGATTTCGCCGACAAAGCAAGAATGGTGAGCTGTGATCCTTCGACCAGCAAACCCTGCTTCCGGCTCAAGTTTAATGTGGTGGATGCGCAAGGCGCTCCTCTCAACGTCAACATTCCGCCCGACAAGGACCTCCGCCAGGATCTGAAGATTTATGTGAACGATCAGGAAATCACTCCTTTCTTTGCCGTCTCGCAAACCGGCGACAAGAGCGCTGTCCGCGGGAGGGTCGCTCTGATTCTTGTGGACATCAGTGGAAGCATGAACAAAGTGTTGGCATCGGGGAAGACGCGCTTTGAAACTGCCAAAGAAGCCTTAGAACAGTTCCTCGAAGGATTTAACAATTCGGCGGACCGCGTCGCCATCGTTCCCTTCGAGAGTCACAACGTCGCCGCCACAATTCGCGCGGCTCATTTCGCAACCACCAAATCCGAAGCGGAGATTCAAATTGGAGCTTTGCCCAATCCCGGCCCCAGAAACAACACCGCTCTTTACTCGGCCGTGGATCTGGGCCTGGATGTGCTATCCGCAGAGGCCGGCTCCAATCGCAACACGTCGGGAGTGGGTTCGCCCGAAACCCTCCTGCTGCTCATGACCGATGGCAAAAACGAGGTCTATCGAGGTGATGACCCTGGCTTGCTCGACGGTGCTGAAAGTCTGAACCAGGTTGCGGGAAAAGTTCAGGCCTCCGGCATCCAGGTTATCGGAGTGGGTTTTGGGGATCCGGGATCAGTGGACGAAGGCGCACTGCAAAGGCTGAGCACCAAGTATTACATGGCCGAGGACGCTGAGAGTCTAAAACGCATCTTCACCTTTGCCCGGACGCTCCTAACCAACCGAATCCGCGCGACCTTTGCGGTCCCCTGGGATGATCGGGCTTCTTTAGCCGGGAAAACACTTCATATCAAGGCCAAACTGAAACTTCCGGATGGTCAGGTGATCGGCAGCAGCGAACAATCCTGGGAACCGCCCGAGATCGGCGTTCCTACATTCGAAGGAAAGTGTGAAACGGAAGAGCTCAAAGCTGCACTACCTATTGTTCCCACTTCCGGGAACTGGCTCTCGTTTCTGCGCCCAATCCTCGTGTTTGTGGGTTTGGGCACGCTGCTTCTCATCCTGTGGTTTTGGGTACCGAGGCTGGTTTGGCCAGAGCAATATATCGGAAGTTTCGCGGTCGCCCGGGGCGGAGGGCGCTGGGCGGAAATGTCGCGGGCCTTTTCTGGGGTTAAACCAAAGCCATCTCGACCGGCCCCGCCCGGATTCGAAACTAGAAAAGGTGGCGTCCGTACGCCGGCGCGAGCCCCGGCGGATCGGACTGTCGTCCAGCCCCAGCCGGATTTTTCGCGGAGCCGCCTGCAGAAGCGGTCGCCGCAGGATGATTCAGATCGGTAAATTGGTTGGCCTTGGGCGTCTGGTTACTGCGGCTCCCGGGATTATTTAATTCCTCATGGCATCAGTGAAACGCATCAAGGGCCGCTACGAGATCAAGGCCAAATTAGGCGAGGGCGGTATGGGCATCGTCTATCGCGCCTACGACCCTCCGCCGATGAAGCGCGACGTCGCCCTGAAAACCCTGCCCGCGTTCCCCGATCGCACCGCGCTGCAACTCTTTTACAAAGAATGTGAAGTGCTCAAGTCGATGAGCCATCCCAACATCGTCGAAATTTTCGACATGGGAGAATTCGACGAAGAAGGCCAGAAAAAACCGTTCTTCGTCATGCCCCTGCTCCCCGGGCAAACGCTTGACGAAATCATTCGCAATACCAGCCATCGCCTGACCGTCGATCGCGTGGTGGACATCATTTCCCAAACCTGCCGCGGATTGCAGGCGGCCCACGAGCGCGGGTTGATCCATCGCGATCTCAAGCCCAGCAACATTTTTGTGATGCAGGATGACTCCGTCAAAATCATTGATTTCGGCGTCGCCCATACCGTCGATTCCCACTCGCGTTCCAGCGGATTTCAGAAAGGAACGCTGCTCTACATGGCGCCGGAGCAGATTCAGTACAAACCAGTCTCCGCGCAGTCCGACATTTTTTCTTTGGGCGTGGTCTGTTACGAGGCTTTGACTCGCCGCCAACCTTTTCGTGGTAACAGCGAAGAAGAGATTATCAATGCCATCCTGAAGCAAATTCCGCCACCGGCTTCGGAAATCAATTCTGCGGTGAGCCAAACCATTAGCCGCGTGGTTCACAAGGCAATGGCCAAGCAAGCCTGGCACCGCTTTGGAAGCGCACGTGAGTTCTCCGATACTTTGCAGAAGGCCCTCCGAAACGAACCGATTGAACTGTTCGATCCCGCCCGCATTCAGCCTCGCATTCAGCGCGCCAACAAGGCCTTTGAAGGTGGCGACTACCAGTTCGCCGCCGAAATTGTGGGCGAACTGGAAGCCGAAGGCAACATGGACCCCGCCATTTCGTTGCTCAGAACTCATATCGAGCAGGCAGTCCGGCAAAAGACGATTGCGCAATTGCTGGAGAGCGCACGAGCCCGATACGAAGAGGAGGAAGATCCGCTCGCACTGCAAAAGATCCAGGAAATTCTGCAGCTCGACCCCAACCATGCCGCGGCGCTCGGTCTGAAAAGCAAAATCGAGAGTCGACGCGGGGAACGGCAAATCGAAAATTGGGTCCGCTTAGCCCAGCAGCACATCGACAATCATGCCTACCGCCAGGCCCGCCAGGCTTTGCAGAATGTACTCGACCTGCGGCCGAAAGAAAGTCGCGCCACTAAACTGCTCTCCGAAATGGAGAAGGTAGAACGAGACTATCTAAAACTGCGGCAGGATAAGTCCCAATACTATGAGGCCGCCCAGAACCACTGGAAAAACGGCGAAGTGAGCGAAGCCCTGACTCAAATGGGGTTGGTCCTGGAACTGGATCGACGAGCACCCGATTCGTCTTCTCCATCCAGCAGCGGAACCTATCAGAGTTTCTATAACACCGTGCGCTCCGAGCACGAGGCCATCAACAACGCATACTCCGAGGCGCGCAAGCATTTGACCGACCATGAATTCGGCAAAGCTCTCGCTCTCTGCGATCAGTTTCTCAACAAGTATCCCAACCAGGCTCTGTTCCAGGCTCTGAGGTTCGATGTAGAAGAGCAGCAGCGGCAACAACTTTCTGCCTTCATTGCGGAGATCGACCGCCGCCTAGAAGCCGAATCGGACCTGGACGCGAAGGTAAGCCTCCTACGCGAGGCCCTGGCACAATGTCCCGGAGAAGCTCATTTCCAGCGCTCGCTTAAGCTGGTGACCGACAAGCGCGACCTGGTGAACTCGATTCTCGCGCGCGCTCGCGTCCATGAAGAGCGAGGCAAGATCAATGAAGCCCTCAGCGACATGGAGATCCTGCGCACCATCTACAGTCCTTACCCGGGCCTGCAATTCGAGATCGATAGACTCCAGAAGCGGCGTGAGCGCCACGCTCGCGAGTCCGCAAAGGCCCATTGGATCGAGGAGATTGACCATCAAGTCGGACAAGGCGACTACGGGCAAAGTTTGACATTGCTGGGCCAGGCCCAGGCCGAATTCCCCAACGATGCCGAACTTGTTGAACTCGAAAAAGTGATCCGCCAGCATCTTGACCGCGCCAATGAAGCTCAACAACTCTTGGTGCAGGGAAATGATTTCTGCTCTCGAGGTCAATTCGATGACGGAATCGAGACCTTTAAAAGGGCCCTGAAACTCGATGAGCGCAGCTCCGCGATCCATACCGCCTTGCTCGAGGTCCTGCTGGAAAGAGCGCGGATTCTGCTTCCCGGCGACTGGCGTGCGGCGGAAGCATTGACCCAGCAGGCGCTCGATCTGGATCCCGGCAACCCTCTCGCCAAAAGTCTCCATGCCCAGGCTCTCGATCACAAGCGCGACGAAACAGTGTCTCACGTCGCCTCTCAGGCACGCCGCCTCCAGGCCGAAGGGAACATTGAAGGCGCCGCTGACGAAGTTGCCAAAGCCTTGTCCAGCTTCCCTTCCGATTCACGGCTCGTCGGTTTGCGCGACACTCTCAAGCGCGAATTGTCCCAACTGCAACGCAAGAATGTTCGCCTCACTGATTTGGATGAACTCAAGACTCTCCGCCAGCAAGTCGAGTCTGCAGTGCAGACTGACGATCTGAAAACCATCTACGAACGCACCCGCAACGTGGCGGCGCGCCATGAAGGTGAAGCGGATTTCGATTCGGTTGCCCGCGAAATAGATCGAATTGTCCAAGCCCGAGGGGGGCGCGCCCCGACTCCCAAGCCGCGGAAAACCGAGCCCAAGCCAAAACCGCAGCCCAAACCCGATCACCTTGCAAAGCTTCGCGCATGGATCCAATCTGCGAACTGGCGCGAACAGCTTCGGAACCCGTTCGTAATCTGGCCCGGTGCGGCGTTCTTTTTTCTCGTCGCCGGGTTGGCCGTGTGGCACTGGCGCCCCAAGCCCACCCCAAGTCAGCCCACTTCCACCGTCATGGTAGAAGTGCAATTTCAGACATCCCCACCGGGTGCCACGATCCGCATCAATAACGAAGTTCGCGGCACCTCCAATCAATCCATCCAACTCGCGGTAGGTAACTATCAAGTGGAAGCATCTCTTGACGGCTATGAAACCGCCAACGCGACCGTCGCAGCCACGCCCGGATCATCTCCAGTAGTTCAATTGACGTTGCTGCCCATCACACAAGGTTTGCGGATCGCGACCCCGGATCTCGAAAACGGTGAGGTCTGGATCGATGACAACTCTGTGGGAAAGTTGGAAGGCGGTTCGCTCAACCTCACTTCCCTCCCCGCAAACCAGCATACCCTGAAGATAGCGGCCGGAAATCAGGAAGCTAAGTTCTCCTTTGACAATAGTTCCGGAAACCCGGTGAAGATCCAGGCACCGCTAGTAGTAAAGAACCTGCAACTGGTGGTCATCAGCACCAAGGGCCCCGATGCGCACATCAGCAGTTCGGTGGGATCGGGTCCGGTTACGGTCGACGGAAATGCAGTCGGAGTCCTGGATGCGGGCACGATCGATGTCAAGAATCTGCAACCCGGTGTCCACGAACTAGTCATCGGCAAAGGTAAAGATGCACGAAAGATGACCTTTGAAAACGCGACCGCCCCCATTTTGAGCGCCGTCGTTTCCACCGACCGGGACGTTGGCAGCATTCTGGTGGTCACGGGGCAGGATAACGCCGATGTCTATATCGACGGGCGCAAATATCTTCGACCGACGCTGCATGGGCAGGTGCGCATTCCGAACCTGCAAACCCGGCAGCATACTGTCCGGGTTACCAAAGAGGGGTTCGAAGAGCGAGAACAGCAGATAGACGTCGTCAAGGGACAGGAGGCAAAGCTGGATCTCCCCCTGAAAGCCGTGCCCAAACTCGCGACCCTCCAGCTAGACCACTTCCCGCCGGGTACGCAAGTGTCGCTTGACGACGCGAGTCTCGGAAACATTGGTCCCGACGGCACTTTAGCCCACGCCGACATCGCTCCCGGCGAACACACGCTCCAATTCTCCCTCGCTAATTTCGAGACCAGAAGCGTCCCCCGAAAATTCGTAGCTGGAGAACCAACTCGGGTTACCGGGACAGAAATTAGCTTCGACCCACTCCCAGGCACTCTGGAAGTAGTTGTTGCCCCAAATGCTTCAGTAGTCATAACGCGTGGCGGCCAGACGGTCAAACAATTCACCGGCCCCAGCAAGCTAGCCCTCGAGCCCGGGACCTACCTGGTCGTCTCCCGCAGCCCCAACCATCCAGACAGTTCAGCCACGGTGACGATCGCGTCCCGCGAATCCAAGAAACTCGCACTCACCGTTGTAACCTACGGAATGGAGCACTTCGAAGGAGATAGCTGGGCCAAGCACGACCAATGGTATCAACGTCGCGGCGGCGGATTCGTCCTCTACGACGTACCCCGACTCTCAGGTACTGTCACATTCAGCGTCAAGCTCCATCATGGTCTCTTTGGCGGTCGCTCCAAATGGGTAGCGAACTTCGTTGACGACAGGAACTATGTTCTCTTCCAGATGGACGGCAAGTACCTGTACCGCACTATTTATATTGATGGCGCCAAGCATGACCTTTCCAAGATCGAGCACAATATTCCCGGCAATAGCCCTTTTGTAACCCTTCGGATTCAGATTCTGCCCAGTCACATCATCCACCGTTGGACTCAGTCCGGCACGGACTGGAAGACGATCGATGACTGGGTACTGGCCGACTCGGCCCCAACTCCGCAAAAATCTCAACTCACGGCTCAAGGACGGTTTGGTTTCTTTCTTCCGGAAAACGACGAAATCGAAATTTCCAACCTGGCTTATTACCCAGAAAACTCGCATTGAGCATTCGCCAAACCGATGTGCAAAGAAGTTCACACAGCAATCGGTCGGCACTCTAATTAAGACGGGCCTGAGTTTACTGCTTAAGGTATATTGTACGGGTCGAAAATCTTTGACTTCGAACGGGAGGAAGCATCATGGACAAGCGGACAATCAATCGGATTTTAATACTGGGCGCGTTTCTTGTGTGGGTCATGAGCGGGGCCGTTGCCACGGCGCAAACGCTGCCGCACCCTGCAACCGGCATCCCCACCCAGCAAACTCAATCCCCCAAGGCCGCGCAGACTCATCCCGGCGAACATAACCCCGCGTGCCAGAAAATAATCAACGAATGCAAAAACCTGGGATTCATTCAAGGGCAGTGGAAAAAAGATAATGGCCTCTGGAAAGATTGCTTTGACCCCGTCGTAAAAGGCAACGGCGGCGCAACGCGGGATGGTAAGCCCATCACTGTTCCGGTCAGCGCAAGTGACATCCAGGCCTGCCGCGCCGCTGAGAGCCATCGTAAGCCATGACGGTAAGCGTACGTTTCGGGAGTCAGCAAAACCCGTCCATCCCTGCCCTGCCTCTTTCTTTGGACGACGACTGTGGCGTTGCCAGCCGCGAGAACGGCGTACCTCTCGCCGTTCTCGCGTGCTGGTCGTAGTACCGTCCGCTCCCTTGAGCAGTTCGAAAGGCTCGTGATTTACCTCGCCGAACGCTGCGCTCACATCGATGAGTGACCCCGATCACTGACCCAAATAACCGATTCAAACGATAAATAATCTTGTTGAACCCAGGTTGCCGCCGGGCCGGAAGGTTACGCTGGAACCGCAGGGACACAGGTAGAAACGATCACCCGCGTAGCACGCGCAAAGGCATTCATATTCGTCTTACTCGTTGATAGATCGCGACCCGCGGCATGGTACTTATTTCCTACCTGTTGCTTTGCGACTCCAAGCATGGACGCAACCCCCTTAGCGCCACTTCCCGGCCCTTGGTACCGAACAATCCTGTGCGCAGGAAGGCGCTAAATGTCCAAGCATCCGACCATTGCAGAACACTTGGAGGCTAGCGGAGTCTCCCGCAGAAGTTTCATCCAGTTATGCAGCATGCTGATGGTCAGTGCGCCACTGGGCTTGGCGCTCACCAGCAAGAAGTCCGTCTTTCAGATCGCGGCGGCAATCGGCAAAACCAAGCGCCCATCCGTGATCTGGCTGCATTTCCAGGATTGCACCGGGTGCACTGAGACTCTCCTGCGCACCTCCGCCCCCGATGTTGCTCACCTGATCCTTGACGTAATCTCCCTCGATTACCACGAGACCTTGATGGCAGCTTCCGGCGCGCAAGCCGAAGCCGCATTGCGCTCCGCCATCTCCGGAAACGCTGGCAAGTATGTGCTGGTGGTCGAAGGCGCGATTCCCACCAGGGACGATGGCGTCTACATGCAAATGGGCGGCCGGCCAGCGGTTCAGGTGGTAAGAGAGGTTGCGGCGCAGGCAGCAGCGGTGATCGCGATTGGCTCCTGCGCCTCCTGGGGCGGGGTGCCGTCGGCTGATCCAAATCCCACCGGTGCGGTGGGAGTTGATTCCGTAGTCGAGGGCAAACCAATCATCAACCTTCCCGGCTGCCCGCCCAATCCTTACAACTTGCTGGCCGTCGTTCTCGAGTACGTCACCATGGGCAGACTGCCAGAGTTGGACGAGTTCAGCCGTCCGAAGTTCGCCTATGATCGCGTGATTCACGAAAATTGCCCGCGGCGAGCCCACTTCGACGCCGGCCGCTTCGCCACCGCGTTCGGCGACGAAGGCCACCGTCAAGGCTGGTGTCTTTACAAGCTCGGATGCAAAGGGCCGGTCACTCATGCCGCTTGTTCCACACGCCATTTCAACGAGCTTCCCGGAGTATGGCCCATTGGAATTGGCGCTCCTTGCCTCGGCTGCACGGAAAAGAGTGTGGTGTGGCGAATGGGTACATTTGAAACCGTCCCCATCCATCTCGCCACGCCCCCGGATACTTATCCGCCGATTTACAGTGGCGCCGGAGCCATCAAAGCCAGCGCGGCGGCACTGGTTGGTGTCGTAGCCGGGGCCGTCGGTGGCGCTACTTGGGTCGCCTCACAGCGTTTCCAGAGCAGCCACGAGGCGGGCGTTGAAAGAGTTGACGCTGACCGCGCGTACGCAGAAAAACTGAAACCTTCAACCGGAAAGCAATTGGACAAGAAAGAGGACTGATGTGGCCATCACTCGGCGAGAACTGTTTGTCAATATCGCCAAGGCCGGAGTGCCGGCTGCCGTGGCCGTCACCGTGGGCACCCAAGCGCTGCAGGCTGAAACGATTCCTGTTCCCAGCGCCGCGGTCGGCTTGCTGTACGACGCCAGCATCTGCATCGGTTGCAAAGCTTGCGTGGCTGCGTGCGCCGAGGCAAACAACACGCCGCCCGACACTCGCGGCGACCAACTGCATCAGGCGCCCTCCGACCTCAACGATGTCACCCGCAACATCATTAAGCTCTATAAGCCCGAAGATGGTTCTGCCTTCTCGTATGTAAAACGCCAGTGCATGCACTGCCTGGATCCAGCTTGCGCCGCCGGCTGTCCTTTCCAGGCTCTTTATAAGGATCCCGAGAGCGGAATTGTGAAGTGGGATGCGGACAAGTGCATCGGCTGCCGCTATTGCACCATCACTTGTCCCTATCACGTGCCGCGTTTTCAGTGGGTGGGATTTAACCCGCGTGTGACCAAGTGCGAGTTGTGCAACCAACGGCTGGACAAAGGTCTGAAGCCGGGATGTACCAGCGTCTGTCCAACCGGCGCCGTGATCTTTGGTCCACGCACTGTCCTGCTGTCAGAAGCCAAACGCCGTATTAAAAAGGAGCCCGGCCGCTACTATCAGGACCGCGTCTACGGAGAAACCGATAACGGCGGCACGCAATCCTTGTATCTCTCTCGCGTCGCCTTCGACAAACTAGGCCTGCCGGAATTGGGGCCGGAATCGGTTCCAGCCAGAACCCTGCGCTGGCAAAGACGCCTTTATCAATACTTCGCGCTGCCGGCGGTCTTGTACGTCGGATTGGTGCAGGTCATTCGCAAGAGCTTGAAAGGTCATGAGCAGGAAGCCAAGGAACGCGAAAAAGAGACCGGATTGAGAGCACAACTATGAGCACCGCAACCATGACTAACGCGCCAGATGCCAGTGATAAGGCTCGCTGGGAGCGGGCCGTGCCAGTGTACGGGTTCCCGGTGGTAAACGGGTTTTTCATCGCGCTGTGTGGCATGACTCTGCTGGCGTTTGTGTTAACCGCTTACCGTGAACTCGCTGGCCTCGGTCCGGTGAGCGGAATGAACGACGCGTTCGGATGGGGAATCTGGAAAACGTTCAACGTCATGGTGCTGACCGGCCTGGGTTCCGGCGCCTTCGCGGTGGGCATTGCTGCATGGATCTTCCGCCGCAAGCGCCTGCATGCGTTGATGCGCATGGCCCTGCTCACCAGTTTCCTCGCTTATGGCTGCGGACTGCTTCTGCTGGGCATCGATGCCGGCCGCCCCTGGAACTTCTATTGGATCGTCTTCCCCTGGAAATGGAACATGCACTCACCCCTGGCCGAGGTTGCGATCTGCATGTCGATTTACGCCATGATCCCTCTCGCCATCGAAAATATCCCGCCTGTGCTGGAGCGGCTCTGGTACTTTGATTCGCGTCTGCGGCCTGGCGTAGAGCGCATGGAACGCAGGCTGCACTATTTCTTCCCTTGGATCATTGCGGCTGCCTACCTGCTGCCGGGCATGCACCAATCGTCGTTAGGTGCATTGATGCTGTTGGCAGGAGAACGAGTCCATCCCTTGTGGCAATCCCCGTGGCTGCCCTTCTCTATATCTGGGCGCGTCCACCTTCATGTCATTCGGATGCGTCGCCGGCACCACCATGTTGTGCTGCGTGGTATGGAAGCGGGCAATGGACATGGAAGTTCTTGACGAAGCTGCCCGCATCACCGCCTGGCTGATCTTCGGCTGGCTCGCGCTGCGTCTGCTCGACATCGTCTTCCGCGGCGCGCTCGGCACCGCCTTCCACGCTGACCGCTTCGCCGGCGTCTTCTGGCTGGAGATGTTGCTGATTTCGATCGGCGGCTTGATGCTGCGGGGCTCGCTGCGAACCCACAAAACGGGTTCTATGTTTCTGGGCTACGTCCTCAGTTCGCTGGGCGGAATGATCTACCGCTTCAGCCCCACGACATTGGCGTTTCGGCCCAATCCCGAGTCGCTGTATTTTCCCTCCACCATTGAAATTCTGGTATCGCTTGGTTTCATTTGCATGGGCGTCGCCGGATTTCTTCTGGTCGTAAAACGCTTCGGCATTCTTCCGGCTCCGCTCCAGGAATGGCACAACATGGCGGCCTATTTCCGGTTCCGCAGACCGTACATTCGCTGGACCGGGTATTTCAAGCATGGATTTTTCAGCGAAAACGAACTTGAACTAACAGACTCCGACTAATAGCAGGCACTATGGCAAAACGAATCACGATTGATCCCATCACCAGAATTGAAGGCCACCTCCGCATCGACGTCGAAGTTGACAATAATGCGGTCAGCAATGCATGGGCTTCTTGCACCATGTGGCGCGGCATCGAGAAGATTCTCCGCGGCCGCGACCCCCGCGACGCATGGCTGTTCACCCAGCGTTTCTGCGGCGTATGCACCACCGTGCATGCCATGGCGAGCGTCCGCGCGGTGGAAGATGCCTTGAAGCTCGAGGTCCCGCTGAACGCCCAATTGATCCGCAATCTCATCCTGATTGCGCATGCGTTGCATGATCACATCGTGCACTTCTATCAACTGTCGGCGCTGGACTGGGTCGATATTATGCAGATTCCGAAAGCCGATCCTGCGGCGACTGCAAAATTGGCGGAAAGCCTCTCGCCCTGGATCGCGCAACTCCCGCAATGAGTTCAAGGCCGCACAGGATCGCGTCAACGCCGTCGCGAGCAGCGGACAGCTCGGCATTTTCATGAACGGCTACTGGGGCCATCCCGCCATGCGGCTCTCGCCTGAAGTGAATCTGCTGGCCTTCACGCATTACATGCAGGCGCTGGAGTATCAACGCAAAGCTCTGCAGGTGGTCGGAATCCTCGGATCGAAGACGCCGCACATTCAAAACCTGACAGTCGGAGGCGTGGCCAATGCCATCGACCTGGACAGCGGAACCGCCCTCAACATGGACCGCCTTGAAATGATCCGCGTGCTGCTGGACGAGGTCGTGCAGTTCATCAACCAGGTGTACTTCGTCGATGTCTGCGCCATCGCCGCGATGTACCCTGACTGGTTCAAGATTGGCAGCGGCGTGCGCAACTACCTGGCAGTTCCCGATCTCCCGCTGGACAGCACAGGCTCGGCCTACGACCTTCCCGGCGGTTACATCAGGAACGGAAACATCGCCGGCGTGCATCCCTTCAAGACCGCATCGGACAAGGAGTTCCGCGAGTCCGTCAGCGAAGACGTTGCGCACTCCTACTATAAAGGTGGAAAAGCTCTGCATCCCTGGGTCGGAGAAACCGATCCCGCCTTCACCGATTGGGACGGCGAGCAGAAATACTCCTGGGTCAAGGCCCCGCGCTTCAACGGCGACCCCATGCAGGTCGGCCCGCTGGCCCAGGTCCTGGTCGGTTACGCTCAAGGTCATCCGTTGACTCGCAAGTATACGGATCTCGCGATCAGCAAAGTCGAGGCCGTCGGCGGAATTCACGTCACTCCAGAGATGTTGCATTCCACGCTGGGCCGCCATGCCGCCCGCGCGATTCGCGCCGCCATGTTGGCAGAACTCGCGCAGAAGCACTGGCAGTTGCTGGTGGACAACATTGCCAAGGGCGACTACACGGTCCACAACCAGCCCGTGTTCTCTGCACACGAAGTCGAAGGCGTGGGAACCCACGAAGCGCCGCGCGGTACATTGTCGCACTGGATCGTAATTAAGGATGAGAAAATCAAGAACTACCAGGCGGTTGTGCCCTCAACCTGGAACGCCAGCCCGCGCGACCGCTCCGGCGCGCACGGCCCTTATGAAGCCTCGCTGTTGCACACGCCGTTGGCCCGGCCTGAGGAACCGCTCGAGGTCTTGCGGACCGTGCACTCGTTCGATCCCTGCATGGCCTGCGCCTGTCACACCTTCGATCCGTCGGGGCGCTCGATCGCCAAGGTCAAGGTGCTATGAAGAACGTATTAATTGGCGGGATCGGAAACGTCTTGCTGGGGGATGACGGCGTTGGACCATACGTGGCGCGCCTTCTGGCCGCCCGTTACGAGTTCGAAGATGGCGTCGAAGTCACCGACTTGGGCACCCCGGCCCTTGACCTGATCGATGAGATTTCCGGAAGAGATGCCGTCATCCTCATCGATTCCGTCGAGACCGAAGCACTTCCGGGAACAGTCCACCTCTACCGCAAGCCAGATATCATGCGCCAATGTCCCGCCGTGCGCATGGATCCTCACTCGCCAGCGCTGGTTGACGCACTGCTCAGCGCCGACCTCTTCGGAATCGCACCCAAGGATGTACTTCTCGTAGGAATTAAACCGGAGTCGTACGAGGCCGGCTGCAGCCTGAGTAAGCCTGTAAAAGCGTCATTGGATCAGGTGATCACAGAAGTTTTGCGCGAACTGGATCGCTTAGGTGTTGAGCACCGATGCCGGAAACATCCCGCCGAGCCTGAGGTTTGGTGGACAAACACCGAAATCGAATTTTCAAAAGCCACGTAAACCCAGCGGCAGCTTTCTATTATCCCCGCGCGTAAGACCTGTGCCCCCGGCTTCGCGTCCGTTCTCTGGACGCTAACCCGGGCCGCGATGGCATTTCTTAAGCACTCGAAATTCCGGAGCGAAGTCTTAGATTTTTTTCACGCGACGCCGGACACGCCCCATGCAGGTGTCCCAAAATCACAGCCGCATGCCCCCGTTTTCTTGTTGACCATGTTCCCTAAAACAGATAACCTTAATGTGTAAACATTATCTGTAAGATAATGGTAGGTTCTTGACGCGTTAGGCCTGTGATTTTCCGGACGGGGGAGTGACGGGACCATTTAGGAGGATCCACATAACTCCTTATTCCAGAATATTTTACGCGTAAGTCCTTATTCCTCAAAGATTTTGATAGTGGTGTGGCCGTAACTCCATCATTCCAAAAGATCGCGGGGGGGAGGGGGTACCAGCACCAAACGGTAAGCTTCCCAATGCGGGAAACAACCGACGACAACCTCTCTGGTATCTGTCGTGGCGCTACGGATGAAGGGAAATTACTCTCAGCCCGCCGGGCGCTCTTGGCCCCCAAAGATTGATCGCCTCCTGCCGCTTGGTTTCTTTCGCGATCTGGAGGGCCAAGGCCGCGAAATCATCCGCATGATAGACGACGTTAAGCGGATGCATCGGATCTGGCGGTTTGGAATACTCGGCAAAAAACTCTTCAGCCTTGGAAAGAGCCTTATCGGTATCGCCTTCCTGGTAGTAGGCGATCACCAGGTTATATTGGCCCCAACTTCTCGGAACGGTTGGGTCAACAAACGGTCCGTGGTTTTCAGTCGTGAAATGGGCATGAGTCCGGTCGCACCAATCGATGAGCGCCACCTGTGCCTGTTCCACGCCATGCCAATCCTTTGCGTCCGCGTAATTGCTGGAAAGCCCCATATAGGCCTGACCAAGGATCTGGTTGTATTCGTCGGCCGAGCTCAGATAGTCAATCAGGCGCTGGTCTGCCTGCGCCGCCTCAGGATAGCGGTGCAGGGCGCTGAGGGAATTGCTCAGCAAGAAGATGGCGCCTTGAAGAGAATCGCTCTTGCCCTCGTTGAGCTGATTAGAAAACTGCTCCGCATCCTGGCCACGAGCCAAGGCAGCCTCGTACTGCTTAGCCTGAAGCAGCGCCTGTCCTTCGCGATTCGCGCAATCGGCTAATGCGCGGTAAACGCCGTTCGCGGAGGCATTGTCTCCCGCGGATTCGTAGGTTTGCGCCAGCTGCAGCCGGGATTTTTTTAGCGACTCGTATTGCTCATCGCTCAATTGGTCGGCAGATCGTTCCGCCTCCAGGAAACTGGCAAGCGCTTCGGGGTATTGGCCATCGCGGAAAGCCTGGTTCCCAGCCTCGAACAACGACCGGAATCGTGCGTCGTTGGCAGCAGGGTGCTTGACTTGCCTCGCCCCTGCTTCTTGCGGATGAGAAGGCCTCGAAACTCCATAGTTGATGAGATAAGTGGATCCCAGATAAATGGCCAGCGCGACCAAAGACCCATGCACGAACCACCGTACGCCTTTTGACATCTGCATGAGCAACTCTCCAAAGCGCCGATTGACTCGACACCAAAAAGTATATTCAGCTCGGCCGCGAGCACTGGGCCTTTTCCAAGACTGGTACCTAACCAAAGTAACTATTTGAGCCGCCAGACAAGAGCTAAGCTATCGGCACCACGCTGCCGCGGCACGAAGGAGGAGCTTGAAAGCACGAGTTGCGCTTCTGTGTTTCCTGGGCCTCGTGATTTTGCTTGCCGGCGCGAGGGTGCTTTATTGGACATACTTGCCAACACAAGAAGCCGTGAATTCCCCCGTCAACTTGCCGCACTTGCCAACACCGAAAACCCAGAATTCCCACATCCATTTGCCATACTCGCCAGCACCTGAAGCCCAGAATTCCCGCATCAAGTGGAAGCAGACCGTGCCGGATGAAGTGATGAGTTCCCCAGTGACAGGAAACGACGGATCGATTTACGTTGCGACTCTTCATGGCGCAATCTACGCTTTCGACCGCTTCGGCGCGGTGCGATGGGCCTACCGGACGGACGGGTCAACCGTGAGCGCACTGATGCTGGACGAGGAGAATAACCTCTACTTCTCCGACATGGACAAAGTGTTTTCCTTGACCGCAGCGGGGAAAAAACGCTGGGAGATAGAATGTTCGCCGGTAACTACATCCCGACCCTTCCAACAAGCCGCCCTTGGTCCGGGCGTCGTGTACACAACCTGCGGAGAAAACTTCAGCGCCCTCGATACAACCGACGGCCACGAACTGTGGAAGCTGCCCATTTTCCAATGGAACGCGATGCCGGTCGTGCTAAAAAGCGGAGCCATCATTCTCAGCCACGACTGGAGCCTGGTCGCGGTCGATGCCAACGGCAATTCCCTTTGGAACTTTCCGCCGCCCAAATATATTCCCCCGCCGAACCGCCCGGGGTTGGTAACCGATCAAATACTTTTTACTTCTCCCATCGCCGTGGGTTCGGACGAAACCTTGTATGTGGGATCTGGCCACGGCGAATTCTCAGCCTTTAGCGCGGACGGTGCGCTCAAGTGGACGCACGACTTTGGCGCGTTTTCAGGGGTCCTATTTTCCACCTCACCCGTAATTGCCTCCGATAATACAATCATCGCACTTTCCACCCAGGCAACACTCTATGCGTTTACCCCGGATGGCACTGTAAGCTGGAACGTCCACGTAGATCCGGTCAAGACTATCTATCAACCCACCCCAGTTCTGGGCAGCGACGGAACGATTTATGTTCTTGCCGCTCGGAAAATTGTTGCCTTGTCTCTTGCAGGAAAAACAATCTGGGAACTTCCGCTCTCGGCCGACTCATTGGTCTCTCCCACTTTGGCGCCAGACGGCACGCTTTACGTCGTGACCAGCGACTCTATTCTCTATGCAGTGCAGACAGCCAGCAAAGGACTCATGAGCAGCCCATGGCCCAAGTATCAGCACGACGCGGCAAACTCCGGCCGATTTTCCGACGCGAGCGCCCAATGAGGCTTCCACTCTTTGCTACATCCGATCCCAACTGCATTAGGTCCAGGCCGGTCCAGGGACCGGCCGAGACCCGATGAACGACTCGATTACTGAAACTTAATTACCCCGAACGTACCCGCCAAATTGTTATCCGGACCTGCGGTGAAGAAGAGCTCGTTGGTAGCCCCGTTGCTTGCGTTTCCTCCACCAAACTCAAGCCCCCAGAGCTGGTCAATATGAATCGCCTTGCCGCTGGTGTCCTTGATCGTGCCAACGAACTGTCCGCTCACGGCGTTAAAGGCATCGATAGTGCCACTATTGGTGTTGTTGGAGACGAGCAGTGCGTTGCTCAGCGGTCCAAAGTTCTTGGGTGCCACGGCGAGGCCCCAAGGTTGGTTCAGAGGCGCGCCTTGAACGAGCTGCTTCAGGAGCACTCCTTCTTCGCTGAAGATGTCAATGAAACCACCCGCGGCCCCCGACGAACTGGCAAAAGCAACATAGACCAGGCCACCGAAATCCTGAATGCCGACTGCCGGCCGTGGGCGCGCTAATCGCGCAGCACTACTATTTCTGGCATCACTTCGTCGTGGAAGCCGCGCCGCATTCGCCGCTCTGGTATAGCGGCGCCGACCAGTTGTTGCTCTACGGCGACCGCTACTGGATCTGCGCCGGGGCGCTGATCGCGTTTGTCTTGATCGCGCTCGCGATCGACATGGTTCGCCGTCGGCGCGGGCGAAGCATCTCTCGCAACCCGACACGCGAGCCGACCCCGACTCCAGCCGCAATTTCATTGGCGATTTCGCGATTCCG
>CAWISU010000069.1:0-8615 GCA_963838765.1 uncultured Acidobacteriota bacterium | reverse complement strand
AACAAAAATATTTTTCTGGCAGTATTCGTTCAGAGGCATTCCCGATACGTGCTCCACCACTGCGCCCAGAACAATGAAATTCACGTCGCTGTATAGGAATCGCGATCCCGGCGCGTAGATGGGCTTCTCGGCATACGCCATGCGCAATGCCGTTTCGCGGCCTTCCCAGGGTTGCGCCAGGTCGAGATCCTTGGGCAAACCGGAGTAATGCGTGAGCAGCTCGCGAACCGTGATTTCTTCTTTATCGCTTTCTCCAAATTCGGGAATGTACTTCGCCACCGGATCGTTGATCCGAACCTGGCCCTTCTGCGCAAGTTGCATCACGGCGGTGGTGGTCGCAACCACTTTTGTGAGCGAAGCCACATCGAAAATCGTATCCAGGGTCATGGGCTCGCGCCGCGGTTCGAGCGCACGCTCGCCGAATGCCTTTCGGTAAATCACCTGGCCATCGTGCCCGACCAGCACCACCGCGCCCGGAATCTGCTCATCGCGGATGGCCTCCTGCACAATGCCGTCAAGCACGCCAAGTCCGGCAGAAGGTGCAACGGTTTTCTGCGCGGCAGCGAGCGCGGATGGGAACAGTACACATGCGAAAAAACTCATCGACACAAAACGCCAGACGTACCATCGCAGACGTGAACTCTGATTAATCATGCGGATACTCTGACTCTACACAAGCCCAGCGACCCGCTCAACAAACTGAAGTAAGGGGGAACCAAATGGAGGACGGGCGTCTCGCGCGGCCCGTCGTGGGCAGAATCACCGCCGGCGAGAAAAGGGCGACAGTCCTCCGCTAGGACTTTTTTGTGGCCGGACGGGTCTTCGCGCGCTTCTTCGCAGCTTTATCTGTATCCGTTTTTTCGGGCGTCGGGACGCGGGTCGCATACTCCACCGCGACCCATTGCGCGATCATATCCCGCAGGATATCCGCAATGGGTTGGCCGGTCAGCTTGTTGTAATAGCGGAGGTACTCCATCTGCTCGGCGTCAATCTTAACCGCGCACTTCGATTTTGTAATTTGCTTTTTCTTCATAAACTCAACTAAACCCGAATGTATAAAGCCGCAGGCAAATCGGTCAACGGGCCAGATGGTCACCCGAATCCGGGTTTCGTTTTAGTTGGCTCAAACGCCGAATCTGGAGTGCAGGGCGAACTGTAATCTTTACCCGGCAGCGGAACTTTGTTATAAAGCGAACATCGAGCACAGTGCCCTTTCTCCGAAGAGTTTTCCCGGCTTGGACGCTACCGGCGGAAGCGGAGCATGTTTCCCCACTCCCGCCCATCAGCAACAGGACGCGGTCTTCGCTCCGGCTTTCGAGTTGATTCATCGAGCCATTGCGGATCATGTTTTTCCGGCAGCCTCGGTCGCTATCACGCACAATGGCAAGCTCGTTGGACTCAAGGCCTTTGGCCACTTTACCTACGAACCGGATTCGCCGCAGGCCACCACGGCCACCGTTTTTGATCTGGCTTCCCTGACAAAAGTCGTCGCCACCACCAGCATGGCCATGATTCTCTACGAGCGCGGACTGCTCGACCTCGACCTGCCGGTGGTGGCTGTGGTCGCGGAGTTTGCCGGTGAAGATCCGCGACGCGACGCTGTCACGCTGCGCATGCTGCTGGCGCATTCCTCAGGATTGCCCGCATACGAAAAACTTTTTCTGCGAGCCAAAACGCGAGACGAACTTCTTTCCGCCGCCTTGGCAACGCCGCTCACGGCCAATCCCGGGGCCAAAACCGCATACAGCGATATCGGTTTCATCCTCCTCGGACTAGCGCTTGAGCGCATCGCGGACGAATCTCTCGACCATTTCTGCCAACACGAAGTCTTCGGGCCTTTGGCAATGACGCGCACTGCGTTCAATCCTCCTTCGGACTGGCGAAGTTCCATTCCGCCCACCGCGAACGATCAATCTTTTCGCGGCCGCATCATTCAGGGAGAAGTGCAAGACGAAAATGCCAGCGTGATGGGCGGCGTTGCTCCCCAGGCAGGCCTGTTTGCCAACTCCGGAGATCTCGCCATCTTTGCCCACGTCATGCTCTCTGGCGGACGCCCCATTTTTCGCCCCGAGACCGTGGCGCTTTTTACCCGCCGCGAATCTTCGCCGCCGGGTACATCCCGCGCGCTGGGATTGGACACGCCGTCATCCGCATCGCAATCCGGAAAATATTTCTCCGCCAATTCCTTCGGACATCTTGGCTACACCGGAACTTCGCTTTGGATCGACCCGGAACGCCAACTGTCCATAACACTACTAACCAACCGCACCTGGCCTGACTGCAGTAATCACTCTATCAAGCAACTGCGCCCCAAGTTTTACGACGCGGTTGTTGAGTCATTAGGCGGCTGATTCGCGTCAATCCGCGGCAGGCCTTCCGGCCGTAGAAAGAGAAATCGCAGAAGGTGACTTCGTGACCGTTTTGTGGAAGGGAGGAGGTACGAACACGGGCAGCGGGAACGGCCTGAACGCCACTGGCAAGAAAGCTGAAGGCCGCGGAATCAGCATCTTCCGCGTCGCGGATGGAAGGGTGAAGGAAGAATGGACTGAATATAGCCAGTTACTCATCCTTCGCCAGCTAGGCCTGTTTCCGGGAAGACCCTAGCAGAACCCGTTGCGGAACCTTCTCGTACTCCTACGAACAGTCCCCCTGGAGAACTTAACGCATAGGTAACGGTTGAAACATCGCCGTAGCGCTCATCGAGAGGTTTTGAGCGCTATCGCCTGATAGCGTCAACCAACAGGCTTCCTCGGCTCACGTACGATCGAGTTCGATGTGATGGGGGGCCGATTCGTAATTTTGTGATCTGAGATATTCGCCCGTGCTGGCCGCTTTATTCTTGACATTCCTCCCTGCCCAGTACAGCACTAGGCCACCCTCGGTGAGGGTTGCTTACCTTGTCCCCCCCGACTTCCCAAGCTACACACAAGGAGAGACCATGAAATCCACGAGGCTCGCACTGACTGTAGTAACTACCGTGCTCCTCGCCGCGATGGCGGGTCCATCCCAGCTAGCGGCGCAGGACGCAGTGCCCGGCTACAAGGTGCTCTACAGCTTCAAGGGCAACGCCGACGGGGAATACCCTTTGAACGGGAGTCTGGTCCAAGACAAGGCAGGCAACTTGTACGGCACCACCATGGGGACCGCCACTTCGCTTTACGGAACGGTGTACATGCTGACCGCGAGTGGCAAGGAAACGGTGATGTACAACTTTACCGGAGGGGCGGACGGAGGGAATCCCTTTTCAGGCCTGGTTTTATCGGGAAACACCCTCTACGGTACTACCTTTGAGGGTGGCGGTTCCTCTGGCTGCAAATGCGGAGTCGTGTTCGCGGTGAATATCAAGAAAAAGACCGAAACGGTGCTGTATTCGTTTACGTTATCGAATGGATACAACCCCTACGTCGGTTTGGTCCAAGACAATAATGGCAACCTCTATGGTACGACCCACTTCGGCGGCGCTGACGAAGCGGGAGTCGTGTTCAAGCTGGTTCCGAAGACCAAGAAATACACCGTGCTGTACACCTTCACAGGGTCTGACGACGGGGGCTTTCCTGACTCGGTTTTGACCTTCGACAAGACTGGAGATGTTTTGTACGGCACGGCCACGCGAGGCGGTACGTCCAACCAAGGAGTGGCGTTCAGCTTGACACTTAAGGGCGACGCCTACAAGGTGCTGTATAACTTCACACGATCGTCGGACGGTGGAGTTCCGTCGGGAACCATGGCCTTGGATCCGACGGGTAACCTTTACGGCACGACCCAGGATGGCGGCTCTTCCGGTTCCTACGGAGTGGTGTTCAAGGTGGTTCCGAAAACGGGCAAGGAAACCGGGCTGTACGCCTTCACCGGTGGCAAGGACGGCGGAGGCCCCTTCGGCGTCGTGCGAGACCAGAACGGCACCCTTTACGGCGCCACCTTTGAGGGCGGCGATCTCAAATGCAGTGGCGGCATTGGCTGCGGTACGGTCTTCAAGGTGGTCAAAACCACGGAGACTGTGCTCCACGCTTTTAAGGGCGTGGACGGCGAGTATGCCTACTCCGGTGTGCTTCTCGACTCCAAGGGCGATCTTTTCGGCACCACCGAGTACGGCGGCTCCGGCACCGGCTGCGGCTGCGGCTGCGGCGTGGTGTAAAAGCTGACTCCTTAATGAAGGCGTCACGCAGCGATCAAAAAAAACTTAGCGAATCGGCAACTTCTGTTATATCGCGATTTCACTCGTTGACGGGTCAATGAGCGCTAGGCCCGTTAACGACAGTTGCCTTCCAATCTGCTGGCTTTGCGCGTAGGTTGCCGATATGAAAGCGGTGAAACTCGTCTACCCGTCCGGTCACCGCCCAGCTTCTCGACGATTCCAAGGCCGTTGATGGGGGCTGCAAATTAATCTGGGGTCATCCCCAACATCTCCTCGTGCCCTTCGAATATCTTAGCCATATTCGTGATTCGGAACAGGTCCTTCAGACGCTGGTTCAGGTTGATGAGCTTCAGTTCGCGTTGTTGCCTTCTCGCAGACAGGTAAATGCCTACGATCGCACCGAGACCGGAACTATCCATGTAGGTGACATCCGTCAAATCCAGCACGACGCGCTTGCTTTCCGGGATGAGATTCCGCACTGCGGTCTGGAGCATAGCTGAACTCGTCGATGTGATCCTTCCGATGCAGCGTACGAGAGTTTCTTCAGGAGTTCTCGTTGTTTCGAGTTGCAATTCTGGAATTGGAATTGGAGTTGCGGCCATAGTGGCCTCCTTAGGTTGGAAATAGCAACTGAACGTCAGTTCAACCGCCGAGTCGTCATTCGGTGGGAAAAACCAACCCAACCGAGCCTGAAATGACTTCGCTGAACGGAACCACAATACTCTTAGCTCCGGCAAAGTCAAGCTAGGCTTAGTCAGATAAGTGATCACCTTACTGACATGGTTGGGGTTAAATCGCGATTGCACTCATTGAGAGTTAATAAGTTTCATCGCCTGTGACAACCGGAGTACACGTCCTCTTGTACCTTGTCGGGCGCTCTGGCCCCGGCTAGGCTGGTTCATCCGCGCTTACAACTTTGGGGGAGGAATTTATGCGACTGAGAACCTGCTTAGCTGTGTTCGTAGCGGCGATATTCGCCTTTGGCTGCAATTTCGCTTTGGCCCAGGAGGAAGGACGTGACCATGATCGGGGCCGCGACCGAGAGGAATTCCGCGAGAGTCACGACCGAGATCATTTCTATGGCGACCGCGATCACGAGGCCATGCACGGCTGGTACGCGGCGCATCACGATCACCTGCCCCGCGGCTTGAGGGATCGGGACCGCTTGCCGCCCGAAATGGAAAGACGGATTGTGGTACGCGGCATACTTCCGGTGGAGTTGCGGGGGAAAATGTTTCCGTGCCCCCCAGACCTCGAACGGCAGCTACCTCCGCCGCCACCCGACTGTGCGCACGTGTTCATTGGCGGACACGTCGTCCTGGTGAACCGGGTGAATTTCCAGGTAGTAGATGTTTTTCACTTGGACATGTAAGCCGCTGGGCTGACCATTAGGACGAGCCAGTCGGCTCGTCCTTTTTCATTTCCAGCTATTCCATGTTCGCGCTCAAGCAGATCTATCAAAGCTTGAGAGTATGAACCTGAGAGAGCGCTGGCCCGTAGTTGTTGAAACATCTCTATAGCTCTTATTGACACGAGAGGCTCGGCCAATACTCAATAAGCACCAATCATGCGGTTCATTGCCGAATCTCATTGCTATTGCTGACCCAGAGGACTAGTCTTAAGAAGTCCCTTCCGCATATCTCCGTAGCACTTCTGGGCATCCGGTCCTCACGGGTTTCTGTGCGCAACCGATAGAAATGAGGGTTCACTCATGAACCCATCCGTTTATTCGCTACGGGCTGGCCGATTCGCAAGCAAGCCCCTCGAATCGGCAATCGCTGAGGAGGCGCACGTTTATGAACGCAACTAGCTTTTCTTTCGGTCTGCTGATTGTGCTGTTCACGATCCTGCTGCTCCACAGGATGCACAAGCTGAAACCACAGGTTGCCGGATACGGATCGCAAAGGATGTGCCCGTCGTGCGGATTGGTCACATCTCGATTGAAGCCATGCTGCTTGGAGTGTGGCACGTCTCTTACCGGCGTGAGTGTGACCCCGATTCTAGAGAAATGAACCGCCGGCGGCTCACTAAACCGTTCTTGCGGAGAACAGAAGGTAGTCACAGACTGTGAAAAATACTAAATTTGTTGTGAGATTGCGCCGGGCCGGCATCCACGCACCTGAATTCGTGCGGCGGATTGATCGGACTTCCATCCAAACGACAACCAACCGGAAGTTGGCTCTGGTGATGGGGAAATTCATGGCGGAAGACACCATCAATTCTCTCCAAAACTCCCGGCGCATCCCGGAGCTAATTTCCGTACAGGTAGAGTGCCGCCAGCTTGCCGTGTGAGTCGAAGCTCGGCGTCCGCTGACAGTCTGCCTGGCCAATCTTCACGAACTCGCGTCACTGGAGGATTTCATGGAATACTTTTACTTTGACCATCCACCGGATCGACTGATTCTCTGTCATCGTTCGAGCTGCGAAGGCATCGCCGACTATCTTGAAATCAACGAACAGGGACGTGAAGACCTCGTCTGCGCTGCCCACACCAGCAGTGAAAGGCATGCTTCAGTTCTGCCGAAGGGCGTACCCCGTGCCGAACGGCACGGGAGCCGAACGGCTGCCTAAGCCTGCTCTACATCTAGCCGTTTTGCATCAACCATCAAGCTAAGCTGCTTCCGTAGACTTCTGAAACTGCGGGTGTGTCCGTACGTTCGGTTCAATCACTCGAACGCACCCTCGCAGCATGCCACCACACGAAGTCAATTGCCTCTGCTAAGCTGGAACCTCAAGTTGGAAGATTAGTTGTGACCCAGTCTCTTTGCCCCTACAGTGGGTTGCCGGAACCCAGGAGACAAAACTGTTGAGACGTGTAGCCAGGAAACGCCCCGCAGAACTGAGCCACCTGCCCACTGAGCAGCCCAACCCCGCTGCCAAGAATCTTGACCTGAAGTCCTCGCTCGAAATCGCTCGCAGCATCAATGCCCAGGACGCCAAAGTCGCGCCCGCCGTTAGAGCTGCGTTACCGGAGATCGCGCGCGGAATCGATCTGATCGCGGAGGCGCTTAAACATGGCGGCCGCCTGATCTACGTCGGGGCCGGAACCAGCGGGCGCCTCGGCGCGCTCGACGCCTCGGAGTGTCCTCCCACCTTCAATACCAAGCCCAAGACGGTGCAGTTCGTAATTGCCGGCGGCATAAAAGCCCTGTACCGCGCAACCGAAGCCAGCGAGGACTCGCGTACGCTAGGCGAGCGCGAAATGGCGAAAAAAAAGCCCGGCAAGAACGACATCGTGGTTGGAATCGCCGCCAGCGGACGCACTCCATTCACCATCGCCGCCGTTGAATACGCCCGCCGTCACGGCGCCAAAACCATAGCGGTCACGTGTAATGCTGCATCTGCTTTGGAAAAGGCTGCGCACTTCGCCATCGTGGCCGAAGTGGGTCCCGAAGTCATCGCCGGATCCAGCCGCATGAAAGCCGGCTCCGCCCAAAAGATGATCCTGAACATGCTCTCCAGCGGCGCCATGACTCGCCTGGGCTACGTCTACGGCAACCTGATGATCAATGTTCACGTGAAAAATCACAAGCTCCGCGAACGTGGCCTCACCATTCTGCAGCAGGCCACCGGCATCAATCGCAACGCGGCGGAAGTAGCCTTGCGGGAGTCGGGAGACGACGTTCCAGTTGCACTGGTCATGCTGCAAGCAAATGTAAGTCGTAAACAAGCCACGCGCGCCCTAAAGTCAACCCACGGACACGTCCGCCAAGCCATCGCCGCTGCCCGACCTTTGTAGCGCCGGCGTCCCGCCGACATTATGGTCGAGCACAGCTCGGCTCCGGCACCAAAGCAATATCGCATCCCCACAGGCCGAGCACTTCCGATTAATCGATTCTCATCCACTACGAACACATTTCGCCTTTACAATATCTCAGCATCAAAGAATGGACGGACCCCATGGGCCTCGCGGTCGCTCACGGTGTACCAGGGTACGAGATTGTCATGGATAAATTCGTAATTCGCGGTGGGAATCCGCTGCTTGGGACAATTCGGGTCAGCGGCGCCAAAAACGCCGCCCTTCCGGCGATGGCCGCCGCCCTGCTCACTGACGAACCGGTCATCCTGGAAAACATCCCGCAGGTGCGCGACATCGAGACCACCCGCAAGCTGCTGGCCGCCATGGGAGCCGAGGTCGAACTTGGATACGGCCGGGCTCAGCATCGCACCACCATCTGCTGCAAGAACCTGACATCGCCCGAAGCCTCCTACGAGCTGGTCAAGACCATGCGAGCGTCGACTCTCGTCCTTGGCCCGCTAGTCGCGCGATGCGGCCGTGCCCGCGTTTCGCTCCCCGGAGGATGCGCGATTGGGGGTCGACCCATCGACCTGCACATCAAGGGACTCGAACTTCTGGGCGCAACTATTACGCAGGATCACGGGTATGTGGAAGCCACGGCAAAGCGGTTGCATGGTGGCGAGATTCTTTTTGACAAGATCACCGTGACCGGCACCGAAGACCTACTGATGGCGGCGACTC
>CAWISU010000068.1:0-54470 GCA_963838765.1 uncultured Acidobacteriota bacterium | reverse complement strand
AATGCTTTTCAGCGGGGCTACGATGGTCTGCGTCGCGCGCAACCGTGAAGCCCATCCACGCGCAAGGCGACCTTTGGATAATGGGGACAGGCGTCTCGCGCGTCGAGTCCGGCGGGACGCCCGGCCTCCATTTGCGTCTTAGCAGCACCCCATCTTCACTTCACCGGCCGCGGTCAACGGAGGACCAAAGGCCTCGAGCGGCGCCGGAGCACCCTTCGCCACCATAACCCAACGTCGCACCGCATCGAACACCACCAGCACTACGCCCACGATAAAGATGCTCATCAGGATTGTATCCAGATAGCCCGTAAATACTTGACCGGGCTTCGAAGTCAGTGGCCAGAAAATGTTCTTGATCGACAACACCCCGCCGTAAGCGTGGTCACACCTACGAAGCACATTGGGATTGCCGTGATCCACGCATACTTCTGCTTGCCCATGTTAATGAGGAAGGTGGTCGTCACCGCCAGCGCAATGGTCGCCAGCAACTGGTTTCCGGTTCCAAACAACGGCCATATCGTGGAAATATTTCCCGTGTAAATCAGGTATCCCCAACCCAGAACCACAAAAAAGCTGGTGATCAGATTTCCCGGCAGCCAGGCGCTGTTGCCGAACGGCTTGTGCACTTTGCCCATGAGTTCCTGCAAAACATAACGGGCCACGCGGGTTCCCGTGTCCACCGTGGTCAAAATAAAAAGGGCTTCAAACATAATCGCGTAGTGATACCAGTAACCCATCAGACGGGCCATCCCCGGCAAGCCGCGGAAAATCGTTGCCATGCCCACGGCCAACGAGACCGCGCCGCCCGTGCGCCCGCCAGATTTTCTCCGACTTCGCGGGAGAACATATCGAGATTGACGGTGCTCAAGTCCCAGATGGCTGAAGACCGCCGGCGTAGTGTTGATGCCGAAGTAATCGCCCGGCGTCAGCGAGCAAGCCGCAATCAGGGCCAGAATGCCCACGATGGATTCGCACATCATGGCGCCATATCCGATGAAACGGGCATCCGTTTCTTTGTCCAGCATCTTGGGCGTGGTGCCCGACGAAACCAGTGAGTGAAAGCCGGAGATCGCGCCGCACGCAATCGTCACAAAAAGAAACGGGAACAGCGGCCCTTTGATGATCGGCCCGCCCGCCGTGAACGAACGGCGTGAAATTCGGAAATTGAATGTTGGGATGAACGACAAAAACCCCGATGACCAGCACAATGATCGTACCCAGTTTCACGTAAGTCGAAAGATAATCGCGCGGCTCCAGCACCAGCCAGACCGGGAGAACCGAAGCGATCAGGCCGTAGATGGCCATCAGAATCGTGATCTGGTGGGGCGTGAAAGTTAGCGCTGCCGCAGCGCCGCTCTGAGCCACCCAGTGTCCCGCGACCACGCTGCCAATCAACAGGACGACTCCAAAAATACTCGGCCCGGTGACGGTGATCTTTCCCGCATGGCTTTTGAACATCCAGAACCCCATGACCACGGCGATGGGAATCGTCATACCAATGGTGAAGACGCCCCACGGGCTATTCGAAAGCGCATTCACCACGACGATGCCAAGCCCGGCCAGCGTCACCAGAAGAATAAAGAGCACCGCGACCATCGCCACCAGCCCGGCAAATGGACTTATTTCGGTGCGGGCAATATCCGCCAGTGATCGCCCGCGGTGCCGTACCGAAGCCACCAGCACGGTGAAATCCTGCACGCACCCCGCCAGCACCCCGCCAATCAGAATCCAAAGAAACCCCGGCGCAAAACCAAACTGAGCCGCCAGGGTAGGCCCAACCAGCGGTCCCGCCCCCGCAATGGCAGCGAAGTGATGGCCAAACAGCACCCACTTCGGCGAAGCGACGTAATTATGTCCGTCAGGATAAGCGTGCGCAGGAGTAGTACGGCGATCATCCAGCGCCAGCGCCTTCGCCGCAATAAACGCACTGTAATAGCGGTAGGCAATCGCATACACGCACAACGCCCCCAACAAAACCGGGAAAGTATTCATGCCTCGCTCCAAACCAACAAAGTGGCGGCCAATGCTGCTGGCCCGTTCGACCGCATCCTACACCCATTGCGGAATCCGGCACAACGACTTCCCGGTATACACGGCACATGGACGACGGCGGTGGCGGGAGTCCGCAAGCTTCACTGACTGAGGATCGTTGGCGCGATCGCGATTTATCGCCAGTTATTCGGGGTATGATGTCGCCATGCTTTTTTGGTGCGTCACGATTCTTCGTTACTTGCTTGCAACGTTCACGGCGATTTTCGTCGCGTTCTTCGCGATTTTTCTCTTCTTGGCATTTGTGATCGCACCAAAGGACGACTCGCCCGCCCTCGGGATCGCTTGGTTCATGTTAGCCGTTCCCCTGGCAGGTCTACTTCTTCCCCTTACTCTCGGTATTACTGCGGAGATGGTCGAGCGCAAGGCACAGAGGCGACCTTTCCGGTGGTTAAGAGCATCATTTCGTTCCTTGCTTGCTCTACCCATCGTCCTTGGCCCTGTTTACACAGTCGTCTGGGTGACTCCGTGGGTCAAGAGTAGCCGACACCCGCACTGGGTCGTGATTTCGGTCGCTCTCTACTGCCTGTCAGCACTGTTCGCATATTTCGCGTTACGTATTAATCGAGATATGCTGCCTCAAGAATAGTTGCCGAGAACAGGCCCTCACACCAACGAAGAATCGCGTACACCACACAATCAGCGTCTTTGCGCGAAACACGCGCTACAATGGCGGGCATATTCCGGTAAGACACCGGCAAAGACGCTCGCTGCCGGAACCGAAAGGATCGCGCATGCCCATGCCACCACAGAAACCCGCAGCCACTCAGGAACAACACCTCGTCCGCTTTGGACTGGGCCTCGCCAACTGGAGTGAGCGCTGGTTTCCCGACCCGCTGATTTTCGCGCTCCTCGGAATCATCGTGGTCTTCGTCGTCGGCCTCTTGCTTCATCAACCTCCCAGCAAACTGGCCATCCAGGGCGGAAGAAACTTCTGGGCGCTGGTCCCATTCACCATGCAGATGGTCATGATCATCATCGGAGGCTACGTCGTCG
Source organism: uncultured Acidobacteriota bacterium (assembly GCA_963838765.1). Lineage (GTDB taxonomy): Bacteria > Acidobacteriota > Terriglobia > Terriglobales > Acidobacteriaceae > JABDBE01. Next base: position 51,425 of record CAWISU010000068.1, on the reverse strand, counting down.
CCTCGACGCCGATCGTCTATCGCGCCATCCGCGCCCTAGCCGGAATCCCAAAAACTCCGCGCGGAGCCGTCGCGATGATCGCTCTTTTTTCCATGCTCACCTCGCTGATCTCCTGGGGCCTGAGCTTGATTTTCAGCGGCCTCTTCGTCCGCGAACTGGCTCATCGCGTCAAAGGAATGGATTACCGCGCCGCCGGCGCCGCCGCGTATCTCGGCCTGGGAGCCGTCTGGGCCATGGGCCTCTCTTCCTCCGCCGCCATGCTGATGGCCACAAAGTCCGCCATGCCGCCGTCGCTGTTCAACATCAGCGGCCTGATCCCGCTAACCCAAACTCTTTTCCTGTGGCAAAGCATCGCGACCACCGTCGTGCTGATCACGTTATCGGTGCTGATCGCCTACGCCTCCACGCCGTCACCAGAAAACGCCAGAACCGCCGAATCCTACGGCATCCAATACGAGCCCATTCGCTCCAGCCTCGAGCCTAAGAGCAAACCCGGCGAATGGCTGGAATACAGCCCACTGCTCACAATCCTGGTCGCCCTGCTGCTGTGCTGGTATCTGATCGACGTCTTCCGCACCTCGCCGCAAGGCGCATTGGCCGCGCTCGACCTTAATACGTACAACCTGATGTTCATCACGGTCGGACTCCTGTTGCACTGGCGCCCCAAGCGCTTCATGCGCGCCGTCCAAGAGTGTGTTCCCGCAACCGGCGGCGTCCTGATCCAATTCCCGTTCTACGCCGTAATCTTCGGAATGATCGTAGGAACTGGAATCGCCGATGCGCTGGCCAAGATCTTCGCCTCTGTCAGCACTCACAATACCTATCCATTGCTGGTGGCAATGTATTCCGCGGTGCTTGGCGTTTTCATCCCCTCCGGCGGCAGCAAGTGGGTCATCGAAGCCCCATACGTCCTGCAAGCCGCCAACCTCCACCAGGTCCATCTCGGATGGGTAGTGCAAATCTACAACGCCTCCGAAGCCCTACCCAACCTGGTCAATCCTTTCTGGATGCTGCCCCTGCTCGGCATCCTGAAATTGAAGGCCAGAGACATCGTAGGATACGGCGTCCTGCAGTTGATGGTGCACATCCCAGTCGTCTTCTTCCTATGCTGGCTCTTCGCCCGCTACATCCCCTACCTACCGCCCATCAAATAGTGTAGGGCGGACACTCCTGTCCGCCGCCGTTGACTTTGTTTTTTTTGAAATTCGGCCCGAACTCACGCTGCGGTTTTTCCTGAAACTTTCAGCTTGAATTCCCCGTACATTACACTAGACGACAAGGAGACCCTCCCATGTTCACTTTCCTCCTCTGGTGCCTGCTGTTTGTGTTGTGCTGGCCGCTGGCTCTGTTGGCGCTGGTGCTGTATCCGTTCGTATGGCTGCTGCTCTTGCCGTTCCGGCTGGTAGGGATTGCAGTTCACGGAGTGCTGGAGTTGGTATGGGCCGCGGTGATGTTGCCGGCGAGATTACTAACCGCCCCATTCCGGCTGCGAGCGTAGGCAAGGCGTCCCAGTGTAGGCGCGGGCGTCCTCGCCCGTGCTATCTGGCGAAGATTCCGACTTACTCAACCCCCTTCGCCGGAATTGCCAGCCCCAATTCCCCCATCACCATCTGCAAGTCTTTCCAAGTTTCTTTTTTCTGTCGCGGATCGCGCAAGAGAAACGCGGGATGATAAGTAACCGCAAGCTTGGTCCCGCGGAAATCGAACCACCGCCCGCGAAACTCAGACATCGGCGAATTGATCGCCAAAAGCGTCTTCGCCGCGACCGCGCCCAGCGCCACAATTACCCTGGGCTTGATGGCCGCGATCTGCCGCATCAGAAATGGAGAGCAAGTCTCGCACTCATCGCGCTCCGGCGTCCGATTTCCCGGAGGACGGCACTTGATAATATTCGCAATGTAAACATCTTCCCGTCGCAGCCCCATGGCCTTGATCATGTTGTTGAGCAACTGCCCAGCCCGTCCCACAAACGGCTCGCCCTGCTGGTCCTCGTCCGCTCCCGGAGCCTCGCCAATGAACATCAACTCAGCTTTAGGGTTGCCCACCCCAAAGACGATTTGCTTACGCCCTTGTTTGTGCAAGCGGCAGCGCGTGCAATCGCCGAGATCCTCACGAATCACCCGCAGCGCCGCAGCGGGATCAGTCACCGCTGATTCAGCTTTCCCAACTTCAAACAAATCTCCTTCCGGCACGGTTGGTGCCGCAATTACAGCCTGATTCTTGGGTGTCATTTCCTCTCGCTGTTCTGGCTGGAGTGCCGCATCTTGCATTGTGATGGAGTTGGGTTCGGCAGGCTCGCGGCGGTAGAAATCGTAAATACCCAACTCGTTGTAGTAGCGCACACGTTCGGCCAAAGCGCGCTTGAGTTGCGGATCGAGCACACCAGCCATTCGCTATTTCCCAATCTTTACGGGAGCGTTTTGTGGATTCCGCAGCCGAACCACCTGGTCGAGCACTCGTTGCGCAACTTCCCACTTCGTGGTCTCCGGCACTTCCACGACTTCGTGCGGAGTGATTATCGTCACCGCGTTGCGATCGGAGTCGAAGCCCACACCTTCGCGCGAAACGTCATTCACCACGATCGCATCGAGCGACTTCGATGCCAGTTTCTTGCGCGCGTTTTCCAGCGCATTCTGCGTCTCAGCGGCAAAGCCAATGATCAATTGCGACTGTTTATGGCGCGCGATTTCGCCCAGAATATCCGCCGTAGGTTCAAGCTCAAGTGTCAGGGGTCCGCTGCGCTTGATCTTCTGCGAGGCCGAAGACTTGGGACAATAGTCAGAGACGGCTGCTGTCTTGATCACGATGGTCGCTTGCGGCAACAGCTTCAAAACCGCCTGCCGCATCTCTTCCGCGGATTCCACGCGCGTGACCTCAGCAGCGCCCGGCGACGTTAATGCCGTAGGTCCGCTCACCAGCAACACGCGGGCCCCACGGCGAAGCGCGGCTTCAGCCAATGCATATCCCATCCTGCCGCTGGAACGATTGGTAAGGTATCGCACTGGATCAATCTTCTCTCGCGTAGGTCCAGCCGTAATCAAAACCGTCTCACCAGCAAATTCCTGCGACGCGCCTAGCGCTTCGAGCGTAGCCGCCACAATCGCCTCATTCTCCGCCAAACGTCCGGGACCCGTCATGCCGCAAGCCAAATATCCCGTGCCTGGTTCAACGATCCTTACGCCGCGCTTCCTGAGAATATCGAGATTCGCCTGCGTAGCCGGGTGATCCCACATGTTCACGTTCATGGCGGGAGCGACCACAACCGGCGCGGTGGTTGCCAGATAAAGCGTGCTGAGGAAATCGCTGGCGATGCCTTGCGCGAATTTGGCCAGAACGTCTGCGGTTGCCGGCGCCACCAGCAGCGCATCAATGGATTGAGCCACGGCAATATGTTCGACTGCGGAATCGATATTCGGATGCTCACCCGCACCCGCGCCGAACATATCGGTAATAACTTTTTCGCCGGAAAGTGCTGCAAAGGTAAGAGGCCGAATGAACTCCTGAGCCGCATGAGTCATGACGACCTGCACGCGGACTCCGCGGTCCTGCAACAGGCGGACAATTTCAGCCGCCTTGTAAGCCGCAATCCCGCCACTGACGCCGAGAGCAATCTTCATAATTGCCGATTGTCAATTTCCAATTGCCAATTATCCCTGCAATCGGCAACTGGCAATCGCAAATTGGAAATGAACTACTCTTGCCCCAGCGCCTTGTCGAGCATCTCGCTCACTACTTCGACTTGCGACTTGGGCGTTTCCGGGATCACCCACTTCACCTTGCCCGCCTTGATTTCATCCTGCGCAATCCGGCACGGTTTGCGGGAGTGAGTGTCAATCACTGGGGGCGCACCGCCTTGCAATTGTCGTGCGCGCCGAGCGGCTACCAGGATGTATCGATAGTTGCTGTCGAACCCTTCAATCAACTTCATTGTGGTCTCCCCTGTCGCTAGCGCCCGCCTGATGTCGCAGCAGTCGCAAACGAGGCTAAGATCGGCTGCAGGCGTTCCCGGATGTTGCGCAAGCGGCAACCTTCGGCCTTAGCCAGCATCTTTGCATCGTCCGCAGATCCGTGAATTCCCGAGCGCTTCAACCGTTCCGCCAGCAGGATCGCCGTCAGCGCTTCGATGGATTCATCCAGACGGTCGTTAACCAGAATATAGTCGTATTTCTCGTAATTCTCAATCTCACGACTGGCCGTGACCAACCGGCGTTGAATGACCTCTTCCGCATCCAGGCTACGTTTTCGCAGGCGCGCCTCCAAAACTTTGCGATCCGGCGGCATAATGAAAATGCTCACCGCTTGCGGAATCTTGCGCTTGATCTGCTCCGCGCCCTGCACATCAATGTCGAGCAACAAATCGTTGCCGGTTCTGCTCAGCCTGCCGCAGAAAGCGCTTCGCCGTTCCGTAACAATGCCCAAACACATCTGCATGCTCCAGAAATTCATCTTTCCGCACCATCTCGTCGAACTCGGAACGCGGGACGAAGAAATATTCCCGCTGGTTCTGCTCCGTCCCTCGTGGTGGCCGGGTGGTATAGGAAATCGAGAACTCCAGCCCGGGAACGATCTCCCGCACTTTGTCCACCAGCGTCGACTTACCCGAACCCGACGGCGCGGAAATAATATAGACCGTAGTCATTCGAGGTTCTGCACCTGTTCCCGCGCCTTTTCGATATCGGCTTTCATGGATAATCCCAGCTCGGTGATTTTCAAAGCTTCTCCCGCCAGTCCCGAAGTTTTGGAAAGCAGCGTATTCGCCTCGCGGTTCATCTCCTGCAGTAGAAAATCCAGTTTCTTGCCGACTTCTCCACCCTGATCGAGCAATCCCAGAAGGTGCTTCACGTGTTGATCCAGACGCACCAACTCTTCCTGAATGTCGCTGCGGTCGACCAGCAGCGCCGCTTCCTGCAGAATCCGCTCCGGTTCGAACTGTGAACCAATCAATTCCTGCATGCGCGTCTTCAATCTTTCGGCATAAGTCTGCAACATCGCTCGGCGACGCTTTTCTACTTCTTCTCGCGCTTGCTGTACATGAATCATGCGCTGCCGTAGTTCACGCTCTGTGCCCAGTCCTTCTTCCTCGCGCATTTGATTGAGCCGGGCCAGCGCCTCTTCCATCTTGGAGAGAACGGCACTTTCCAAACCATCGCCGGCGGGCAACGCTTCCGATTCAAGCGCGCCCGGCATGCGAAGAATCGCATTCAAATCAGGCTCCGCCGCGAGCCCGAATTCCGCGGCGGCCGTACGAAAAGCTTGAACGTAACCGCGCACCAAACTGCGGTTCAGCGCAAAGCCCTCGCCCACGTTGCGTTCCACATTCAGAGTCAACTCCACATGGCCGCGCGCCATCCTGTCCTTCAAGCGCCGGCGCAGTTTCATTTCCAAATCGTCGCTATCGGACGGCATGCGGAAATGTATGTCCAGAAAGCGATGGTTTACGGATTTCAGCGACAAGGTAAAACCAAGTTGGCCGTTGACCTGCCCTTTCACCTGCGCAAACCCGGTCATGGAGCGAATCGACATATCTCTAAGTTTTATTTTTCCACTGTCATCTTGAGCGCAATTGGATTGCTCGCGCGCGAGCAATCCAGTGAAGTCGAAAGATCCCTACTCCGCTGGCATCAGCTACATCGCCGCAAGGCATTCTCCCAGTGTTCGCACGGCTTACTCCGCATGAACTTCCGGCCTCGCCGACTCCACTTCCGCAAATTGCAACTCATACAAGCGCCGATAAGTACCCAGTTTCTTCATCAGCTCCTCGTGGGGCCCAATGTCGGCCGTAGTCCCATTCTCCAGCACCACAATCCGATCCGCCCGTCGCACCGTCGAAAGCCGATGAGCAATCACCACCACAGTCCGCCCAGTCATCAGGTTCTGCAGAGCCGACTGCACCAGCGCTTCCGACTCACTATCCAACGCCGACGTGGCTTCGTCCAGAATCAAAATCGGAGCATTTTTCAGCAGCGCCCGCGCAATCGCAATACGCTGCCGCTCCCCACCCGAAAGCCGCACCCCGCGCTCGCCAATCACCGTCTCGTAGCCATTGGGCAAGTCCATAATAAAGTCATGCGCAAGCGCCGCGCGAGCTGACGCCTCTACCGATTTTTGTGGCACGCCCGGCTGCCCATAGGCAATATTGTTCCGGACTGTATCGTTAAACAGCACCGTATCCTGGGCCACCACCCCGATCTGCGAACGCAGCGAAGCCAGCGTGGTTTCGCGCACGTCGCGGCCATCAATCGTCAATCTCCCGGAGGTCACGTCAAAGAAGCGCGGAATCAGATGCACTAGCGTGCTCTTACCCGCGCCGCTTGATCCCACCACAGCAAGGACCTCCCCAGCATGGACTTCGAGATTAATATCGCGCAGAATCTCGCGGCCCTCCCCGGCTTCTAACTCGCCACCCGCCTGGTAAGAGAAGCAAACTTTCTCAAACCGGATCCCACGCGAAAACGGCGGCAAGGCCCGGGCGCCAGGCTTCTCTTTAACATCGTCCTCCGTATCCATGAACTTGAATATCTCGGAAGACGCGCCCAAAGCCTGCTGAAAATTGTTATTAAACAACGCAAACTTCCGCACCGGGTCATACAGCTTGAAAACCGCCACGATAAACGCGAGAAACGTACCAGATGAAAAAACGTGGTGATTAATCTGCTCGCGCCCCAACAACAAAAGCAGCGCAATGGCGATCGCGCCAAAAATATCCATCAAAGGTGAACTGATCGCGACCGCCGCCACCGAGCGCAGATTAGCCCGGAACAAACGCTGCGCGGCCTTGCGGAATCGCGCAATCTCCCACCGCTCCATGCTGAACGCCTTTACAATGCGATTGCCGGTGATGGTTTCATGCAGAATGTTTTGGATGTCGGCCAGCTTGTCCTGGCCCCGTCGCGTAGTATGCCGCACGCGACGCCCGATTCTTCCCGCCGAAAAAATAATCACGGGCACAAACAGAACCAGAATCCAGGCAAACTTTCGTCCCAACGCGACCACCACCAGCGCCGTAAACAGAAAGGTAAAAAACTGCTGCAGAAACTCCGCCAGCACGCTCGACATAGCGTACTGCACCCGCTCGACATCATTCACAATCGTCGAAACCAGAGTCCCGGTCGTGTGCTTGTGAAAAAATGCCGCAGAGCGCTGCAGAATCGAATCGTACAGGTCGTTCCGCAGATCCGTAATCATGCCAAACCCGGCATAGTTCACCAGGTAAGTGCCCGCGTAATCGCAAATTCCTTTTAATATCGTTGCCGCGACCAGCGCAAACGCCACCACCGTCCACGGATTCTGAAAGTGCGAAGGAACAAATTGCTGCAGGTAGATGGGATGCCCGCTGCCCGGAACCGTAAACAGTTGCATCTCACGAGATTGCGAACCCGGATTCAGCACCCGGTCAAAGATAGGTCCGATGAGCAATAGGCGGAACGCATCGAGCAATCCCACCGCCGCCATCAGCAACACCGAAGCCCCTACCGGCCACCAGTAGGGCCCCACGTATCGTAGAAGGCGTGTCAGTTGCCGCATCGGAAGCTCCCCATGAGCACCCAGACACGCCCCGCTACGAATGAAATTAGCATGTGTCGCAAGTCCTCATTCTACTTCAGTCGTCGGTCGTTCGTCGTTGGCGAAGATCAGTCGTCGGCCGTTGGTCGTTCCCAACCTATTTCGCGAAGGATGAACACATAGCCCCAGAAAAAACCTAGCGCCAAACGTCCTCGTACCAATTGCCGTATTCGCATCTCAGCCCGATTTTGACGGACGACCCACGACCAACCACCAGCGACCCCTACTCCGGACTATCCCGATGCACGACCTTCACCCGGTACCCCGCCTTTCCCAGCCGCTTGCACACATCTTCCGCAATCATCACCGACCGGTGCTGCCCGCCCGTACAACCGAAAGAGATGGTCAAATAACTCTTACCTTCCCGTATGTAATGCGGCAACAGATAAACCAACAACTTCGAAATCCGATTAATAAATTCTTTGGTCTGCGGAAAGGACCGGATATATTTTGCCACCTTGGGATCGCGCCCCGTCAGCGGACGAAACTCCGGCACAAAATGCGGATTGGGCAAAAAACGAACGTCAAACACCAAGTCCGCGTCCTCCGGAACCCCATGCCGGAAGCCGAAACTCACACACGAAACCAGAATGTTACTTCCCGACTCCTGCTTCTGAAAACGCTCCGTAATGTGGGCCCGCAACTCGTGAACGTTGAACTTCGAAGTATCAATCACCAGGTCTGCCATCGCCCGAATGCGCCGCAGATGCTGACGCTCAGCCGCGAGCGATGCCTTTACCGTGGTCTTAGTACCCAACGGATGGGGGCGCCTGGTTTCACTGTAGCGCCGCAGCAGAACCGAATCCGCGGCCTCCAGAAAAAGCATTTTGGTGGGAAGAATACGTCGCACCGATTTCACGATCTCGGGCAACGCTTCCAGTTGCGTCCCTTCACGAACATCGACCACCAGCGCAGTGCGCTCGATTTCGGAGGACTGCCCCGCCAACTCGGCAAATTGCGGAATCAGCCCCACCGGCAAATTGTCCACGCAGTAGTAGCCCAGATCCTCAAACGCCTTGAGCACCGAGGCTTTCCCCGACCCGCTCATCCCGGTGATGATGACCAATTCAGCCCGCCGACGCCGTTCGCGGGCAACTCCCGCACCCCGAGCTTTGCGCGCTCGCGGCCCATTCTTGCCCGCCAACCGGCGAAGTGGCATTGATCGAAATGTTAGCAGGGAGACCCCTCACCCGCCAGTTGCCCAAGTAGGCGCGGGCGTCCACGCCCATGCGGCGTCGGCGGCACATGCGAACGACAGGGACACGGGTGAGTTGGCGAATCGGCGCTAGGCACAACGCCAGCGACGCAAAAACACGAGGGTGCTGGACTTGAATCCAGCACCCCCACAAACTGGCAGCTCAACGTATCACGTGACGCTCAACCCCAACTACTTGAACGCAATGACCCCGAACAACCCATCCACATTGTTGTCCGGCCCAGCGGTAAAGTAGAGTTGGTTCCTCTTTCCGTTGTTCGCAGTCCCTCCGCCGAATTCGATTCCCCAGAGCTGGTCGATCTTAATCGGCTTGCCTTTGGTGTTCTTGATCGTACCGACAAAATGGCCGGTCGTGAGGTTGAAGCCGTTGATGGTCCCAGTGTTGGTGTTGTTGGAGATCAGCAGGGTTTTGCTCAGCGGACCGAAATTCTTCGGAGCCACGGCAAATCCCCAGGGCTGATTCAGCGGCGCTCCATGCGTAAACCGCTTCACAAATGTGCCCGCTTCCGTAAAGATGTCAATGTACCCACCTCCACCGCCCGACGCGCTGACATAGGCGACGTAAAGTTTACCCCCGATGTCCTGAACGTTGAACACCACGAATCCCTTCGGAATGGTGGAATCCGTAAACGATTTCACGAACGTGAAGGTACCGTCATACATATCAATTTTGTTGTTGTTAAAGTCGGCGGCATAAACGAAATTCCCCGAGTTATGGCTGGTGATGGCCAAGCCGGTATAGCTCGCTTTATTGGCTGAATTGTTCACCGCGATCAGGGTTGCGGAGGAGTTGAACTGCGACCAGCCTTGAATCGTCCCATCCAGCGTCGCGAACAAGAAGAGGGATGTCCAGGTGTCAATCTTGAACTCAGTCGAACCGTTGTAAACAATTCCGGTGGGCGAACCCGGCCCGCTCCCGCTGGCTGGAGGAACAATTACCTGCAGACTCTGCGGAACTCCGGCGCCATTGTAAAGGGTGGACCACCCGTCCCATTCGTCGCTCACCCAGAATGGGCCCGTGGGGGCGTAGACCAGTCCCCAGGCGTTCTGCAGCAAGGCATCCATATGTTTGGCCTTACCCGACTGATTCGAAGTAAGGTTGGTTTGCTGATATTGCGCCAGGGCCGCGCTGGAAGTGAATCCCAATAGCAGCGCGACCCACAAGGTCAGAGCGGTAGTGCGAACGAACAGACGTTGCATGACTGATTTCTCCTTTTGATTTCGAGGGCGGGGGAGGACCCAATATCCTGCGCAGGTAAACAACGCTGGAACCTTTAAACCCGCGAGCAGGATATTAGGACTCATCTCGGTGCCGATTGTCAATGGATTGTCACGGCTTTGTAAAATTTCATGTCGCCCGCGAGGCCCAGCCCGCGGAGCCGCAACCCAGAAAACCTGTAAGTGCTTACGTATCACTGCGGGTCTAGCATGGCAATTAACCATGTTCGACACCGAACATTGCATCCATTGACCGCCCCGCCCTGCCTCAAGGCAATGTTACGATGCCATTCAGTCATCCCATTTCCTCATGCCTGAATTCTGCGACGTCGCGCTCCCGGTGCCGCTGGACACTGCGTTCACCTACCGCCTCCCGGACGGAGCACACCCCGTGATCGGCGGCCGCGTGCTGGTTCCGTTTCGCCAGCAGCGCATGTCCGGCGTCGTCACCGCCGTGCATGATCGCGCGCCCAAGGTTCAGGCCAAAAACATCTTCAGTGTGCTCGACGCCACGCCCGTGCTGGATGAGCAACTTGTCCAACTGGGCAAATGGATCGCCGATTACTATCTTGCGCCGTTGGGAGAAGTGTTTCGCGCCATGCTGCCGCTGGCCGCGGAATTCAAACGAAGCACAGGCTATCGCATCGCCGACAAGGGACAAATGGCGCTGCACCTCGCGGGCACGTCAGGCTCATCGGCTCGCTCCCGTAAGGCGCCCGAGGATCAGTTGGCAGAGTTTCGCGTCCTCGACTACCTGGCCGAGCGCGAGATGGTGCGCGAGGAGAGCCTCCGCGCCGCAACCCGTGTTTCAAAATCTCTGCTCGCCGCCATGGTGCGCAAGAAATGGATCCTGCGCGAAGATTTGTCCGACGCGCGCGACGCCACTCGCACTATAAAGGTCGCAATCTTGAAGAGCGCGGAGGGCAAACTCAATTCCAATCAGCAGATCCTAATCGAAACCCTCGCGGCAGCGGGCGGTCGCCTTGCCGTGGAAACTTTGCAAACCCTGCAAGTTCCGCGGACTACGCTTGCAACGCTAGTAAAGCGTGCGCTGGTTGAGATCGTCGAAGAGGCAGTCGAGTTTTCCGTCTCGAGCAGCAAAGCTCGTCCTTCACCGCTGGATTTTCAGTTCAATTCCGCGCAGCAGGACGCGCTTAAAAAGATCGAGGAGAGCGTGCGTGCTGGCAAGTTCACGGGCACGTTGCTGCACGGTGTGACCGGGTCGGGCAAGACCGCGATTTATCTCGCAGCCATGCGCTCCGTGCTTGAAGCAGGGCAGTCGGCCATCCTGCTGGTTCCGGAAATTGGCCTCACGCCGGCGGTTGCGGCCGACTTGCATCATGTGTTCGGAGACGAAGTCGCTATTTTGCACTCGGCGCTTTCTGATCAGGAGCGAGCCGAGCAGTGGCATCGCATCAAGCGTGGAGAAGCCCGCATGGTCGTGGGCACGCGCTCGGCAGTCTTTGCGCCGGTCTCCAATCTGGCGTTGATGATCGTGGACGAAGAGCAGGATTCTTCCTACAAGCAGGAGGAAACGCCGCGATATCACGCCCGCGATGTGGCCGTGATGCGCGCCAAGATGGCGGGCGCAGTCGTAGTACTGGGCTCGGCTACGCCTTCGCTGGAATCTTATTTCAACGCCAAGAAAAATAAATATGCGCTGCTCGAATTGCCGGACCGTGTGGAAAATCGTCCGCTGCCTGAGGTCGAAATCGTTGACATGCGGCAGGAATTTCAGGAGACCGGCAAAGAGCAGGTAATTTCGCGCAAGTTAGCGGAGGAAATCAAGCAGCGCCTGGAGCGCAAAGAGCAGGTGATGATCCTGCTCAACCGTCGCGGATACTCACCGGTGGCGCTCTGCCGCGCCTGCGGAAACCGCATGGAATGCAGGAACTGCGCCATCGCCATGACCCATCATAAAGGTTCGAACCGGATGGTGTGCCACTACTGCGGATTCATGGCGCCGGTGCCAAAAGTCTGCGGCGAGTGTGGCAGCGAGTACGTCTATTTTCTCGGCACTGGCTCCGAGAAGCTGGAAGAATTCTTGCATGGCCTGTTTCCGCAGGCGCGCATCGGCCGTCTCGATCGCGACACAGTTCGCGGCAACGAAGATTTTGAGCGCGCCCTCAACGCGCTCAACCAAGGCGAACTCGATCTTCTGGTGGGCACCCAGATGATTGCCAAAGGTCACGACATTCACGGAGTCACGCTGGTTGGCGTGGTCGGCGCCGACATGGCCTTAGGCTTCCCCGATTTCCGCGCCGCCGAGCGCACCTTCCAGTTGTTAACCCAGGTGGCCGGCCGCGCCGGCCGCGGCCAGACTCCGGGCAAAGTGGTGTTGCAGACCTATTTTCCCGATCACTACGCGGTGCAGTACGCCGCCCAACATGACTTCGTCGGCTTCTACGAAAAAGAGTTGCGGTTCCGCAGTTGGATGCACTATCCCCCATACAGCGCCCTGGCGAACGTCCTGGTGCGCAGCGACAAACTGGACGAAGCCCTGCGCTGGTCGGGCATTTTAGGCAAGTGGTTCGAGAAGACGCGCCACGAGGGCATCCGCGTCCTGGGCCCAGCAGCCGCGCCGATTGTCCGTCTGAAGCGCGACTATCGTTACCATTTCGTTCTGAAATCCCCCAGCCGGGAGAAACTCAACGCGACCCTCAGATCGATGCTGGCCTATGCGACGCAGGAAAAGATTCCACGCACCCAGGTCATCGTGGATGTGGATGCGGTTTGGTTAATGTAGGAGGCTTTTGGCTTTTAATCACGGCCAAACCGGCATCTTCGGTAGCCCGAGATTGGTTTGCCTCGCCGAGATCCGGCCATCTATCATTTATGCTGAATTCGACAAGACGCCGGTGATCTTTTATGGGCCTTAAGAAAGGTGAAGTACTCCAGACCGCCTTCGAGAAATACCCGATTCAGGGGCAGAAGGGCGTCGGCGGCTCCGGCGAGGTGTACGAAGTACGAGATTCCGAAGGCTTACCCTATGCGGTGAAAGTTCTTGACGTGGCGAAAGCAAGTGCGACACGGCTGAAGCGGTTCAGGAACGAGATTCATTTCTGCACGAGAAATAACCATCGGAACATCGTTCAAGTGCAAGGAAGTGGAATCACGAAGGACGGCGCGACTTTCTACGTCATGCCCCTATATTCCGGCACGCTCCGCGACCTTATATCGAAAGGGATACAACCCAAGGCTGTATTGCCATATTTCGGCCAAATCTCGGATGGCGTGGAAGCTGCGCACTTGTTGGGCGTTTGGCACAGGGATGTCAAGCCCGAGAATATATTATTCTCCGCCGAGAACGATACGTTGGTAGTGGCCGATTTCGGAATCGCGCATTTTGAGGAGAAGATCTGCTTACGGCGGTCGAAACAAGGAACGACAGAAAGACTGGCAAATTTCTTATAATCCGCGCCTGAACAGAAGACCCGAGGACAGAGCGTGAACGGCAAGGCAGACGTCTACGCCCTCGGCCTGACTCTGAATGAGATGTTCACGAGTGCCGTGCCGCATGGTACCGGGTTCCCAAGGATCTCCGAAGTGCCTCCGATTATGCCTACTTCGACGGATTGATTGACCTGATGCTCCGCCAAGATCCGGCCTCGCGCCCCTCGGTTGGCGACGTAAAACGTCAACTGATCGCGCGAGGCAACGAATTCCTTTCCGCTACAGCGCCTGAATTCCCTACAGTCGGTGGTCATCCCCGAGACCGAGGTGGACGATCCAGTCGTTGGGAATCCCATAGCATTGGTTAGCGCGGACTACCGTGACGGGGACCTGATCTTCAAACTCAGCGCCGCGCCGCCGCCGAACTGGATCATGGCATTTCAAAACCCGAAAGCTTCTTCCTGGTCCTCTTTCCGAGGAGCCGGGCCTGAGTACTTCAGCTTCAGAGGCAATGAAGCAAGAGTTAGTCTGCCTCCTGGAACGTCGGCCCAGCAACTGGTCGACTACACGAAGTCTTACATTGATTTTGCGAACCGCCAGTACGCGGGGCCGTCGTTGCGGATCATCGGCAGAGACTGCAGGCAGAGGGGAAGCACTCCGCAGAATCAGATCCCGGAAGAGGAGCGTCGCACGAAAATACTCGGATCAAGATCTGACTCCCCACTGATGAATCCGCAGTACTGCTTTCTGCTTGACTGCTCTCCTTCAATAACGATAACCTAAGCCAGAGCACATTATCTTGAAGATAATGAAGATCTTCGCTTCGACAATGCCTCTAAGGAGGCTGCCTAGGCCGGATCGATCTTTGAAAACTACGGTCTGCTCAAGGAGGGACCGGGCCGACGTTAATGGCCTGAGGTGACGCCTTTCCGCGGCGCACCCCAATCAAGGACCCCTTCAAGAACCGACTCTGTTTCCTGTCTGCGCCCAGGCTCAGTTCCAGAACGGAACGACGCCGCGTCGCTAACTCCCATGTTCTCTAGATTTTGCCTGTAAGTCCTGCAAACCCAAAGATCTAGCGCATAGTCAAAATTTAAGTCATTAGTTTTCAATATTTTGCACGGCAACCGGGGGGAGGGGGTGCCAGCACCAAACAGTAAACTCCGTCCCAATCCGGGAAAACCCGACAAACGGAGGGGCATCGAGGTGCCGCGCCTGAAAAGGACGATTCGCGCAGGTTTTGGGAAGGGCCCGACTTCAGTCGGGCCAATAACTCTCCGAAAATATGTTCGCGCTTCAGCGCCCGAGGCGAAGCGAGTTTTCCTGGTGTCCGAACAGCGGCCACGAGCGTAAAATGGTGCCGTTTTCAGAGGTCGTGAAGGAAATCCGGTTTGATGGAATGGGTGTTTCCCCGTGAGAGCATGGCGCAAATCTCGAGTATCGTGTTTTTTTCGGGTCGGACTTCTCGCCACTTTTGCTGCGTATGGGTCTCTGGCAAGTTCGGAAATCAACTCCGAATCAGTCCCGGTCCAACCCAACCTGGAAATAAGCACCGGCTCCGACGGTCTGGCTTACACCGCTGCGCAAAGTGTGGGCAGGCAGCCGCCTTTCGATTTGGAACAGCCCGAAGGCGTCGCCGCATATTGCCAAGGCTTGGCCCGCGGCAAGGAGCAAGGCGCCGCGCTGGAATCTGTGTGTGAATTTTCCCTCTCTCTGCGTTGGAAAATTCCCAATGTCATTTGCGATCAGGAGACGGAACGCTCCGAGAGCGGCGAACTCGGCGAGG
This sequence comes from uncultured Acidobacteriota bacterium, assembly GCA_963838765.1. GTDB lineage: Bacteria > Acidobacteriota > Terriglobia > Terriglobales > Acidobacteriaceae > JABDBE01. The sequence goes on along the minus strand of CAWISU010000068.1, from coordinate 36,249 downwards.
TAGTTGGAAGGGACATAATCAAGGCGAAGGTACGCTACGAAGGCGGGCAGGAGCAATACAGCCAGATCACAATCGATGGAAAATCTGCCCAATCCGCGATGGAATCCATGGGCGCCTGGTCGGAAGGGGAATTCGCGACCGACTTGAGGAATGTATTCTTGCCCCGAGCCGCCGCGGAATTTAAGTTCACGAAGCAAGAGGCATTGCATTCAAACCAGGCCCTGGTTTTCGAATTTCGAGTGGAGAGGGGAAACAATCGGTCGTGGTATCTGAAGACCTCGACGGGCGCCACCACCTTTCCGGGCTATCGCGGCCGTTTATGGATCAACAAATCGAATTTGCATTTGATGCGGCTGGAACGCAGAGCTGTCGACATCGAGTCGAACTTTCCGATTCAACAAGTGAACACGGTGATCGATTATGGCGACGTGGATTTGGCCGATGGAACCAGTTTCGTGCTGCCGCTGCAAGCCGTAAACCTGACCTGCCCGACCATGTCTTCCGGCCACTGCTGGCATAATCAAGGGAAATTCAAGCACTGGCAAAAGTTCGCCGCCCGGACTCGCGTTTTGACCGGCGAGGAACCGCCGTCGACGCCCTCACCATCAGCAGCTGCGCCGCCTGAAGTGGTTTCACTTCCCTCGCCGATGGATTTGCGCCGAGGCCTCAACGTCACCACGGAGATTCTGAAAGCCCAAATCGCCGACGTAGAGTCGAGACAAAGGCAGGCCGAACTAGCCGCCACTGCCCGAGTCGAAGCAACTAACTTGTTGCCAAAGACCGAATCGCCGGCGCAGGCTCCTGTGCCCGCGCTCCGCGCGGCAAACCCGGCAACAGAATTGCCGGGCGATCAAGTGCCCACATTCAAGACCAGCGTCAGACTGGTGCTGGTGCCCGCTGTGGTGCGCGATTCGCGTGGGCAGACCGTCGACTATCTGCAAAAGCCGGACTTCCGCCTGCTTGACGACCGCAAGCCGCAACTGATCACGCAGTTCTCTCTCGAACGCCCTGGCATTGTTGCCGCGGTGCCGGCTCGATCCGCAGACGAAGCGTCAGCGCAGCGTTCTGTCCCTGCGCCGCAACGTTATGCAGCCTACGTCTTCGACGACATTCACGCCGCGCTGGATGACCTGATGCGCGCCCGCGACGCCGCCCAACGTCATCTCACTTCGCTCCAGGGTGGGGACAACGCTGGCATCTTCACCCTCTCCGGCACCATTGCGCTTGATTTCACCAGCGACCAGTCGAAGCTGCGCGACGCGCTACTGCACATTCGTCTGCACCCACTCACGGCCACCGGTTCGGTTCGCTGTCCCGATATCAGCTACGCTCAGGCAGAGTTGATTCAGAACAACGACTCCCCGGCCTTGGCACAGGCTACCGATGAGGCCATGCGGTGCGCATACCCCGGCGATCCGGATGCCCGAATGCCGGCAGAGCGGCTGGCGCGCGATACCGCTGCGCAAGTGCTGATTGCTGGGCGAGCTGAGAGCCAGCGATCGTTAAATGCCTTGCGGGAAGTCGTTCGCAGGATTTCCGGCATGGCGGGCCAGCGCAGCGTCGTTCTGGTTTCCTCTGGATTCCCTGTCGCCGAAATGCAGCAGGAAGCAACGGAGATCATCGACAATGCTCTGCGCGCGGAAGTAATCATCAACGTTCTCGACCCCGCCGGCCTGTCGAAAAGAAGTGTGATCGAATTAGGCAGCACTTCCACGCCGTCTGATCTGCTGGTTGACCTCGCCAGCGGAACCGGTGGGACTTTTTTCCACAACAGAAACGATGTGGATGAAGGTTTCCAGAAGACCGCTCTTCCCGAGATCTTCTACATTCTGGGATTTTCGCCGCAGAAACTCGACGGCAAATTTCACAGCCTGAAAGTCATTTTGCAACGGCCCGAAAAGCTGAGCCTCCAGGCCCGCCGTGGTTACTACGCGCTGAAACCGACGGACTGAGCCAACGGTTGAATCAGGAACGAGACGGTTTAGCAGACAGCCGCCGAGATGCAGCCGCTTTCTACCGCTCTCTCTTCTCCAGGAACTCACGCACAACCTCTTTTACGTCTCGGCGCTGCCCGTCGACGGCGTAGTTCAGTTGGCGCATCTCGTTGTCGGAGATTTTTCCCGCGAGTTCATCGAGGGCTTGCTTCACCTCGGGATGGCGCGCTAGCGTCTGTTCGCGGACGATCGGTACGGCTTCGTATGGCGGGAAGTAATGTTTGTCGTCTTCGAGGACGAACAGGTCCAGGGCGGGGATCAGGCCGTCAGTCGCGTTGCCGGCAATGAGGTCTACCTGTCTGTCTTTCAGGGCGCGGGTGAGAAGGCCAAGGTCCATGATGCGGGGGTTGTCGGCGAAATGCAGGCCGTAGGTGTCGACGAGTCCTTTGTAGCCGTCGGGGCGTTCCATGAATTCGTAGCCGAATCCGGCGCGCCATTTCGAAGCGTACGGCGCCGCTTGCGAGATGGTCTTCAGACTTAGGCGGCGGGCGTCCTCGCCACGGATTTCGATGGCGAAGGTGTCGTTGAAGCCGAAAGTTGGTCCCAGGGTTAGGTTGAAGCGCTTTTCGTATTCGGTTTTCACCTGGTCGTAAACCTGTTCGCGATTGGCGCTTGGCTTTTCTTTGAGCACTGCGGTGAGAGCTGTGCCGGTGTATTCGGGATAAATATCGATGCGGCCCCCCAGGATGGCTTGGTGACAGATGTAGGTGCCGGCTAGATAAAAGCGGCGTTCGACGGGAAGATGCGTTTTGTTTTCGATTTGTTGGGCGATGATTTCTCCGAGGATTAATTGTTCGGTGAAGTTTTTGGATCCGACCACGATGCGATTCTCGCGGGACGGGCCACATCCCGTAAGCAGTGCGAGAAGCACAACGAATATGGTTTGACGTGGCATTCATTTCCAAGAAAGAGACCTTGCAAGCAACGTCTGCACGGGTAGATGTTGCTAGCCCGGGCTAAGGCGTTTCTCCAACCAGCCCAAGCTTACGTCGGCTAGCAGTGCCATCGCGGCCGCGGGGATGGCGCCTGCGAGAATGACTTGATTGTTGACCATGGCGAGGCCCCGAAAAATGTATTCTCCCAAACCGCCGGCGCCGATGGCGGCGGCAATGGTCGCTAAACCGACTGAGATCACCGTGGCGACGCGAACCCCGGCGATGATCACTCCCAGCGCCAGCGGGAGTTCGACTTGAAGCAGGAGTTGGCGATCGGTCATGCCCATGCCCCGTCCCGCTTCGACTATGGAGCGGTCGACGCCCTGAATGCCGGCGTAAGTGTTGCGAATTAGCGGCAGCAGGGCGTAGAGAGCGAGCGCGAGGATGGCGAGCCGGTCGGCGCGGGCTCCGATCCACGGGGCGGGTAACAGGAATCCGAACAGGGCAAGGCTGGGGATGGTTTGAATAATGTTGGCGCTGCCGAGGATGGGTTTATTGAGACTGGGCCAGCGCGTGACGAGGATGCCGAGCGGGATTCCGACGAGCACCGCGAGCATCGTGGAGATTCCGACCAACTTCAAATGCTCGGCGGTGAGTTCGAGAACTTCCGTGTGATTCTGCAGCATGAATTGCCAGACGTTCATGGTTCCTCGCTAAATGCTCATATCGCTTCAGAAACTATGAGGACGGGCGGGAAGGCCGTCCTCCGTTCAATTCACAACCGGTACCGAAAGCGTCCTTGTACGCGGCGGCCAGCGGGTCGGTTGAATTCAGAAACTCTTCGGGCGTTTGCAGGGTGACCAAGCGACCGGCTTCAATCAACGCGATGCGCGTGCCGAGCAACAGAGCTTCGCGCAAGTCATGCGTGACGAAGACGACGGTCTTGCGGAGGCGCCTCTGCAATTCGAGAAATTCGCGCTGCAGTTCAGCACGGGTGATGAGATCAAGGGCGCCGAAAGGTTCGTCCATAAGGAGGATGGGCGGATCGGCCGCCAGAGCCCGCGCCACGCCCACCCTCTGGCGCTGGCCGCCGGAGAGTTGGCGGGGATAGCGCGAGGCGATTTCGGAATCGAGTCCGACGAGTTGCAGCAATTCGAAAACGCGCGTGTGGATTCGATCGGCGGGCCAATTTTCAATTTTCGGAACCAGGCCGATATTGCGCTCGATGGTGAAGTGGGGAAAAAGTCCAACCTCCTGGATTACGTAGCCAATCATGCGGCGGAGGCGGATTACATCCCACTCGCGCGTCGAACGCGCCTCAACGCACAGTTCGCCGCTCGTGGGCGTGAGCAGATTATTGATTAGTTTGAGAGTGGTGGTTTTGCCAGATCCGCTGCGGCCCAGCAGGACTAAGGTTTCTCCGCGTTGCACTTCGAGGTTCAGATCGTGGAGCAGTTCGCGTGTATCGTCGCCGGTGCCGTTCACTCGATAGGAGACGTGGCGGAATTCGATGGCCGGGCGATCCTCGGGAAAATCGTTCATTTCTTTCCTTGTCGTCCGAGAGTTCCACTCGCAGCACTCCGAGGGAAGGATGCCCTCGGGACAGCCTGCAAGCCTGCCCTGAGCGGAGCCGAAGATACGGCGGCGCTACGCGACCTCGTAGGCCGCGGGCGGCAAGCCGGTGATGCGGACGCCGGAGTGCCCTTTGTGCCGGATGTTCATGCCGATCAGCAAGGCTGTGATTTGCTCCAGGATGCGCGCATTCTCCAGTTTGCCGCCGTCGATTGCACGAACGCCGGGAATCTTTGTGGCTAAGCTGCGCACGACTTGGCTGGCATTCGAATCATCGCTGCACACAATCACATCGCAGTCGACTGGGCTATCGGCATTCAGCAACTCGGCTCCCAGGTTTTGAAAAGCGGCCACAACCGAAATACCTTTGGGGACAAGCTCCGCAGTTTGTTGCGCGGCGGAGCCTTGCCAGACTCCAAGTGTGCGCGTAGCGCGGCCACCCACGCTTGCGGCTAAGGGGACGGTGGCGTCAATCACGATGCTGCCGGGACGGATCGCCGGTTTGAGTTGCTTGAGCAGAGCGGCGTGGCCCTCGAAGGGAATCGTGAGCACCAGCAAGTCGGCGGCAGCGCAGGCGGTAATGTTGTCGCTGCCGGAAATCTTCGCGCCGGCACCGGCTTTCTGTTTGATTTTTTCAGCGGCATCCTGGGCACGCTTGGGGTCTCGCGACCCGATGATCACAGTCTCGCCGGCTTGCGCCCAGCGCAGAGCCAGTCCGAATCCTTCAGGGCCGGTGCCTCCGAGAACCACGATGGGACGGGGCGCGTTCATGAGATTGCTGTCATGCGAACTCCGGCTCAAGCGATTGCTCGGTGGTTAATTCCGCCGGTTGAAGCTTCAGGTTGATCCGCGTGTAAACGGTGTTGCGTTCGGCGGGAATTCGGCCCGCTTCCAAAATGAGTGTCTGAAAATCTTCGGGGCTGGTGTACTGGCCGGCCGTGGCTCCGGCTTCGCGCGAGATGTTTTCCTCCATCAACGTTCCCCCGTAATCGTTGGCGCCAGCGTGGAGACACAGCTGCGACAGACTGCGATTCAACTTTACCCAGGACACTTGAATATTGTTGATGGCGCCGGCCAGCAGTACTCGCGCCAGGGCGTGAATTTTGAGGTGCTCGGCGAGCGTGGGACCAGCTCGCGCGATCCCCTGATGGAATAGCAGCGTGTTCTGGTGGACGAATCCGAGCGGGACGAATTCGGTGAAGCCGCCAGTCTGCTGCTGGATTTCACGGAACGATAAAAGTTGATTGACCCAGTGCTCGGGCGACTCGACATGTCCATACATCAGCGTGGAGGTACTGCGAATGCCACACTGATGAGCAGTGCGGATGACTTGCTTCCACTGCTCCGTGGAAAGCTTATTGCGCGAAAGTACGAAGCGGACGTCGTCGTCCAGGATCTCGGCGGCGGTGCCCGGCAGAGTATCGAGGCCGTTGTCGCGGAGCATGCGGAGGTAGTCTTCGAGCGGCATGCCAGTGAGTTCGACGCCGTAAACTATTTCCATAGGCGAGAAAGCGTGAATGTGCATGCCGGGTACCGCTTGCTTTACCGCGCGCAAAATATCGCGATAGTGAAATGGAGGCAGGCCATGCGGCAGTCCGCCTTGAATGCAAACTTCGGTCGCGCCGGTTTTCCAGGCCTCAATTGCCTTTTGAGCCATTTGCTCGAGACTGAGAAAGTAAGTGTCGGATTCGCGGGGTCCGCGGCTGAAGGCACAGAATTTGCAGCCGACAAAACAGATATTGGTGAAATTGATATTGCGGTTTACGACATACGTGACGATGTTTCCGACCAGCTCGCGACGTAAAGCATCCGCTGCTACGAGCAGGCCGAGGAGGTCGTCGCCGTCGGCGTTTGCCAGCAGCGAGCACTGCTCGCGCGTGAGCACGCCGCCGTCCAGCGTATTCATCACTTGATCGAGTGCGGTGCGCACCTGGCGACTTATGCCAGGAGCGATGTTCGACCAATCGAGAGAGGGGAAGCCCTCCAGTTCGTGCTGGCTTAGAACGCGAGTCATAAGTCCTCTCAAGAAACAATATCAGCGAAACAAATCGCTCGCCGCCGGACGAATCAGATCACGAGCTCGCCCACGCCCGGGCCGGTAACGGAACCCTCGAATGATACTCGCTGGCGTGCGAGCTAGCTTGCCGCAGACCAAGCCCGCAGCGCAAGCCAGTTCATCGGCAACAGCTTCAATGGTGACGCGCAGAGGATAACCATGGGGATCACGATGTCCTCGATAATCGTGCAAGGCTTGCATCCCCGCGACGCCAATCGCAACTTCAGTGAGACCTTCCCGCCAGGGACGTCCGAAGCTATCAGTGATGATTACAGGGATGGAAAGTTTCAGGCGTTTCTTGATTTCGCGATGGAGTTGGGCCGCGGATCGGTCGGGGTCTTTCGGAAGCAAAAGGGCGCGGCGGCCGCCGTTGACGTTGGAAACATCCACGCCGCTATTAGCGCAGATCAGGCCGTGTTGGGTTTCAGTGATCATGACGCCGCGCTTGCGCCGCACCACCCGCTTGCTCTCCGCAAGAGCCACTTGGGTTACTCGTGCATCGAGATTGTATCGCCGCGCCCATGCTCGTGAACTTGCCGAGGGTTTGATGCTATCAAGCTCAATCAGCCTGCCTTCCGCTTTGGATACGATCTTGTGCTTCACGACCAGGATGTCGCCCTTTCGCAGTGATAGATTCAGGTGCTTCAAGCCGTGGGCAAGTTTTTCCGCCAACGAGTCGCCGGGCAGGATTTCCTCAGCAAGCGTGACAGGAATGATCCGCAGTTCGCCGGATTGATCGAGCCTCGCCATGCTGAACCGTACGCTTGCTAGTGTACGGCAAAATATGTCGATGGATTGAGGGCGAGGCTGTTGCGAATGCGCCGACGAGCGTTGCTCGGCCTGGGCCTATCGACTCCGCTCAGGGCAGGCTCGCGAGTTGCCCGTCCCCACACGAGCGTTGCACTATTCATTTGCTGCCAAAGAAAGATCGGTTAGGTCCCACTGCCGCGCCAGCCGCTGGGAGCGGGTTTCGCCGGAGGCTTCCGCGAGTCGGCGCAAGTCGGAAGGATTGTCCACGTCGAGAGCAATGCCGGTGAGAGACAGCACCACGCATGGCTTCTGGGTGGCGCGCGCTGCCGTCAGATGTGGTTTGAAGCTATCGTTTCCAAAACGCAGGGGAAACAATCCCGCGGGTCGGCGCCAGGCTGCGTTCGTTCCGCGTCCGTCGGCGGCGGGGACGAGTACGGAACCTTCGGCCGGCGCTGCTTCCAGAATTTTTTCGAGCTCGCAAATTTGAATCAGCGGAATATCGCCGGGAATGACCAGCGTGCTGTCAACACCAGCAGACTCGCAGAACCGGGTTGCCATTTCGATGGCATCCGTCTCGCTACGATTTGCGTTGTCTGGAATAATTTGGAATTCGAATCGTCGTGCGAGATCGAGGGCAAACGGATCGGTGGTCACAATGCTGACTTCAGGCCGGCTCGCCCATGCACCCAACGTCTCCAACACATCGAAAAGCATCGCCTGAGCTAGCTTGGTGCGACTTGGCTGGTCGAGCACCGATGCCAGCCGTTGCTTGGCGTTAGCCAGACTCTTGACGGGGATCAGGATCATGACAGGTCCGCAGCGCGGGCGCTTTCGGCACCCAGCAGCGCAAGTACAGTCCGCGCCAGTTTGGCTTTGTCCTCTGCCGTGCGCATCATGGTGTTGGTGCAGTGTACGCGAAGCCCCGGACGATCCAATTTTTTGGCCGCATCAAGATCGCGAACATCCGCAATTAGAATATCGAGAAAATCCTCATAAGCCTTGGCTACGCCTACGATGGAGACAGGCAATCCCTGCGCCGCCATTAACGCGGCGGCTGGGCCTGAGACTGCGGCATCGTTAACGATTGGGCTGATGGCGGCTACCGTGGCCGGGGTTTGCCGCAATGCTTCGCGAATGTCGGCGACGGCAAGGATGGGGCCGATGCTGGTCGCGGGATTGCTCGGAGCCACGATTACGGCGCTTGCGGACATGATGGCATCGACTACTCCGGGCGCAGGCTCGGCGTCGGTGGCTCCCGCGAAGCGAACCGAATTGACTGGGTCCTGATACCAGCGCTGCACAAAGTACTCCTGAAAACTGAGATCTCCCACCGGCGTGTCGATCCTGGTCTCAACTCGCGAATTGCTCATCGGCAGGATTCGCGCCTGCACGGCCAACTTGTTGCAAATCGCCGTGGTGGCTTCAGTCAGCGTCTTTCCCTGTGCCAGGTATTTCGAGCGCAGTAAGTGAATGGCAAGATCGCGGTCGCCGACATGGAACCAGATCGGCTCGGCCAGTTCTCCCATGGCCTGCAGGCAAAAGAAGGTGTCACCTTTTACTCCCCAGCCGCGCTCTTTGCTAAGCAGGCCGGCCATCGCATAGGTAATCGAATCCAGGTCGGGAGAGACGTACAATCCCCACCATTCCAAATCGTCCCCGGTGTTCACAATGAACGTGAGTTGCTGTGCCGAGGCAACTTGCCTGAGGCCCTCGACGAATTTTGCGCCTCCCGTTCCCCCCGTGAGCACGACGATCAAGCGGACCTCCGCGCGTAACCTTCACGATCGGCTGCGGCGTTAACTTTTTCTGATAACAAGCCCGGTCCCGTGCGCGCCGCCGATATGAACTCAGGGTAGACCGGCAGCCGCTGGCGCAGAATATATCCTTTCGCTTCGGTTCGTAACTGCAGTTGTTCCAGATGTGGCCACGGCTTTTCCGGATTGATGAAATCGGGCGTCACGGGCGAGACTCCTCCCCAATCGTTAATGCCAGCATCGAGCAACTCATCATAGTACGGTGCGGACAGATTGGGAGGTGCCTGAATGTTGACCTCCGGCATAAGCAGGCGTGCCACCGCAATCGTGCGCATCATTTCGCCCTGTGTAGGCTCGGGCCAGTCATGCATGGGGATCTCGGGTTTGGCGCGGAAGTTCTGAATAATTACTTCCTGAATGTGCCCGTAGCGGCGATGCAGTTCGCGGATAGCGAGCAGCGCCTCGACGCGATCTTCGAGGGTTTCGCCAATGCCAATTAGCAAGCCAGTGGTGAAGGGCACACTTTGCTTACCCGCTTCCTCAATGGTGCGCAGACGTTTGGCAGGAAGCTTATCAGGAGCATTATCATGGGCGGCACCGGCTGCCAGCAGCGAAGCGTTGGTAGTCTCAAGCATCAGGCCCATGCTCGGAGAAACTTTTGCCAAACGCGCAATCCATTCCGCGCTCAGCAGCCCGGGATTAGGATGAGGGAGCAGAGTAGTCTCGCAAAGCACCAGTTCGCACATGGCCTCGAGATAATGAAGAGTGGACTTATATCCCAACTCGTGAAGAGTTTCGCGCATTTCGGAAAACGCGAGTTCCGGTTTGTCACCCAGACTGAAGAGCGCCTCGGTGCATCCCATCTTCTCGCCCACGCGGGCCACGGCCAACACCTCGTCCGGGGTCATGGTACGTGCACCCGGCTGGCCGGGATCGCGGCGGAAGGTGCAATAGCCGCAGTAGTCGCGACACAGATTGGTAAGCGGAATAAAAACCTTGCGCGAATAGGTAACAATTGTCGGCCTAAAACGCTGCCTGGTTTCCACCGCAGCCGATAAGAGCGTGGGGAGATCGCGTTCAGAACAGCGGATCAGTTGACAAGCACCTTCTCGCGAAAGCGGCATTCCGGCGCGCAGCTCGTCCACATAGGAACGCAAAGGCTGACGCTCAGTCCAAGCTGGTTGTCCCACACCCACGATCCCGAAATCATACATGAGGCCACCCCTGGAAGGAGACTGTTCTTAGGCGAGGAAGTCACAGGCAGGCCTGACGTGATAAAACTCTGAAAGGCAGAAACGTGGGGGCCGGTCGTTGCGTCTTGAACAAAACGAGTCTGAACGGAAACGAACTTAGAACAATTCACGGAGACTGCAACTTTCCATGGGCGTGACGCAGACAGAATTCCGCAAGGCAATGGGAAGCTTTGCCACCGGGGTTACGGTCATCACCGTCGACTGTGGCGGCGAAGTACACGGGATGACCGCCAACGCCTTCACCTCGGTGTCGCTTGATCCCTTGCTGGTGTTGGTGTGCGTCGATCATCGCGCGCGAACCCACGCACACCTACATGCCCGAAAACGTTTTGGAGTGAATGTTCTGGCGGAAAACCAACGGGCCATTTCGGAGTACTATGCCGATCCGAGTCCGACTCACCAGCACGCCGAGCGAGAGGCCGGAGCCCGTTTCGATCGCACCCAGCATGGTACCCCAGTCCTGCACGGTGCATTGGCTTATCTGGAATGCCGCTTGCACACTGCGCAGGATGCGGGAGACCATACAATTTTTATTGCGGAAGTGGAGGATGTCGTGGTCCGGCAAGGAGACCCGCTGGTGTATTTCCGCGGCGAGTATCGGAAGATCGAGAGCAAAGGTTAGGATGAGCCTGGCATTGTTATTTTCATCGTCGAGTAGTCGCGAGACGAGTACGTTTGTTAAGCTTATTGGCCCAGCGTGCAGGGTCCCGCTCGTCTGAGTATGAGTGCTTCAAGATAGCGAGTAAGGTTAACGAAACGATGTACCCTCGAGCGTTTCACTATCACCGCGCTGGTTCCCTAAAGGAAGCGGTCGCCATGCTGGCCCAGTTTGGCGATGATGCCAAGGTGCTGGCGGGCGGCCAGAGCCTCATCCCGCTGATGAAGCTGCGTTTCGCCAATCCAGCCCACCTCGTGGATCTGAATTTTGTACCGGGCACGTCCTACATCAAGGAAGGCAACGGCACGATTCGCTTCGGTGCGCTGACCCGGCATGCGGAGATCGAGGCGTCGGCTGCGGCTGGGAAAATTCCAATTCTCCATGACTGCGCCGCGGGAATTGCCGATGTTCAGGTGCGCAATCGCGGCACCATTGGTGGCTCGCTTGCCGAAGCCGATCCTAGCGGCGACTGGGCGACCGTGTTGTTCACGCTCTCTGCTGAAGTTCGTTGTCTTGGCACCAATGGCGAGCGCGCGGTGCCCTTGAGTGACTTCATCAAGGACGCATACACCACCGCACTGGCTCACGACGAATTAGTCAGCGAGGTAACGGTGAAAATGCCTCCCAAGGAAAGTGGCGGCGCGTATTTGGCATTTAAGCGCTCCGCGCCCGTGTATCCTACGGCGAGTGCCGCGGTACAACTTACTATGAACGGCGATGTTTGTCTGGATGTAGCGATCGCGTTGGGCTGTGTCGGCCTGACCGCTATCAGAGCGAAGGATGCCGAAGCTGCCGTGCGTGGACAGCCTCTCACGGAAAAGACGATCGCACGCGCGATGGAAGCGGCTCGGGCCGCGGCTGATCCGCAGTCCGACGTGCGCGGCTCAGCCGACTACAAACGCGCGCTGGTCGGCTCCCTGGTTAAGCGTGTGATTGAGATCGCGCTCCGCCGGGCTCATGGCGAGCACGTTGAGGTGGGCCATCTTTATGCCTGATCGCATCGAGAACATTTCGATTCAGCTCAAAGTGAACGGCAAGTCCTATTCCCGGACGATTGAGCCCCGCAAACTTTTAGTCGAATTGCTGCGGGAGGATCTTGATCTCACCGGAACGCACGTCGGCTGCGATACGACCTACTGCGGCGCCTGTACGGTGCTGATGAACGGCGCGGCAGTGAAATCATGTACCATGTTCGCGGTGCAGGCGGACGGCGCGGAGATTCTCACGGTCGAGGGCTTGGAAAAAAATGGTGAGCTCCACCCCATTCAAAAAGCTTTTGGCGATTGCTACGGATTGCAATGCGGGTACTGCACCCCGGGGCTAATGCTCTCAGCATTGCAGTTGTTGTCACACAACAAACAGCCTGGCGAAAAGGAAATGCGCAAAGCGATTGCGGGAAATACTTGCCGCTGCACCGGATATCAGAATATTTTGAAAGCAATTCAAGCGGCGGCACAGAACATGAAAGGCGCCTGAAGCATGGCCATCAAGTTTGCCGGCGACTTTGAAGTCAAGCGCGCGCCGGAAGAAGTTCACGACTTCCTCGTCGACCCGAACCGGTTCGCGGCGCTGCTGCCTGAGTTTCAGGGCCTGTCGGTGCAGGACGCGACCCATTTCACGGTCAAAGTAAACGTCGGCATTTCGCACATCAAAGGCGTGGCGGAAGTGAAGATGGAATTGGCGCAGGCCGAGCGTCCTAAGCGGGCGCACTACAAAGGGCAGGGAAGCGTAGCTGGAGGCAATGTTGCGCTAACGGCAGGTTTTGATTTGTCGCCGCTCGACGGCGAGGGTGGCACCAAAGTGGCTTGGCAGGGCGAGGCGCAGATCTTCGGCCGATTGGCGTCCATGGCTGGCGGTTTGCTGGAGCCGTTGGGAAAAAAACAGGTGCAGAAATTGATTGATGGATTGCAGGCGGCCTTGCGATGAGGAGACGGCTGTGAGCCCGAACACGAGGGATGCCGCTAAGAACTGGGTGGGGCAAGCGCTTCCGCGCAAGGAAGAAAACCGGCTGTTGCGCGGTCGGGGCAAGTTTGCCGATGACATCAAGCTGCGCGAGATGTTGTATCTGCGATTCGTGCGCTCGCCCTATGCGCACGCGAAGATTGTGAGCGTCGACGTCTCGGCCGCGGAAGCCCTTGCCGGTGTCGCGGGCACGCTCACCGGTTCCGAAATCGCGGCGCAGACCCAGCCATTCATCGAAATCGCACCGGATCCCGGCGGCAAGATTAAAGATTATCCTCTGGCCGTTTCCAAAGTGCGCTATCAAGGTGAGCCAGTCGTTGCCGTAGTGGCCGACTCCGTCAGCCTTGCCGATGACGCTGCGGAGTTGGTGCAGGTGGAGTACGAGGCGCTCGATCCCGTGGTAGATGCGGAAGCAGCCTTGACCGACAAGAGCGTCCTGCACGAGGAAGCCGGCACGAATCGTGTCTGGAATGGAGTCTTCGAATACGGAGATGTTGACAAAGCCTTCCGCGAAGCCGCCTACGTCGTCAATATCGACCGGATGCATTTCCATCGTTTTTCCAGCACGCCGCTGGAGAATAACGTCGTCATCGCGCAATGGAACCCGAAAGACGACCGCATTTATTACGAATGCAACAACTCGTTTCCATCATTCGCCATTCAGTTTCTTTCGGCGCACCTCGGCGTCCACATCGATCGCATACGCGTAGAGACATCGGATATCGGCGGCAGCTTCGGCATTAAGATCACAAGCTATCCGCAAATGGCGGTGTGCGCCTTGGCGTCGAAGAAGGCCGGTGGAAGGCCGGTTAAGTGGGTGGAAACCCGCTCCGAACACATCACGTCGAGCGCCCACGGCAACGAGCGTACTTTCCGTGACACGCGAGTTGCCCTCGATAAGTATGGTGTAATCACCGCGCTCGTATCCCGGCATATTGATGACTGCGGCGCATATCCGCGCTACGAGCCGTTGGGGTGCGTCATCTGGTCGCAAGTGTTCCCTGGCGTTTATCGTTTCAAGAATGCGCGGATCGACTTTACCCAGGCGGTCACGAACAAATGTCCGGTCGGCCCCAATCGCGGGTACTCCCGCATGCAGCACTTGTGGTTCCTCGAGCGCGTGATCGACATTTGCGGACATGAACTCGGTATTCCGACCGACGAGATACGATTGCGCAACTACATTCGCCCGGAAGAATTTCCTTATACGACGCCCAATGGTTGCGTCTACGACTCGGGCAACTATCCGAAAATGCTGCAGGTGGCGAAAGAGCGTGTTGGTTGGGACGATTGGAAGCAGAAGCAAATCGCCGCGCGCAAGCAAGGCCGGCTCATCGGAATTGGCATCGGGACCACTCTCGATTCGGGTACGAACAATTTTGGCCAGTCTCAGATTGTGAACCCAGGCGCGCCATTTTCCGGCAACTCGCAAGGCGCGAACTGCAAGCTCGATATTTATGGCGAGGTCGTGGTCTCGGTTGGGTCCTGTCCGCAGGGCCAGGGACACGAGACCACCGCCGCCCAGGTCGTTGCCGACGTGTTGAACATTCATCCCGATCGCATCACTGTGCGAACCGGCTTCGACACGGAACGCAACGTGCACACCGGATTCTCCGGGACTTATGCCAGCCAGTTCGCCGTGTCCGGACTCTCCGCGGTTCATGGGGCCGCGCAGAAACTAAGAAAAGAAATGAGCCGTCTGGCGGCGTTCCTCCTTGAAAGCAAAGAAGACGACCTGGAATTCGGATCGGGTGAACAAGGTCCAGAGATTCGCACCACGAGCACAGGGAAGTCCATTAACTATTGGGGGCTCGCCAACATCGTCAACGTAAACAGCGCGGTGCTGCCGCCTGAGCTCTATGAACTCACGCTGAACTGCCGCTACATCTGGCGAGCGCCGTTCAAGGTGCCGGATACGCAAAAAAAATACGGCAGTCTCACTCTGACCTATGCCTCCCAGCTGCACATTGCGGTGATTGAAATCGAGCGCGACACTTTCATTCCGCGAATTCTTGACTACGTCGCGGTCGATGATTGCGGTACGGTGATTAATCCGTCTATCGTCGAAGGTCAAGTGTATGGCGCAACTGCGCACGGCATCGGCGCAGCTCTCATGGAGAATTGTGTATACGATGCTGTCGGCAACATGCTGACCAGCACCTTCAGCGATTACACGCCCATCACCGCGATGAATATGCCGACGGTGAAATACGCTCACATCGAAACCCCTTCGCCGCACAGCTACAGCGGCGCTAAGGGGATGGGCGAGGGCGGTGCCGCACCTATCCACACGATTTCTGCGGCTCTGCAGGATGCGCTGTTCGCGAGCGGCATCATGATCGACGATTCATTTAACAACGCGGACAGCCTGTTCCGGGCAATGGTGGGGAAAGAGATCAGTCAAGCTGACAAGCTGATAAGAGTAGAGAGGCGCGTGTAGCGCCGCCGCCCCGGCGGCCCGATGGGCGGGCAAACACCCGCCAGCCGGCAAGATGCCGGCGCTAATTAATGAAACGTGTTTGCATCGTCGGATGTGGCGCGATTGGCAGCCTGTACGCGGCGCACCTGGCGCGGGTTACGGAGGTATGGGCTTTTGTTCGTAGAGAAGATCACGCCCGAGCCCTCAGCCGCGACGGGCTGCGGGTTTCGGGGAAGCATGAATTTCATGTGTCGCTCAGAGCAACCACACAACCGGATCAACTGCCCGATTGCGAACTCGGCATCGTCACAACGAAAGCCACGCAAGTGGACGAATCCATTTCCGTCATCGGACACCATTTCGATCAGGGCGCCGTCATCTCTGCGCAGAACGGGCTCGGCAGCGAAGAAATTATCGCACGCCACACTCGCGGTCAAGTGATTCGCGGCACTACTTTCATGAGCGGCACCAGGCATAGCGATACGCACGTACAATACGAACTCGACACGGCCACCTGGATCGGTCCCTTTGAGCCGCGCCACACCGCCTACGCGCTGGTGAAAGAAGCTGCCGAAATGCTTACTGCGGGCGGACTGAAGGCGGAGGCGTTGCAGGATGCGCGTCCGGCACAATGGTCGAAGCTAATCTTTAATGCGTCGGTCAACGGAGCGTGCGCATTAACTGGGTTGCCGCACTCGCCGCACTTCGCGGATGAATCGCAGTTTTCCGCTCTCGGACATCTCGTGCACGACTTGATGGAAGAAGGTAAGAGCGTCGCTGCGGCAGCGGGAATAAAACTTCATGAGGATCCGTGGGAGATGAACAAAATTGGTGCCATGACCAATCATCCGCCGTCGATGTTGTATGACATTCGTCATCAATTGAGGACCGAAGTCGATTTTCTAAGCGGAGCCATTGCGCGCGAAGCCGAACGCGTTGGGATGGCGGCGCCACTGCACAGCGCCGTCTATCGCCTGATCAAGGGCAGGGAAGCGTCGTGGACGTTCAAAGGTGAAAATCGCGCAGTCGAGCTGTAGAAACGTTGCCTGCAGCGTGTCGGATAAAGAACCATGCCGTGGCCAATTGACGAATCGAAACTGAGTCGCGTTCGCGCACTGATGAAAGATCAGGACGTAACCGCGCTGGTCGTGCGCGCGCCAGACAATCTTGTGTATCTCACCAATTATTGGTGCATGAAGGGATACGATGCGGCAGTGTTTCCTCGTGACGGCGAGCCGACGCTCATCGCGTTGGAACCGCAATTGGCGGACGCAGAACGCAACTCGTGGACCAAAGACATCCGCCTGTTCAAGGGATATCACGAAAGCGATCCTCGTCCGCCGCAATATCGCGCGCTTGATCTTGCATTGAAAGTTCTGAAGGAACGCGGCCTCACCGACAAAGTTGCGGTTGAGTTGAACATGGGAACGCAGTCTGCCGACCGCATGGTCGGCGAACCGACGACTCCTACGCAAATGTATTTCGATGCGTTCGGGGAAGTTGCGGGTCGAGTGGTTGACGCCACGCCACTACTCAACGAAGCTCGCGCAATCAAGAGCGCACAGGAAGTCGAGCGCATGCGGATTGCCAATGAACTGGCTGCGTTGGCGATGGACTATACCCGCGAGCACATGCGCCCCGGAATGAAGGAAAGCGAAGTGGGCGGCATGTATGAAAGCTTTGTGCACGGCCTTGGCGTGGGCTACAAAGGAAAAGTTGAAATGGCGCGCGCCTTCACGCTGGTCTGGTCGGGAAAAGGAATTGCCACGTTTACCGCCACCGGCAATCGCCCCGTTCAAAAGAGTGAGCCCACCCTTTTCGAAATCTGGGTGTGCGCGGATGGTTACTGGACCGACCTTACCAAGAATGCGTGTCCCGGTGACCTCACGCCCGAATATCATAAGCTGCTGGATTTGTTGTTAAACGTCTTCAATGAGGCGGTCGTTTTTTCGCGCGATGGCGCCAGCTTCCCAGACCTGGATCGTCTGATCCGCGCTCGCATTGCGGAAGGCGGATATCCCGGTCAGCCTTCGCATCCCATCTGTCACGGCGTGGGCGCGCGCGCGCATGAATTCCCCTACGCGCATCAGGCTGGAAAAGGCACAATCAAGAAAGGGATGGTGCTGGCCATCGAACCCGGAATTTATTGGCCCGGCGGCGGCGGTCTGCGACTCGAAGACAATTTCCTGATTACCGATGAAGGCAACGAAAAGCTGTGCACTTATCCAGATGATTTTCGGTTGGCAGGACACCACTAAGCAAACAAAACTGTGGCCAAATCAAACAAAGTTCCGACCTCGAGGCTTAACCCGAAACTGGTCGAGAAAATCCTCGCTGAGGTCAAAGAAGAAGAAATCGTAGCGATGTGCTGCGACGTGATCAACATTCCCAGCCCTACCGGCGACGAAGCCAGAATGGCGGAGCACATGCGCTTCGCGTGGGCGGCCATGAATCTCGACGTCTCGTGGCAAGAAGTCGAAGAGGGGCGCGCCAATGTGATTGCGCGCTGGGAGGGCGCTGGCACCGCGCGCTGCCTCATGTTCAACGGGCACATGGACACTTCCAACACTGGCCAGGAAGAGTTCCTCACTGGTATTGGATACAAGCCGAACGCCGTGATCAAGGATGGAATGATTTACGGACTTGGCATCTACAACATGAAGGGCGCCCTGGTTTGCTACACCCACGCGGTGAAGGCGCTGCAACGCGCCGGGGTAAAGCTGCAAGGCGACGTCATCCTCGCCGCGGTTGCGGGGGAAATTGAAAAGACGCAATGGAAAGAATTTCGCGGTCGCGAGTACCGCGGATACGGTGTGGGCACGCATTACCTGGTGAATCACGGAGTCCTGCCGGACATTTGCATCCTGGGCGAACCCACTGACATGCAAATCATTCTCGAACATTACGGCTCGCTTTGGGTGCGCATTTCGGTCACGGGTATGTATGTCCACACCGCGTTCGCGGTTGGACGCGCGGAGCGCAACTCAATCCGGCGTCTTTACGACGTGCTTGGCGTGGTATTGAAATGGATAAAAGGTTGGGAGCAGAAAACGACATATCGCGGACACAGAGGTGTGGCCAATCTAGGCTGCATTCGTAGTGGACAACCCTGGCGCGTCAGCCGGACTCCCGAGCGCGCTGAGTTGTTTCTCGATCTGCGCGTCCCGCCGCATATGTCGATGCAGGGAGCGCGACGCGCGGCCAAGTCGCTGTACCTCGATTTGAAAAGGCGTTATCCAGACTACGGCCTTGAGTTTGAGACCTATGTCTCGGTGCCCGGCGCCAGCATCACGCCGGACCATGCCATGGTGAAGGCAATCGACATGCACCATCAGCGCGTAATGGGCGAAGCTCCCAAACGCGATGTGGTCCTGTGGTGCTCGGATGCTTCGGTAATGACGCGTTACGGGATTGAGACCGTGAACTACGGGCCTTCCAGTGGGCCGCGCGACGCCGAAGGCGAGAAGGTAAGAATCAAAACACTCGTCGACATCACGAAAATTTACGCTTTAACCGCCGCCGAACTCTGCGGCGTGCAATAAAGAGAATCCCGCACCTGAGGAAACGCGTTGCCAAGTCAAATCGAAATCGATGGCCGCTACAAAAATATTCGAGGCGCCATGGAGCGCGAACGTCTCGATGCGCTCATCGTCTGCGGCAATCAGTATGCGGGTTTCGAAGGGGCCGTGTTGTATGTCTCGGGCTTCGAAATCGTGCATCGCTACGTGTACGTGCTACTGCCACTGCAAGGCGAACCAACCTTAGTCTTTCCGCGGGAAGCCCGATGGATTGGTGACAAGGTGAAACCTTGGGTGAAAGACCACGTTTGGCCTGACGTTCCCGGACAGTGGATAGCTGATCACGCTCGGGAGCGCGGATGGAAGCGAGTTGGCGTCTACGGCTTGAATTTCATTATGGCGGTGCGGGACTACCGCGAACTCGCAAACGGTTCGTTCGAAATGGTGCCATTCGATTTGGAGTTCGACATGGCGCGGGCGGTCAAAAGCGAAGAAGAACTTGCCGAGGTGCGCGACGCGATGGATATCATCGTGGATGGATTCTGGGCTCTGGTCGCGGCTTACGAACCGGGCAAAACCGAAGCGGAGATTATGGCGCCGGCGGTCGAACGATTCTTTGCCCGCGGCGCGGGCCCGCGCATGATGAATATTCTGCTCTCCGGCAGTCATGGTGAGGCGGAGGCTTCGTTTAAGGTTCCAGGTCATCGCATAACCGCCCTTGACGACCTGCTACTCTATTCGCTCGAAGTCACGGGCGCGGGCGGATACTGGGTCGAGTTTTCGCGTCCGCTGATTCGAGGCAACCTGAGTCCACGAACGCAGGCCATGGCGGACGCGTACCCGCACGCACTCGAAGCTGCCAGAAAGCTTATGCGGGCCGGCGAACTTGCCAGCAACGTTCATCGCGTTGTGGCTGAGACTTTCGCCCAGCATGGATTTGCTCTTGGCCATTTATCCGGGCACAGTATCGGCACAACCATGCTCGAGTATCCCGCGATCGGCGCGAAGAGCGAAGTTCGGCTCCAGGAGAATATGATTTTCTCGCTGCATCCCCAGGTGGTCGACAAAGATGGCAAAGTGTGTCTCTATACGCAGGACACGTACCGTATCGGCAAGACGGAGGGCGAGTGTTTGGCGGATGTGCCCTGGAAGTTTTACACGGGAAAAGAGCGACCGGAGCGCAGCAGTTGACGAACGAGCGCTGAAAACCGCTTGATACCTTATGTTCGTTGTCGTCCCGAGCGACGCGAGGGATCTGAAGTTTGATTTTCGACGCCGAGAGTCTAAATGAAGATCTGCGTAATCGGTTGCGGAGCCGTGGGGAGTTTGTTCGCGGCGCACCTCGCGAAGGCCGGCGAAGCCGAAGTGTGGGCCTATGATGTGTGGAAGGAACACACCGCTGCCATCCGCGAAAATGGCTTGCGCCTTTCAGGAGCCGCAGACTTTACTGCGCGCCTCAACGCGACCAGCGATGCCAAGGAGTTGCCTCGGTGCGACTACGGCATTGTCGCAACCAAGGCGACTCATACCCGAATCGCAATTTCTCAAGTCGCTGACATCTTTGATGACAAGAGCGCTGTGTGCTCGGTTCAGAACGGCGTCGGCAACGAGGAGATTATCGCTGAGCGCGTGCAATTTGTGATTCGAGGCACGACATTTCCCGCTGGACATCCAATTGCGCCGGGACACATCGGTTATGACATCAAAGGCGACACCTGGATTGGGCCGTTCGAACCCACCAACAGCTCCATGGAAAAAGTGGAGGAACTGGCGGGATTGCTCACGCGTTCGGGAATGAATACGATCGCATTGAAAGACGCCCGTGGCGCGCAGTGGACCAAGCTCATCTTCAATGCATCTACGAATCCCGTGGGCGCGCTCACGCTGTTGCATCACGGCGCTGCAACGCGCTTTGAGCCAACCGGACATCTTTTTAACGATCTGATTGCGGAAGGCGAGGCGGTCGCGAAGAAGCTGGGAATTGAATTGCACGGCGACCCTCGACAGCTTGTGCAGAAAGGCGCCAACGCTCCTGGCAAGCACCGCGCCAGCATGCTGCAGGATGTGCTCGCCAAGCGGGAAACCGAGGTCGATTTTATGAACGGAGCGATCGTGCATTGGGGTAAAGAAGTGGGCGTGCCGACTCCGCTGAACCAGGCGCTGTGGGAGTTGATCAAAGGGCTTGAGCATTCGTGGAAAGATCCAGACTGACAAGCAGGAAGCTAGAAGCTAACCATGTCGATGCCACTCAACATTGGGGTTCTGCAACTCAGCATGGAGCCGGTTCGCGAAACCGTCGCTATGGCGAAAGCTTGCGAAGACGCGGGGTTCGATGCCTTTTGGATAGCGGAGGCTTATCCCTGGTGGCGCAAGCACGCGTTTGAGGCGCGCTCGTCGACTGCGGTGTTGGCGGTCATCGCCGCCGAGACCCGGCGCATTCAATTAGGGTGGGGCATCATTTCTCCGTACACGCGCCATCCGGTGCAAATCGCAATGGAAGCGCGGGTGATGCAGGATCTTGCTGGCGATCGCTTTCTGCTCGGTCTGGGAGCTTCCAAAATTTTCATGAAAGAAATCGGCGAAGGCGAAGGCGATAAAGTTGGACCCGCGACGGTGATTCGCGAAAGCATCGAGATCATCAAGGGCGTGCTTGCTGGTGATGCTTTCGAGTATCAGGGGAAGGTCTTCGCAGCCAACGTGCCGCCGCTCAAGCCAGACGCGCATACGCCGCGTGGTGTTCCGCCAATTTACATTGCCGGAACCGGGCCGGTGCTGCAAAGAATGTCCGGCGTCGTTGGCGATGGGTTGCTCACGGCCAGCATTACGACGCCGGCGTTTGTGCGCTACTCGCGTAAGAACATGGAAGAGGGTGCGCGCAAGGCGGGGAAAAATCCGTCGCAGCTTGTGCTTGGCTCGGTAATCGTTGGCAGCATCCATCGTGATTCGGCCAAAGGCAAAGAAGGCGCGCGCGAGCAGGCAGCTATGTATCTCGCCAACAAAGTGCAGAACATCAAAGGCTCTGCCGATGTGTTGCTCGAATGTGCCGGCCTGACCTTTGACGAGTTGCGGCCGGTTGCGGACGCCATGGAAAAAGGGGGGCGAAAAGCCGCTGCCAAAGCCGTGAGCGACGACATTCTGCATAAAGTTTGTCCGATTGCCGGGACGCCTGAAGAGTGCATCGCGCGCATCGAGGAATACCGCGACGCCGGGTGCACCCACATCATGTTGGAAATCTGGGGCGACGATCGCACTGGGCAAGCGAAATTGTTTAGCGACGCAGTGCTGCCCCACTTCAAGAACTAGATCCTCCTCAAATAGCGTTACGTAAGACACACGTGTCATCCCGAGCGAAGCGAGGGATCTGGGTTCTTGCCTGCACAACATTCTCGTCCTCGCAGCAAACACCCAGATCCCTCGCTTTGCAAGGGATGACAGTTTGCAACGGGAATACAGGAAATGTGAAATTGATCCAGCTACGGTTCGTCACAAATTCAGGCGGACTGAATCACAATTTCTTTGAACTCTTCGTCGGTCAGCAGGCCGCGCTTGGCGATAGAACGCTTCTTGACCTCGGCCAAGATTGGAGCGCGCTGTTCGGAGCTTATTGTCAGCCCGAGGTCTTTGCATTTCAGATCAACGCTGTCCAGGCCGCTCTTTTTTCCCAGCACGATGCTACGGTGCGCATTGACCAGATCAGCGGAATAGGGTTCGATGGCTTCGGGCATGTGAAACTGCGCGGCGACGGCACCGCTTTCGCGCACAAAGAGATTTTCGCCGACGAGAGGTTTCCACGCGTCCAGGGTGTAGCCGGAGGAATTGGAAACTACTTGTGAGGCTTCGCGCACTTTCGTCAAGTCCAGTCCGACCGGCACGTCATACAGGCAGCGCAGGGCAAGAGCGATTTCACAGATGTCGGCGTTGCCGGCGCGCTCGCCCATGCCGTTGATCGTTCCTTGAATCCAAGTCGCCCCCGCGCGGACGGCGGCGACCGCACACGCGGTAGCCATGCCAAAGTCGTTGTGTCCGTGGAAGTGGACCGGGATGCTGGGTCCGACCCATCCGCATACTTCGCGAACCAAGAATTCGACGGCTTCGGGGCCGCAGGCTCCGATGGTGTCCACGACTACGATTTCCGAGGCTCCAGCTTCGAGGGCGGCGAGATTGATTTTCTTCAGGAAGTCAAGCTCGGTGCGGGTGCCATCGACTGCGAAGAACGCTATTTTGATTCCGTTTTGTCTTGCGAACGACATCGCGTCGACTACGCGGCGCAGCACGTCTTCGCGCGTCAGGCCGTAGGCTTTCAGTTTGATGTCGCTGGTTGGCGCTTCGATTACCGAGGCGCGGACACTCAGGCGGACCAGTTCTTCGAGATCACCTTTCAGTGCGCGGCAAAAACCCCATAGCTCGGCTTTCAAGTTCGCTTTCTGCATGAGTTGGATGGCTTCCGCGTCTTCGGGGGAGACGCGCGGGAAACCGGCTTCGATGCGGGTTACCCCTAGTTCATCCAGCTTGCAAGCAATTTCCAGTTTCTGCCGGGGTGAGAGAACGACTCCGACGGTTTGTTCGCCATCGCGCAGGGTGGTGTCGTAGAAGCGAATTGTGGTTTGCGGGAATGCGGCCCGGATTTCTGGGCGGGCGTTCAGTTGGCTGACCCAGATTTTATCGGAGTTATGGCTCATTGGTACAAATCCAGATTGTGGCTGCGACGAAACGTAGCACTAAGTTTCTACAAGTTCAATTCCGATTCGTTCTGTACAGATGTTGCTTGCAACGTCTCGGCTAGCGCAGACTTTCCTGGGTCGCCAACGCTGCCGGCTTGTGGCCGTAAGCTTCTTTCCAGGAAATTACGCGGTTTCGCAGGATGCCGATATTTTCAATTTCGCATTCCATTACGTCCCCGGGTTTCAGGTACCAGGCCTTTGGGTCGCCGCTGAAGGCAGCTACTCCCGAGACTGTGCCTGTCGATACCACATCGCCGGCGCTGTAGCCCATCGGAGAATAGTGCGAGAGAATCTCCGGGATCTTGACCGACATTTTGCTGGAATGCGAACGCTGCCGTGATTCGCCGTTGACGCGCAGCTCCATGGCCAGATTGTGCGGGTTGGGAATTTCGTCGGCGGTCACGATCCATGGGCCCAGCGGGCAAAAAGTATCGATCCCCTTGCAGAAGCTGAAGACCCCCGACTTCATCTCGCGGCGCTGGATATCGCGAGCCGTGATGTCATTGAAAATGACATAGCCGCCAATATGGCGGGATGCTTCTTCAGGGGAAAAATGTTTCGCCCCTTTTTTCAGCACGACGGCCAGCTCCAATTCGTAATCCAGTTCCTGGGTGAGATGCTCGGGATAGATTACTGGCTCGTCGTGGCCGATGATCGCATCCACGTTCTGAAAGAAAACGATCCACGGCATCACAGGATGGGAGAATCCGGCTTTGGTGGCCTCCTCGTGATGCTCACGAAAGTTGCCGGCGGTGTGGAAGAACTTTCGGGGGATAATTGGAGCTTTGAGCTTGACCTCGCCGGCGGCGTAGAAAATCGTTTCGGCATTGGGTCCGCTTGCGCTTTGGCTGTCCAACGCGTGGTCCAATGCTTTGCGGGCGGCTTCGAGGCTGGTATCTCCGCCTTGGAATAAAGCTAGCATATCCGGGGGAACCAGAGCGTCGGCGAGACGCTCGAAGGCGCTTTCGCTTTCTACGTCGCGCAGGTAGAGCGCGCAGGCGGAGTGCAGGTCGACGATTCGGGCGTCGTCGGTCATTGCGCCGATGCGGGCGCGCTTCACCGGATCTTCAAAAGTCACGAGTCGCATAGCAGGGCTGATTCGTAGAAAGTGTATGTGTCGGCATTGAGAGTTGTCCAGGGGACGTTCCTGGCCCTAGGGGCTGACAAGAATTTTGCCCCGGACGCCTCCAGATCTCTCTGGTTTTTTCGATTGACAATCGGCGGGGATGCCGTGGTAGCTTTCCTACACTCGCACTGAAGTCCCCGTTCTGTGCTTGACCCCAAGAAGGAGAATTCCAATGTTATCCAAAGTAGTCCGCAGGTCTGCCCTGGTTCTGGTCACGGTGGTTGTGCTTGGTTGCGCGGTCTCGGCACAATCGGTCGACATTTCCGCAGTCAATCCAGCGACGCACACTCTTACCATTTCCATCAAGGGCACGGTCGGACCGATCTTGTCGGGATCCGATCCTCTGGGCCTGGATGGAAAAAGCGGCAAGGTTACGGTGCTGGCGAGTGAGTCGTTGTCGCCTAAGAGCCACACGGCCACTTCCGCCACCTATAGTCTTCCGGCCGGCGCTGTGACGGTCACCGCGGGGGGGAAGAAGTTCACAACCAAGTCGCCCTCCAAGATGGTCATCAACCTGACGAGTACGGCAGACACTCTGACACTGATCGTGTCAGGTCCGGACGGCTCCGTGGTCACGGATACGACCTTTTTGAAAACGGGCAGTTGGACAGCTGCGGTACTAAAGCATCCCGGAGTCTTCAAGCCTTCTCCGCAGACCCTGAAGTCGGCTACGACTGCCGGCGGACCGGGTTGCAAGCTCAAATACATGCTCTTCGGATCGACCACGGTTCTCGGTTTCCATGGAACCGGCGCGAGCAGTTCCACGGTGGATCCAGTTCTTCCTGACGAAGACCTGGACGAGTAAGCCTCCGTTTGCGGAATCTTCGCAGCGGGGCAGGTGGACTGCCCCGCTGCTGGTGCTGGAATGAGGACGCGTGGCTGCGCCTGCTAACCTTGACTCTTTACGGTCGATAGAGGTGATAGTTGTCGTGGTAGAAAGCGATCGTCGCCGACCCAGTGGTGTAAACGAACGTCTGCAATGCGTGCGTTCCCGGACCCACTGCGACCGTCTGACTGCCCGAACCGGTAACGTAACTTCCATCTGAAGGAAGCGAGCCAATGTAAGGACAATTGGGCGCCTGGACACCGTCCACAAACAGGCAAATCCCATATAGCGGCCCGGAACTGTCCCCTACGTCAACCCAGGAATCGAGCTCGATCGTGCATCCGACGACGCTGGTGCAGTTGGCGTTGAACGCATTGTCGACAGCCTGATAGCCGCTTCCACTTGCGCCGTTGTCGCCGGAGTCGAAGTACGATGTAATCAAGGTATGGGCGGCGAGCACGGTGGGTGTGGGAACAGGTAACTTCACCCCGGGGGGCCCGTACGACCGTTGACTTCCTTGTGCTTGCACATGGTGATAAGCCCCGAACAGAGCGATAACTACAGCTACTGTGACCGCAATCATGATTAGCTTTTTCATAGAATCTCCTTAAGTTGTTCTCCTGTTGTGAGCGCAGCCAAACCCAGCTCTCAGCTTGGGGCAGCGGCCCTCTTGTTTCGAATTTTCCGGAATGAACCGCCCCCGCAGGATCGCCGCAGTGGGCAGGTTCATTCCGAAAGCAGCCCTATTCCGTGAAGCGCCATGGTTTACCTACCGACCCTTTTGCTTGGTTGTAAGGGCCGAACGGACCATTGAGCTGTGCGCAGACTTCTGTGGTCTCTGCGGAATAGGCGCTTTCAGTGGAGTCGCGCGCTTCTTGCCGCCTTTCAAGGTTGCGCCGGGACGGAATAGTCGTGTCTTGTCCGCCATACGAATGTTCTCGTACCCCAAGCGCTCGGCCACGATTCGATAGTCGAAGTCGATGCTGGATGTACCCCCGCCCAGTTCCCGCACTTCGAACCTGCCAGCCGTCTTCTGGCTGACATACAGACCTTTGCAGTCTCCGTTGGGAGTGAGAAACACCTTATAGCTCTGGGCGTTGACGGTTTGCGCGAAAGTGGGTTCCAACTCGATAACCGCCGATCCGTTGGATAGACGGCCGGAGCCGAA
Organism: uncultured Acidobacteriota bacterium; assembly: GCA_963838765.1. GTDB lineage: Bacteria > Acidobacteriota > Terriglobia > Terriglobales > Acidobacteriaceae > JABDBE01. The sequence goes on along the minus strand of CAWISU010000068.1, from coordinate 9,597 downwards.
ATCCTCGAACCAGTTTTTCGGGGATTCTACCGCGTACAGGGCGACTTTCCGGGCGCCGCCGTCCACGGGGACGACCGCGGACTTCGAGCCGCTGCAGTACATATCGCCGCTTACGTCGAACATGCAAGCGCCGCCAATGTTGCCGCCGACGGTGACTAGAACCGGGGCGTCTGTGGACGCGGTCGTGTCATTTTCAAAGTATCCAGTAGCAAAAGGTTCACCAGCATTAAATCCGACTATGGAATTACCCTCATCGGTAGTGCCGAGAACGCCCCAATCCAAGCTGGTGTCGCCCCACACACCAATTGCGGCCGAGCCGGAAATGGTCGCGCCTTCGTTGCTGGCGCTGACGGTCAGTCCGTAGTTGCCAACGCCGGCGGTACTCAAGCTAAAGCCTTCCACGCCGATATCGATCTGCGTGCCCCCTCCTTCGAGGCCCATCAGGCCGGTCGAAAAGTTGCTATCTGTATCACTCTCGCCGTACACACCTTCCCCGGCGCCGCCGAAACCCACCAACGGGAAAGTTGGACCCTCCGCGCGGACGCCTTCGAAACTGTTGCCTTCGATGAGCACTCCAAAGCCTTGGGAACTGGTAACCGCGATGTCAATGCCGTCACCGGTGCCAGCGTTACTAAGGGTGAGATCGGCGGTGCTGCTATTGGCGCTGATGGTGTTGCTGTTGGTGAATACGTTGGCGGCCGCAAGCTGCGGGACCTTGGTGGTATCAAGATTCACCGTCGCGGTTGGGCCAGTTGGATTGTTGACAATGATGTCAGTGCCCGAGGCCACGTTGTTGACTGTGCCGACGGGTATGTTGACACAACTCCAGGCGCCGCCTGTGAACTCGAGGATCTGGCTGGCGGCGCAGTTCTTCAGACCAAGACTGGTGCTGCCACCCAAGGAAACGGCTCCGCCGCCGTTCAGCGGACTGTTGGCGGTCACCGTCAGCGATGAGTTTTGCAGCATGGCGTTGGTGACGCCACCAGTGGCCACGCTCAAAGTAGGAGTGCCCGTTCCGCCTCCCGCCAAGCCTGCTCCCGCAATCACTTTTGTAACTGTGCCAGGGAAGGACTGGCCCGCGACGAAGGTCACGACACCAGTGTGGCTAACTGCAAAAGCAGTGCCATTCACCGACAGCGTGGGATGAGCACCGTTCGGAAACAGTTGCAGGGTGTCACGGACATCCTCCGTCCCCGTCACATCAAGGTTCGCCGCGGGTGCATTGTTGTTGACGCCAATGTCGCCTGCAGCATTCTGAAAGACTTTGGAATCCTTGATTACGCGTGCGGCGGTGAACATGGGAAGGAAGCCCTTCACGCCAGCGCCGGTAATCGTACCCAGCGGCGGGGCCGAAGAACCCTGAGCAGAGGAAGTGCTTGCACTGGTGCCAGTAGTCGCTTGCAGGAAAGCTGAAATCGGCTTGCCGCCGAGAGTTTCAGCGTCCAGCGCTTTCAAAGCGTACGGGACGCTCAACAACAGCACCCGCGGCCGCTCGGATTGGCCTTGCGGCTGCACCGCCAGCCAGCGAGCTTCACCGGCAGCAAAAAGGTTCAAGGGCAATCCCTGGCTGCTGGTAGAGCCGAGGGCTACCGAATAATGCCCAACCTTGTCGGCTTGCACGTTTTGCGTTTCCATCCAGAGCGGCGCTCCGCCCTGTGATTCTTGATACAGGTAGAAAGTCACCCCGACGGTGCCGGTTAAGGGCTTGCCGTTTGCGTCGGTCAACAGGCCGCTGAAGTTCACCATCGGCGGCACGGCTAAATTAGCGGAAGCGGCTGCCGGTTGTTGCGCATCCATCGGCAGAACGCAGCACGCCAGCAGAAGGAACACACCCACACAAACGCTGATGCGAAACATAAAACCTCCTTTAGATTCCGACTGAATTCCGGCTTGTGCGCCAGCGGACCACGACATGGACAACGCTTTCACGCGCCTCATATTCGGGTCCTAATTCACCGTCACGTTGACAGCGGGAGATGGGATACCGTTGGCCACCACCTGCAAAGTGCTGGCTCCCGTTCCGATACCGGCGGGCACGTCGAAATTGGTGGACACACTCCGGTTTCCGGTTGCGACCGCCATCGTGCTGTGGCCGTGCGTTTTGCAGTAAACGACGTGGCCAGTTCCGTTATTGGTGATCCGCACCAGGGGATAGTTCGAAGCCATTTGGGCATCGTCCCCGTATGCCGCGCCTTGCGACAGGCCGTTGAATCGCACGCCGAAGGCTGTATAGGTGTTCCCATGGGTCAGTGTGGTCGGGACGCTGGTAACGACCGGCGCCCAGGCTGGGTTGTAGCTTCCGGCGGGGGTGTAAACTTCCACGTCCGCGGAGAAATCGGTGAACAGGATTTGTCCGCTCGGCAGTTCCAGCATGTGGCCATAAAAGGAAGCATCGTTGACCGCGTTGGGCGGTGCAGGAACTGAGTTCAGATTGCTGCCGTCGAACTCGAAAAACGTTGAGGGAGAGGCAAAGAATGGACTGGTGATGATCAGTACATTGCCGGTCACCAGCAAGGCTGCGGGAGCATCGGCCATAACTCCCGTCGGAAAGGTTGGACCCGGTATCCAAAAACCCGTGCCCGCTTTACTGGCAGAAGGATAGTAGACGGAGGTGTTTGGGGTCGCTCCCCCGACGAAGACAGTACCGTCAGGCCGCAGGATTGCCGGCCCCAACTCAGGGACGATACCCATGCCACCATTGGAGGGAAGCAGGACGCCGGTGCTGCCTGCGCTGCCCCACCTGGTGGTCGCTTCGTTGTATCTCTCGGCGTGGGTACCATTCTCCGTATCGACAACCATTACATCCCCATTGGGCAGAAGCGTCATCCCCTCCTCGGAGAATCCGTCTTGCTTTCCCTTTCCGATGGCGGTCCAACTTAAATTGCTTTCATTGAACACGACCTGGTTCGTGGATGGACTTGCTCCCTGGCCCATCATGAAGGTACCGTTGGGCAGGACGACAGAAGGAGAGTCGCCGATGTAGGTCCATCCGCTGGGCGGGTTCACGCTTGTCCAGGCGTTAGCCACTGGGTCGTAGATCGCGCCCAGAGTGACTTCGCCTCCGCCGCAGCAGTTGTATTCCCCGCCTTCGAATATCACCTTGCCATCGGGCAATACCGCGGACGCATAGTAGAGAGGCCCGTAACCCGACGGCAGCGAAGCGAGTTGTGACCAGGTTCCGTTGATATAGCTGCCGGTATCGTCAGGGGTCAGCGCCCAGATATTATTGGATTCGACGGGCTGCACCATAACCCTGCCGTCGGTAAGCAGAAGAGCCGTGCTGGCGCCAAAGCTAGGTTGGTGATTCAGCGCAGTCCAGGATCTGAGCTGCCATGGGCAGCGCGCAAGAAACGAGCAGAATACACATCCACACCCAAACGCTGATGCGAAACATACATCCTCCTTTTTTGATTTGCTGAGTTAGTACCCGAGAGCCGAAGACTGGCCCCATGGCGCACAGCGGACAGAAAACAACTACTCCGTCGAACTACGAACGCTAGACTGTCGTGCGTGAGCTATTTGGCCGGACTGCCGCCCCACAACATCAGAGATCCAGTGCGTTCCCCCGACTCGAATCACGGCCCCGGGACTGCAACCCGGGACCGTATTGCGTCTGGAGGCCAAACCTCTCCCCCGAGAGTTTGTCCTGCCAGAAAATCAAATGGCGCATCGATCCCCAACTTGGGTGACGCGCTCATTCTCGTGTCATAGTGTCGCGGCCGCCAATTTCGTTTCAGGTGCCGTCGTTAGATATCGGTTCTCGAGAAAATCAGAGCGGCCCACGGTCACAAAAGCCTACTCACCCTTTGCAGCGCGAAATCGAGGAAGAAAGTGTCAGCAAAGTGAAATAAATTTTTATCTGTGTTTCCTGCTCGTGGAACCGATAACAAACTTCGCATTTATTAAACCGCGCTTCCCCCCTCAGGTGAGTCTCCACCAAGCGCGGTCGCTCCGGCAGCCGGGTCATAACACTACCGCTTCTTTTGCGCTGCGGACTCTCTCCTATTGCGGCTGGCAGAGCAATGGGCTGTGGGTGAATTGCAGGTGATTTCTTGGTGAGTTCTTAATCCGCTGAAAACAGGTACGATGACGACGCCTGATCTGCCGAAGCGCTCTCTTAGAATCGTTAAGTTAAGTCCGAAAAAGCGGCGCACAGAGAATCTCAGCGGTTCGTCATAGGGAGATCCGAATCGCCAACTACCGACCGCCGGCTGCTTGAGACGCCGAGCTTGTCGGCCGCCCACTTTTTGTAAGGTTCGAACCAGGAGTTTGGTGTAAAGTGTATTGGTTTTCCGGAAGCATACTTAAGGACTCGAATATGCGCTCCGCATCGCAAATGTTTGCTTGCGATTCTCGTATGCGGATTTTCTTTCCTGCCTCTGCAGGCGCAGTGTCCCCCCCGCCCCAACTTCGGTACTGTCGTTCACGATCCCCTAAGTCTCACCAGTGTGAATGGCGTTCTTAATGCCGAATTCACCATGCGGCACTCCGTTCGATGAGGCCGGCTACAATCACTATTGCTACAACTACGAGACTGGCAAGCGAATCGTCGAGGCCCCGACGTTGCGCCTCAACCAGGGTGATCATCTGGTGCTGGATGTCAGAGACCGCATCGAGAGCGACGATGAGTCGTCAGAGATGAGCTCCATGGACATGTCTGGCTTGCCGGTTTGCGGCGACAGCGGAACGCCGACGTTGTCTTCGACTAACGTTCACTTCCACGGTCTGAACGTTCCACCCGTTTGCCATCAGGACGACGTGCTCACCACTTTGATTCCAACCTGACAAGCCCGCGTTTCGTTTCGACATCCAGATTCCGAAGGACGAGCCTCCAGGCTTGTATTGGTACCACCCGCATGTGCATGGATTTACCGAGTTCCAGGTAAACGGCGGCGCGGCTGGCGCGCTGATTGTCGAGGGAATGGAAAAGGTGCGCCCCGAAGTGGCCGGACTTAAACAACGCGTCTTCGTCATCCGCCAGCAGTACCTGGTTCCTTGGGTGCCCGGACCCTACCAACTAACCATTAACTACCAGGTCGCGGCTTCCCCTCCATTTCCGGCGCCTATTATCCAAATGAAGCCCAACCAAAGGGAGTTCTGGCGGGTTGCAAATGCCACCCTGCAGGACTTCATGCCCTTGCAGGTGCAGGCGGACGGTAAGCCGGTTGAGTTGGAATTGATTGCTCTCGACGGCTATCCCCTTGCCAAACCCAGATTTGAAAACACCATTTTGGTGCCTCCGGCCGGGCGCGCGGAGTTTATCGTGCGGGCTCCTTCCCAGGACAACGAGGGGGCGGTTTTCATGACGGAAGCTTATTCCACCGGTCCGACCGGCAATCCCGATTTGCAAGAGAAACTGGCCGAGATCGAAATTACTCAAGATGCAGTCGACGAACAAGATACACAGCCACAGCCAAAGACCACCGAACCCACATCTCGCGCCCCGATGGAACGCATTAAGTTCACTGGATTGAGCCAACAGAAGCCAACCACGCAACGGAAACTTTACTTCTCGGAAGAATTTGGCGGGACCAACGGCCCCATCCAGTTCTACATCACCGTCGACGGACAAAAGCAGAAAGTTTTCGAACCCGACGAAAAACCCGTGATCACAACTCACGTCGGAGCCTTGGAAGATTGGACCATCGAAAACCGAGCCCTCGAGACCCATGCCTTTCACATACACCAAATCCATTTCATGCTCTTGGAAGTGGATGGAAAGCCGGTCAAGCATCAGGATCTCCGCGACACCTATGAGATCCCGTTCTGGGAGGGACCCGGTCATCCCTACCACAGCATCAAGGCTCGTTTTGATTTCCGCGATCCGACCATCGCTGGCACGTTTGTGTTTCACTGTCACATCCTGCTCCACGAAGATATGGGGATGATGCACAAAATCCTGGTCCTTCCGAAATAACCGGCGGGGCCGCCCAGCCATGAGCTCCCACTCGGTCGAATTTCGTGCGCCTTCGACTGGCGAGCGCCGATTCAGCATAAGGTTCGGATTTCTGGTCGGCCTCGGAATCCTATTCCTAATAATTACCTGTCCAAGAACTAAACACGATTCAAAAACCCCTTTTGCCTTGCGCCGTTCTATGACCCACGGTCTACTCGTTTCCGTGCGGACAGTCCTAGGTCTGGGCTGCGCAAGCAAATGCGCCGCACTCAATTGAGGCGGTGAGTCTTTAAGCTATTAAAACTAAAGATGCTTATATTTTAGGTGGCGAGATTTCAGGGATACGGTGGTACAATCCCCCGCGCGAAGTTCCCCACCCGCTGTGGGGTCTGGCCATGGTGACGTCGTCGTCGATCTTCCGATTTGGACCGTTCGAGGCAAGGACTGATGCCCAACAGTTGTCCAGAAATGGGACAAGGATAAAGCTTCGCGGTCAACCGTTCTCTATCCTGGAATTGCTTCTTAATCACGCAGGCGAAGTTGTCACGCGCGAGGAAATCCGCCAGAAGCTCTGGCCTGCCGACACCTTTGTTGATTTTGAGCACGGCCTCAACACATCGATCAAGAAGCTGCGGCAGGCGCTCGGCGATTCCGCCACCGAGCCCCGCTACGTCGAGACCTTGCCGCGATTGGGATACCGCTTCATTGCTGCGGTCGAAACCGTGACAGAACCGGACAAGAAGAAGGTGGACCAAGAGAGGAGTGAGGAGGTCTCCCGGATACCCGAGGTTCAGGGGTCTAGCGACACGGCGGCAAATGCGATTCCGCCCCATCCAGCTGTCGCCGGAGGTTTTCCAGCGAGGGAACACGGGCGCGGAGGCCCGCCACTGCAGTTGCTGCTCGGAGCAGCGGTCCTGCTGGCGGCCGGGGCACTTCTTTTTAACGTGTCAGGTAGCAGAACCCGGCTGTTCGCTTTTTTCCGGTCGACAAAAAATGCCTCCGTGGCGGTTGCCGCTTCACCTAAACCGCCGCGCTCGATCGTAGTCCTTCCCCTGCAGAATCTCTCCAATAATCCAGCCGAGGATTATTTTGCCGATGGCATGACCGACGAGCTCACGACGGATCTCGCCCAGTTCGGCACCCTGCGAGTAATTTCCCGGACATCCGCCATGCGCTACAAAGGCGCGAACAAGACTGCGCCAGAGATCGGACGCGAGCTGGGCGTCGACACCCTCATTGAAGGCACCGTGCAACGTGTGGCAAATCGAGTGAGGATTCGCATCCAGCTGATCGACTCGGCCAGTGATCGCCATTTGTGGGCAAGGAGTTACGATCACGAACTTAAAGATGTGCTGGTATTGCAAAGCTCGGCCGCGCGTGATATTGCCGAAGAAGTCCAGGGAAAAGTCGCCCCGAAAACCGACCTGTCAGCGGGTAATCTGCTTCCCGTGCAGCCTGACGCTTACGAAGCCTATCTAAAGGGCCGTTACTTCTGGAATAAGCGCAACGAAGAAGGACTGAAGAAAAGCATCGATTATTTTCAACAAGCGATTTCATTAGACCCGAGGTTTGCTGCAGCCTACGCGGGATTGGCAGATACTTACTCCATCCTGGGCTCGGATGTCTTGCCCGCCAAAGTCGCAAGCGCCAAGGCCCACGACGCAGCCAACAAAGCTGTGGAGTTGGATCCCACCATCGCAGAAGGACACGCGGAGCTGGCGCTAGTTGCGTTTTATTACGACTGGGACTGGACGCGAGCGGAGCAAGAATTCCGCCGGGCCATTGAGTTGAATCCGAACTACGCAACCGCCCACCACTGGTACAGCTACTATCTTTCCGCGATGCGGCGCTTTCCGGAAGCCATGGCTGAGGCTACGCGAGCGCAGCAGATCGACCCTCTCTCCCTGTCGGTCAATACGACTGTGGCCGGGCGCGCCCGTGATCTGGGCGAGTACGCGCACGCCATCGATCTGAGCCGGCGTACCCTGGAAATGGATCCCAACTTCGTGCCCGCACACGTCGCCCTAGGTTCCATCTACGAATACCAGGGAATGTGGGCGCAAGCGATCAGTGAGTATCAGAAGGCGGTTGAACTCTCGCACCGCAGTCCACCCGCATTGGCGTCCCTGGGGCACGCGTATGGGGTTGCAGGTCAACAAAAGGAAGCGCGTACAATTCTCGCCAGCTTGCGTGAGGCGTCGAAGACCCGGTACGTCTCCGCTTTCGATATGGCAGTAGTTTTTGCCGGCATCGGCGATAGCGACGGCGTATTTCAGTGGCTGGAAAAAGCATACGCCGAACGCGAAAGCCAGATGGCGTTTCTAAATGTCACGCGGCGCCTCGACCCGGTCCGCTCGGACCCACGTTTCGCGGATTTACTGCACCGCATGGGTCTCGATGTGGCCCACCCCTCCATAAGCGCCAACTAACGCAGAATTATTTTGCAGGCTTTCAATCCGTCACCCGCGAAGGTCAGGAAGGGTCGACCGGAATTTCCAACCTCCCATAAGCCGACTCATTGGGGCCGAGTCATTTGTCCGTTACAGACTTCGGCCCGGCACTTCCGCTCAGCCCGTGATCCGCCCTCTAGGAAGCCCCCACATCTCAGAAAATGAGATGTGGGGATTGCCCAAATCACTGTCGGTCATTGCTGTCGTTCGACGCTGGAGCCGTTCCGTATGGGGGCGGCGCGGTAGGTGTGAATCTCGCCGCTGCTGGTTACGCCCAGGCCGCTGATTTCTCCGTTGTTATTGATGGCGCAAGCGGTGATCAGATACAGCGGGGGATTGGCCTGAACCAGCGAGTTTAGATCGGTCAGGACGCCGTTGTTCCAGACAACGGCCCGCGAGTCGCCCTTGGCATCGATGACGGACAATCCGGCGATTACGCCGTGATCGTTGATGCTGATGGCGGCGCTGCCAATGTCGCCTGGATATGTACCCAGGTCCTGCATGCCCGTGGCCTTGGTCCACAGGAAGCCGTGAGAGGTGGTGTCACCGGCGAGATCGGAGACACCAACCGCCTGGCCGCTGTTGTTGATAAAAATGGCCTCGTTTCCGGTCAATCCGCCCAGTGAGCCCATATCAACGAGCTTTCGATGTTCCCAAAGCAATGCATGCACGGGCTGGAGGTTGTTCAGAAAAATCGGATTGAACGCGGCGCAGGTCCCGGATGTTCCGACGATCTGGCCGTAATTATTGATGCCGAACGCGATGCCATCCCTATCGCCCTTTTGGATGGGAAGCCTGATGGCTCTTCCGTTCTTCCACATGACTGGAAGGAAATGGAGTTTTTGCGGAGCCGCGCACTTTGAGTCCTCGGTCGCGCTCTCGGCCTGGCCGACCACGGTTCCCCAGCGGTTCACCCAGTTGGCGACGCCGTTGTTGCCGCCGAGGGCGGGAAGAGGCGTCATGACGTCGTTCTGCCAGACGAACGGCTGGCAGATCAGATGCGTACCGAAACCGCAGAAGTCTTCTTTATTGGGATCGGAGGTCGAGGATTCGGCTTCTCCGACCACCGACTCGCTGTTATTGACGCCGAAGGCGATGCTGTTCGACCCCCCGAGTGTCCCGAGGTCCATCATTTGTCGTTTTGACCAGAGGACGGAGTGCTGATCGTTATTCGAGAGATTGGACGAGCCGGCGATCACGTTGCTGCTGTTGATCGCGAAGGGCTGGCTGAAGTTGCCGCCAGACAAGGTG
>CAWISU010000067.1:0-91587 GCA_963838765.1 uncultured Acidobacteriota bacterium | reverse complement strand
TGCCTTGGGCGTCGTATTTCTTGAATCCCGTCTCGCTGACCGTGAGATTGTAGGAGCCAATGGGAAGCGAAGCGAACAGATAATCGCCGCTACCGTTCGTAGTGCTGGTGCGAGTGATGCCATGCTCGGTGCTGATCAGAGTAACTTGAGCGTTGGCGACAGCCGCTCCCGAGGGGTCGGTGACGGTGCCGGTAATCGACGCCGTATCCTGCGCGAAAAGTACTGATGGAAGACAGAACAGGAATACGAAGAGGCAAAACCACAGAAGACGGCATTTCATCGTCAACTCCCTAATGCTTGAAACTTACATGGAAAACCAATCCCAGCCCCAACCCCGAACCCAACCCGTTACCCGACTCCTGAGACTCGAAACGCTCAAACCGCTTTATTAAAACGTGTTAATAGTGCGGTAGCTACTCTCCCATGTCAAGCGAAAAAATACCGGACAGAACAGCCTGAGCAACGTTAATGCAGCTCACAATAAGCTTCGGGTCGATTCCCGCACCGCAAGTTCTGGCGCTACTTTGCGGTGAACCGCGGACACTTCCCGTTTCTCCTGCACAGCATTGATTCCGTCGACGATGATGCTGACTGCCATCGCGCCCATCGCTTCCATCGGCTGACGCACCGTGCTCAGGGAGGGAGTGTACAAGCTGGAAGCGGCGACGTCGTCGAAACCGATGACCGAGCAGTGGTCGGGAACGCGCAGACCCGCTTTCGCGAGGGCACGTATGGCTCCAAACGCGGTCATGTCATCGAAGGCCATCAACGCGGTGAACGGCTTTTTCTGCCGGAGCAAATCCTCCGTCAATTTGTAGCCCGCTTCAAAACTTGAAATCGGGTCTCGAGATTCAGGCAGATCGAAAGTCAGCCGCGAGTCGAGCTCGAGCCCGCTGGACTTGGCGAAAGAGCGAATCCCTTTCCAGCGCGGAGCACTGTCCGCCAAAGTCTTGGGGCCGCGGATAAAGGCAATCTTGCGGTGTCCGAGCGAATGAAGATGTTCGAGAGCGGCATAAGCTCCGAGTTCATTGTCAACCATTACCGAGCTGATGGAATCGGTCCGCAGTTCGCGTCCGATCATGGCAGTGGGAATGCTACTTTTTTCGAGGTCGGCGAGGACATCGATATCCACGAACAGCCAGTTCGCCACCACGATAAGCGCTTCCACTCGCCGGTCCAGCAGCATCTCCAGGTAACGCTCGAAGCGGCTGCGCTCGTTGTGAACATCAGTAAGAATGGGAAGATACGAGGACTGGTACAGAGTATTCTCAATCCCGCGCAGCACCAGCGTGCAATAGGGATCGGTCATGTCGAATACCATGACGCCAACCGTGTGACTGCGCTTGCTGCGTAGCGAGCGGGCAAACAGATTTGGGCGGTAACCCAGTTGCTTGGCGGCTTGCTCAATTCTCTTTTTGGTGACAGCCGGAATGTAGCGGGCCAGGGGAGCGTTGTTCAGCACGATGGAGACTGTGGTCGACGAAAAACCGCTCTCTTTTGCCACGTCACGAATCGTGACTGCCGCGCTTTTCGTTTCTCTGTTTTCGTGCTTCGACCGCATTATCGTCGATGATCGTGGCTTGAATTCAAGCTGCTGCTGGCGGACACTACAGCAGAGAGTGGAACCAGTGTCAAGTTCGATCATGCGATTCCTGACGGTTTTCCTGCTACTAGCTTGTTGGCAATGTGCCCATGGGCAGCTGATGTTGCAGGCTCAAACACAAAACTCGCAGCCCACGACTGCCGACCCTCAGCAAGTTTTTCAGCAGGGTGAAGCAGCTCTCAAAAGCGGCAAGCTGGATGAGGCCGAACGTGACTTTCGAGCTGTACTTGCGATCAATCCTCAGGTTGCGGGCGCGTACGCAAATCTGGGAGTGATCTATATGCGGCGCAAACAGTGGCCGCACGCGCTGGAGATGCTGCACAAGGCCGAACACCTGGCTCCGCAGATCGCCGGCGTGCGGCTTAACGTTGGGCTGGTTTACTATCGCCAGAACGATTTCCGAAAAGCGATTCCTCCGTTTGAGTCGGTTGTGCACGATGCGTCGGACTCGTTTCAGGCGCGCTATTTGCTGGGGTTGTGCTATTTCTTTGTCGAGCGTTATGGAGACGCGGCGAGCGAGCTAGAGCCACTATGGTCACAGGCTTCGGGCCAGTTGAACTACCTGTACGTGCTTGGCATCGCGGCCAACAAGGCCGGGCGCGCGGACCTGGAACAGCGAGCGTTGACTCACTTGATCGAGATCGGCCAAAACTCTCCCGAGTTTCATCTGCTGATGGGCAAAGCGCACCTCAACCGCGAAGAGTACGATCAGGCCATTACGGAGCTCGAACTCGCGGCCAAAGGAGACTCTGCGCTTCCGTTCGTCCACTTCAATCTCGGAATGGCTTACCTGAAGAAACAGGATCTGGTGCGGGCCAAGACTGAGTTCCTTAAAGACATCGCTATCGAGCCCGATGTCAGTTACAACTACGATCAACTGGGGCAGGTGTATTACTTGCAGCAACAAGATCGGGAAGCGGAAAAGATGCTTCGCCAGGCGTTGCGTCTCGATCCACAACTCGCCAGCTCTCACTTTCAACTCGCCCGGGTTTATCAGCGGGAGAACAAATATGCGGATGCATTGACCGAGACTGACATAACCCTCAAGTTGGATCCTGACAGCCCCGGCACTCACTACTTACGGGGACAAATTCTGCAGCGTCTGGGGCGCATTCAGGAAGCGAAAGCTGAGATGCAGACCTTTACGCAATTGTCGAACGCCGCTCGCGAGAAACGGCACCAGGAGCTGGAATCAGGGCCGATGCCCAACCCCGAGCTTACTCAGGAACCTCAGTAGCGCGGGCTCTTTGCTATCGTGGTACATGACTCAGATCGCTTGCCACGCCTTTCTGTTTGACCTGGATGGCGTGCTGATCGACTCTACCCCGGCCGTCATCCGCGTCTGGAGCCGGTGGGCAATCGCGCGCGGTTTCGATCCGGCAGAAGTGGTTCGCACAGCGCATGGACGACCGAGTATTTCGACCATCCGCGACTATCTTCCGAATGCAGACTATGAGGCCGAGAACAGCATAGTGGAAAGCGGTGAGCTTGCAGATTTGGACGGCGTAGTGCCTTTACCGGGAGCGCGTGAACTGCTGAACGCTCTGCCTGCGGACCGCTGGACCATCGTGACCTCATGTACTCGCCCGTTGGCAACCGTCCGTTTGCGCGCGGCTGGCCTGCCCATTCCCGAGCGATTGGTTACGTGCGACGATGTGAAGAATGGCAAACCTGATCCCGAGCCCTACCTGAAAGGCGCGTCGTTATTAGGAGTTCCGGCGAGGGATTGCATCGTGGTGGAAGACGCTCCAGCGGGCATTCGCGCGGGCAAAGCTGCGGGGGCGCGCGTGATCGCTTGTCGAACTACGGCTCCAGAGTCCGAGCTCACAGCTGGCGGCGCAGACTGGATCGTGGAGAATTGCCAATCGATTTCGGTATCAGGATCAGACCCGAGCGGGGAACTGCACGCTGTGCTGAAGCAGAATCCGTAGACCGAATCCAACCTCCGAGCCTTTGCCTGCATCGTAGGGTGGTGAAATTAATTGCCGCATTTGCCGTCAGTCTGCTTCTGCTCTCAGCCGGATGTACCTCGCAAAAGTCCAGTCCCGATGAGGTGCGAGAGAAAACCGCGCAAGCGACCTCAGAGATCAAGAACGACGCGAAAGCGCTGGCTGACGGCGTCAAAGAGGGATGGAATCGCAACCAGCCCGTGGATGTGAACAATGCCAGCAAAGAGCAATTGCAAAGTTTACCGGGAATGAGCACCGAGGGAGCAGAGCGTATCATCGAGTCTCGACCTTACGGCAGCGCCTCCGAACTCGTTCGCCGCCGCGTCATCTCGCAACAGGAATATGACAAGATTAAGGATCAAATAACGGCCAAGAATTGATTCACCTGCCGAGTCTGAAAAGTCCAAAACCGAGACGTTGCAAGCGATGTCTCTACACAAGTCACATCCCTCTGTAGAGACGTAGCTTGCTACGTCTCTGTCAATGTGCCATCACCGCTTTGCCCCTCTTTGCTTTGCGCATCAGGAAAAGTAGTGGGAGCATCAGCACGAACACCGCCGCCAGAAGACGGAATGTGTTGTCGTAGGAGAGCATTGCGGCCTGCTGGTGCACCATTCCCCAGACCGCCCCGTAGGCCCGGCGGGTTCGCCGTTGCCGCATCCTTGGGCCTCCTTGAAGGTGCTCGACATGACCGCGATGGCGATCAGCCAGGGACTAATCTCTTTCGAAACTGGATCGTTCGCGGGCATCAGTTTCGCGGCGAAAAACAATTAGACTTGATCACGGCCACGTCGGACTCGAATTCTCAGAGACGGAGATAGCATCTATGCAGCGTTACTGAACGTCCTCGATGCGCAGGGATGAATCAAATTCGAAATCGACCTTGCTTCCCAAGCGGCCAGCAGCGGCATCGAGCACCGAAGGCGCGACTTGGAAGTTTGCGCTCCGGGCGCTTCGACACCGGAACTATCGCCTGTTCTTCACCGGACAGTCGGTGTCGCTGATCGGTACTTGGATGACTCAGGTCGCCACCAGTTGGCTGGTGTACCGGCTAACCGGATCGGCTTGGCTGCTGGGCATCGTAGGCTTCGCCTCACGGATTCCAACTTTCGTCCTGGGACCATTCGCAGGAATTTGGATAGACCGATGGAACCGTCACCACACGCTGGTCATTACCCAGATTCTCTCCCTGCTGCAGTCCTTCGCCCTGGCGGGATTGGCCTTAGCCGGGATCATTACCATTCGCGAAGTGATTTGGCTGGGTCTGGCGCAGGGAATCATTAATGCATTCGATATGCCGACTCGTCAGGCCTTCGTCATTCAAATGGTGGAAGATCGCGCCGACCTGGGCAACGCTATTGCGCTGAACTCCTCCATGGTAAACATGGCTCGACTTCTGGGGCCGTCGATTGCGGGAGTGATTATCGCCGCGGTTGGCGAGGGTTATTGCTTCCTGATTGACGGCTTCAGCTATCTCGCGGTTATTGCCTCTCTCTTAGCGATGAGGATCGCACCCGTGCAGCAACAACGCGCGGAAAAAGCGCTGCTGCACGAACTAAAGGAGGGTTGGAACTATGTCACCCATTTCGTGCCCATCCGTTCCATTCTTTTGCTGTTAGCTTTGATCAGCCTGGTGGGCATGCAGTACACAGTGCTCATGCCGATTTTCGCCGGCCAGGTGCTTCATGGAGGCGCACATACGCTGGGGTTCCTGATGGGCGCATCGGGCGTGGGAGCGCTGGCTGGTGCGATGTTTTTGGCAACCAGAAAAAACGTGCTCGGCCTGGGCCGGCTAGTTGCATTGGCTTCTGCATTTTTTGGCACTGGCCTGATTGCTCTAGGTCTTTCTCGGTTTCTGTGGCTTTCGTTAGTGCTGATGCTGTTTGTCGGCTGCGCCATGATGATTCAGATGGCGGCCAGCAACACGATTTTGCAGACCATCGTGGACGACGATAAACGCGGGCGGGTGATGAGCTTCTATTCCATGGCGTTCCTGGGAATGGCGCCATTCGGAAGCCTGCTGGCTGGCGGATTGGCCCACCAGATCGGGGCCCCGCGAACGGTTATGATCAGCGGAAGCATCTGCATCGCGGGCGCGGGCTGGTTCGCCTCGCAGCTGGGCGCAATGCGAGAGCTCGTGCGGCCTATCTATCGAACCCTGGGAATCATTCCCGAGATTGCTACCGGAATTCAAAACGCAAGCGCGTTACAGACTCCGCCCGAGGAGTAGACAGCCCAGGTTTGCGAAGCTCAAATGCCCGAGCCCTGCATCGGTTACGCGGTCATTCTTAATTCAGGCACGAGCTGCGCTGGCGGCATTACCAGATCTGCTGGCACGTTCCAGTTCTCATGTACTGCCTTGGCGCGTTTTCTCTTTTGCGACTGCGCTCGAATTGCCAAGCGGGCTTCAGGGGAATGTGCCAACAACTCGCGAATTCGCAGCTTGGCTTTATACAGTTGCGATTTCGAGTTGCCCACGGAGCAACCGAGCATCTCCGCGATTTCCTGGTGTTCGTAGCCCTCGACTTCGTGCAGTACAAAGATTGACCTGTAGCCGGGAGGAAGCTCTTTAATGGCGCGGGCCAAGGCGATTCGGTCGACGCATCCTGCCAGATTGCAGTCTTTGGTCGCGATTTCCCGGCGAACTTTTCCGCCGTCCTCGTTGTCGAAAGGCTCATCCAGCGAAACCTGGTTCAGCCCCTTTTTGCGAAAATGCATTAATACCGTATTGACCGAGATGCGGTGCAGCCAGGTCGAAAAGGCTGAGTCTCCCCGAAAGCTCGCGATTTTGCGGAACACCTGCAAGAATGCATCTTGCGTAAGATCCTCCGCTTCCGCGGCATTGTTGGTCATGCGCAAGCAGACCGAGTAGATCCGGGCCTTGTGCATATGAAACAGAGTGGCAAACGCATCCGAATCGCCCTGCTGGGCGCGCTTAACCAATTCAGAAGTGGGGGGCATCACGGGGGTAGTACCAGAGTCGCTATTCACCAGAGTCTCCTTATTTAGCTGTCAAGCCCAAGTTGTGGCTGACGTAACGAAGTGGGTGCATCGAATCCATACCTGAGAGTAGAGTCGGAACCGCGGATGGTCTATCGAGTGCAGCCTGTACCCGTAGCTCGTTGCTCCTGTATTTTCATTGAAGTCGAAAAGGCCAGGCTGAAATGAGTCCTTCGATACCCCACTTATTTACTTTCGTAGTGCCCGCTTCCTCTTCAGGCTTGAAGGTCACATTAGGGTGCCGAAACGTAGAGGAACTCTTGTGCACGAGTACAGAATCAGCCCGATGGACCCTGCGTATGCAACTGATTTATCCATGTAAACAGCCCCAACGCGAGGGGCGGAAGGCAGGCGTTGGATTCGAACCTCCCGTTTGTAGCCGGCGCCTGCCTGCTCTACAATGAGTGCTCAATCCGTCCTTGTTCCTCCACAATTGAAAAGAGCAGCAATCGGTCAGGGGTTTTCCGATCGAGAAGGACTTCTCACGGCGGTCGAACGCTGGCGATGCGCGGCGGTTAATATATGGACATGCCCATCACGCTTGTCCAGGTGGAAGAAGCGCGGCGAAACATCGCTCCGGTCGCGTTGCGCACGCCACTGGTGCGGTGCAACACGGATGCACCCGCGGACCTCCATTTGAAACTGGAAAACTTGCAGCCGATTGGATCGTTCAAGATCCGCGGGGCGGCGAACGTGATGGCGCGGACTCCACGGGAGCAGTTGGAGCGCGGAGTGCTCACCGCCTCCGCCGGAAATATGGCTCAGGGAGTGGCGTTCTGTGCGCGGCGGATAGGCGTGCGGGCGACGATTGTGGCTCCGGACACAGCTCCGGCAACGAAGATACGCGCCGTGGAGCGCATGGGCGGCCGGGTGATCAAGGTTCCGTTTGCCGATTGGTGGCGGACTTTTGAGACGCGGTCTCATCCGGGGCTGGAGGCCACTTTTATTCATGCTTTTGACGACCCAGACGTCATGGCAGGTAATGGTACGATCGCGCTCGAATTATTGGAGGACCTGCCTGATCTGGATGCTGTGGTAATTCCATGGGGTGGGGGTGGCTTGTCGTGCGGCATCGCAGCGGTGCTGCGGGAGCGGGCGCCGCGAGTGCGGATTTATGCAGCGGAGATCGAGACCGGAGCGCCGCTGGCCGCCTCACTGGCGGCGGGGAAGCCGTGCGCGGTGGACTACAAACCGTCGTTCGTGGATGGCATTGGCAGCAAAATGGTATTCCCCAACATGTTCGAGCATGCCCGACGGTTGTTGGATGGATCCCTGGTTGTGACTCTGCTCGAGGCGGAGCAGGCAATGAGATTGGTAGCAGAGCGTAACCGCGTGATCGTCGAGGGGGCCGCGGCTTGCGGCGTGGCGGCGGCTCTGTCGGGACGTGCGGGTTCGGGGAAGATTGTGGCAATCGTCTCCGGGGGAAATATCGACCTGGATAAGTTTGCTCAGATTGTTGGCCGGGCTTGAGGGGTGCGTGGAAAGCCGGCAAGTGGATGACATATTTTGTTGAGATAGCGGCAATTCATTATGTTTGGTTTTGATTTTTTGATCCCCTTCTCTTGATCCTTATCTTTTGATCCAGGGGGAGAATTCGGCGCGGATGAACTGCTTCACGCCGTCTCTCCCGGTTAGGCGCCACCAGAGTTTTCCGCCTTCACGCTCCAAGCGAATGCTGATGTCAAAGAACGGGCAACAAGCGCGCTCGAAAGGGGTAAATTCGGTTAGAGCCTGGTAGTTCGACGGGTTGTACGGGAACTCGAATTCAAAGCCGTCCGGCAACTCCTGGATGCCCATGACGGACGAACGCAGCATTTTGCCGAGCTCCTGTTGCCGTTTGCGCTGTTCTGGCGTGAGGGCGGTGCGGTCGCAAAAGAATGGAGTTTCCGGTTTGGTGTTTGCCGTAGCGGGCGGCTGGGCGGCCGCCTGACGTTCGGAGGCTATGTGTGAAAATGCGTATCCGGTCAAGATGGTGACGGTGATGGCGACGATCATGAATGTTTTCATCGATTCTCCTCCGCGGCATCGTGTCATCCGCTAGGAGAAACTTACAACTTAAAGTCGACTTTAAGGCAAGTGCTATATTTGTAAATTATTTGTCAATTCGAGTGGACAATCGAATTCTCGAGCTCGAAGGGTCTGGTCTAAAATGCGAGCATGGCGCT
This sequence comes from uncultured Acidobacteriota bacterium, assembly GCA_963838765.1. Lineage (GTDB taxonomy): Bacteria > Acidobacteriota > Terriglobia > Terriglobales > Acidobacteriaceae > JABDBE01. Next base: position 82,870 of record CAWISU010000067.1, on the reverse strand, counting down.
CTTGACCATTTCGGAAGTGGCGCGACAGGTCGGACTGAAGCCATCGGCGATTCGTTATTACGAGCAGATTGGAATACTCTTGCCGGCGCAGCGGATGAGCGGGCAGCGGCGGTACGACACTACGGTGCTTCATCGGTTGGCGGTGATCCAACGGGCGCGGCAAACTGGATTTACACTGGATGAAATCCGGGAATTGTTCTTTGGCTTCAGGGAAGCGGCTCCGGCGTCGCAGCGCTGGCAGAAACTGTCACGCAGAAAGCTGGCGGAATTGGGCGCGTTAACGGCGCAGATAAAAACCATGCAGCGATTGCTGCAGAAGATGATGGATTGTTGCCGCTGCGAAACTTTGGATCAATGTGGCAAAGGAATATTGCGGAAAGGGCTGGCGAGCGTCACGGTGAAATCACTGCCCGTGAGCCGCAAAACGGAACGGCAGAGTTTCACAAGGCCGCGCAAAGTCTAACTGCAATTCCTTGACACAGGTATCTCTTGAGCTTCGTCCTTTTGCCGCTATTGTTTACAATAGAAGGCTCATCCACAATGGGAAGGTTCGGGGCGACCCCTCGAAGCTCCATACAGTTTTGAAACAGTCGAATCACAATTCGAGCGAAGGCGTGGCTGCTGAGCCGCAGTACTGGCGAGTTGAGGGCAGCCTGTTGGAGCTGACCACCGTGCGTCCGATCGCGTTCTTTACCTGGAATGGGCAAACGTTTATCGAACGTTGGATGCGACGCGGGTTGGTATTGGTGATGGCGTTGCTGCGTCCCTTTTTGTATGCGGCGAACCGCGTTTTTGCCACGCGGGTGGTTCACACGGTGCTGCGCGGGGTCAGCCGGGACCGGTTAGATCTGCTGGGTGAGGAGTATTTCCAATACAAGTTGAAGCCGCAGTTGAAGCCGGAAGGCGTGCGAGAGCTTAAGGCGCTGATCAATTCGGGCGCCGACGTGGTGCTGGTCAGCCAGGGACTGGATCATGTGATGGCGCCGCTGGCGCGGCATCTGGGCGTGAAGTGGGTGATCGCGAATCGGCTGGAGTTTCGCGATGGAATGGCAACTGGAAGACTGCTGGATCCGGTGATTCGTCCGCGCGGAATGTTTGCGCGGATTACCGGGGCGGGATCGGATGGAACGCGTGCCGCGGAGCAATTGGCACGGGATCTCGGTATAACCGCGCGGGGAGTTGAGGAATTGCAAGCGGCGGTCGTCCCGGCCGCGCGGCAGTTGCCGGTGTTGGAACGTCCTATCGTCCATTTCGGAGGGCAAGCGCAGACGCAGGGGCTTTCGGTTCGCGAAGCGTTGGCAGGGAAGCGGATCATGCTCATCGGCGTGACCGGGTTCATTGGCAAAGTGTGGTTGGTGAATCTGCTGATGGATCTGCCGGAAATCGGGCGGATTTATTTGCTGATTCGGCGGCAGAAATCGAATCCGGCGGAGGGGCGGTTTGAGAAGTTGGTGGAGGAGTCGCCGGTCTTTGATCCGCTGTACAAGCGTTATGGGGCCGGGTTGGCACGGTTTCTGCGCGAACGGGTGGAGGTGGTGGAAGGCGATGTTTCGCAGCCAGACCTTGGTTTAGCACGGGACGTGTCCGAAAGCTTGCGGAAGAATCTGAATCTCGTCGTCAACAGTTCAGGTTTGACGGATTTTAATCCCGATCTGCGCGATGCTCTGCTGACAAATGTCGATGCGGCGGTAAGCATCGTGGAATTTGTACGCAAGTCGGATCACGCAGGATTGTTACATCTTTCGACGTGCTATGTGGCAGGCACGCGGGATGGGCGAGTCGGCGAAACTCTGCGGCCGAATTACACGCCGGCGGGAGTAGCGAATTTCGATGCTGATGCGGAATGGCGATCGCTGCACGAATTGGCCAGGCGGGCGACGGAGAAGGCAGAGAGCGCCGAGATTACGGAGGAATTGCGGCGGCAGGCGCTGCAGAAGGAGCATGCGTCCAAAGACTTGAAGGGCGCGGCGCTGGACAATCAGATTCGCAAGAACCGGGTGCGCTGGCTGCGGAACTATTTGACCGAGGCGGGGAAGAAACGCGCAAACGAATTGGGGTGGGCGAATACTTACACGCTGACCAAGAGCCTGGCGGAGTCCCTGATTTACAAGTACGGGGAGGGGTTGCCGATTGCCGTCGTGCGTCCGGCGATTGTCGAGACGTCGGTGGAGAAGCCTTTTCTGGGCTGGAATGAAGGCATCAATACATCGGCTTCGCTTTCGTATTTATTGGGCACTTATTTTCGGCAACTGCCGTCGAACGAGCGCAAGCGGCTGGACGTGATTCCGGTGGACTCGGTGTGCAGGGGGATGACGTTGATTGCGGCTGCGATCGTGGAGCGGCGGAATGCGCTGGTGTATCAGTTGGCAACTTCGGTGACCAATCCTTGCGATATGCGGCGGTCGATTGAGCTTACGTCGTTGGCGCATCGCAAGCATTATCGTGCGCTGGAGGGTCTGGAGAGCTGGCTGCGGTTGCGATTCGATGCGATTCCGGTTTCGAAGCAGCGCTACGAGCGCATGTCGGCGCCGGCGCAGAAGGCAATCATAAAGTCGATTCAGCGCATCGTCTCGCCGCTACCCTTGCGCAAAACGCCGCTGGCGCGGGCGGAGCGCAATCTGGAAAAAGTTGAAAAACTGATTGAGCTGTTCGAACCATTTATTCTTCTGAACGAGCATGATTTCGTGGCGGAGAACGTGGAGAAACTAACGTATGCCTTGGTTCCGGAAGAGCGAGCTGCCTTCGGGTACGACACGCGCAGCATCGATTGGTGGGAGTACTGGATCAACATCCACATTCCAGCGCTGCGGCGATGGACTTATCCGCTGATTGAGGGGCGTCCTCTGGAAGCGCGGCCGTCGCGTAGTTTTCAACTGGCCGAGGCCGAAAGCAACGGAGAGACGATCAAGACCGGCACAAACGGGGCAACGTGGCGATATTCCTGACCGGGTCCACCGGATACATCGGTGCGCATGTCGCCGCCAATCTCCTGCAAGACCATGGGGCAGCGCTGAATGTGCTGGTGCGGGCACGCGATCCGCATGAGGCGGAGTTGCGGTTGTGGCAGGCGTTGCAGCTGCATCTGGACTTCCCGCGCTTCTACGAGTTTTTGCAAACGCGGATCAGGATCTTTCGCGGAGATTTGACTACTGCGCAATTTGGGCTGGCGCGGGATGATTACGATCGCTTGATTCACACGACCGACTCAGTGATTCATTGTGCGGCGTCGTTGAATCGGAAGTCGGAAAAAAGCTGCCTGAATGTGAACCTGCGCGGAACGCTGGAAGTACTGCAGCTTGCCATGCGGGTGCGCCACTATCACGGGCTGCGCCGGTTTAGCCATGTGAGCACTGTGGCGGTGGCGGGCAAAGCGCAAAGAATGAAGTGGTCGCGGAGGATAAGTCGATCGATTGGGAGCGGTCGGATTATGATCCGTATGCGCGTACCAAGAAGTTTTGCGAACACATGATCCGGCAGCTTCTGCCCGAAGTGCCGATTACGATTTTCCGGCCGAGCATCGTGCTGGGTGACAGCCGGCGCGCGGAGACTACGCAGTTCGACATGGTCAAAGCGTTTGTTTTCCTGGCTGGCTTGCCAGTGCTTCCATTTCGGCCCAACGACAAGATAGATATTGTGAATGTGGATTTCGTGGCGGACGCGATTGCGACCCTGCATCAGAAAGCCAATCCGGAATTTGACACTTATCATCTTTCTTCGGGCAGAGCGTCGCAGACGTTCCGTGAATTGACTACCGCGCTCGCCATCGCCCAGCAGAAGCGGCGGCCTATATTTGCGCCGATGCTGGAGCTGCCTTTCTCGGGGACCGTAAATACCTTGGCGAATCGCAAAGGTGCAATCGCTCATGGAGCGGCGCTGATGAAAGTTTTTATGCCGTATCTAGTGTGGAATACGGTGTTCGACAACACGCGGGTTACGTCTGAGCTGGGCCGTAGGCCTGTGCCGTTTTCGCAATACAGCTATCCGTTGTTGCGGTTCAGCCGGGAGACGAATTTTTCCTACCCCTATCTGGACTGGCCGGCGAAGATCGGAGGCTCCGCGGCATGATGGACTTCGTGCTCGAAGCCTGGGTGAGCGCTTCGATTGAAAAGTCGAAAGCCGCATGGATGCTGGGCAAAGGGAAACCCTGGCAGCCGGGCGAGAAACTGAAGTTGTTGTTCGCCGGCTACAACGGGACGCGCAACATGGGTTCGGATGTGCGCGTGGAGGAGATGCTGCGGCAACTGCGTCACATACTTGGCGCGGAGCGGGTCGCATTCAGCGTGATGACGCAAGTCCCTAAATTTTCCCGGGGATACTTCGAGAGTACAGCGCAAGTGCATTTGCCGGATATCTTCCCACCTTTTTTATCAGACGAAGTGCCCAAGCATCACGGCGTGGTAGCGTGCGAAGGCTCGATGTTCAAGAGCAAGTTTGCCAACGCGCTGACTACCATGATGATTGGATCGCTGGGCATTGCAGCGGCGCAGAACAAACTCTCGGTGGGATATGGCGCCGAGGCTGGTCACATGGATCCACTGGTGGCCAAGATGTGTGCGCGCTACTGCCAGAATTCGCTGGTGATCACGCGGAACGAGGAATCGCGGACCATTCTGCGCGAGCTGGGAGTACCAAATGAATTGGGCACGGATACGGCTTGGACATTTGAGCCGCATCCCGCGGAGTATGGGAAGAAGGCGCTGCGCGAAGTGGGATGGGATGGAACTACGCCGGTGCTGGTGGTGTGTCCGATCAATCCTTTCGAGTGGCCGGTCAAGGCTTCGGTGGCCAAGTTCGCGCTGCACGGCCTAATGGGAGCATACAAGGATAGCCACTACCGCTCGGTTTACTTTCACAACTCGGGACCGCAGGCGGATCGCGCTTACGAGAACTATTTGACGGCGATCGCGAATGCGGTGGATGCGTTCCGAAAACAGCAAAAGGTGTTTGTGATTCTGGCGGCGACGGAGCGGCTGGATGCGCGTCCGGCGGGTCGAATTTCAGAAAAGCTCGGTGGCGTGCCGGTGCTCAGTTCGGAAGACTACAACATGTACGAATTGGTTAGCATTTTGCGGGCTTGCCACATGATGGCGTCGTCGCGCTATCACGGAATTGTGACATCTATGCCGGCGCTGGTGCCGTCGGCGGGGATCACCATGGATGAACGCATTCGTAATCTCATGCGCGAGCGCGGTCATGAGGATCTCCTGATGAACGTGGATGACTCCGACCTGGAGCCAAAGCTGCTGGCCGCGCTGACCAAGTTAAGCCACGAAGGCGAGAGAATCGCGGAGGGCATCGGGCGCACCGTGGTGCGCAACTTGAAAGTGATGGCTCGTATGGGCGTGTATTTTGAGGAAGAGGTCCAAAGGCGTTATCCGGACTTTCCCACGCGCAGAGGCGAATGGAGTTGGGAAGATTATTTGCCGCCGATGAGTGATCACTTGCACCAGTTAGCCGAGGCATACAGTCCAAATTAGCGGAGGGCCAGCGTGATTTGTCGGATGTGGCATGGCTGGACAGCCGCCGCGAACGCTGATGCGTATGACAATTACTTGAAGAGCGAACTCTTTCCGCGTCTGGAGCGGGAGCTCACACACCATGGTTACCGGGGATTTCAGGTGCTGCGTGTGGCCAAGGGAACTGAAGTGGAGTTCGTCACGTTGCTGTGGTTTGAATCGCTCCAAGCCGTGCGATCCTTCGGCGGCGAGCACTACGAGAAACCCGTAATCAGCGCGAAGGCGCAGGCTTTACTGTCACGGTATGCTGAACGCGTCGAACATTATGAAGTCAGCGGCTTTCGCTGGCCGGTAAGCCACTAAGGTTGAAGCCCGAGACATCCACTTGCCGATGAATTTTCTGGAAAGGATTTTTGCGCGGCTTGAGTCAGCGAGCGACACCGTCGTGCTGCGAGAGATTGGCGGCGAGACGCAGCCAACGGCAGGTTCATTGAGTGGACGCGACCTGCTCGGAATGATCGTCGCAGCGCGGGCTTTTCTCGCTTGCCAGGGGTTGAAGAAGGGCGACCGCTGCGCTTTGCTCGCGCACAACAGCGTTCGCTGGGTTGCAATGGACCTGGCGATCATGGCTGAGGGAATGATCGCAGTGCCACTTTATGCGCGGCAAGCTCCAGCGGAACTCGTGGCTATGATGAAGGATTGCGTTCCGTTGCTGATTTTGTGCGGGGATGCCGCGTTGCGGGATGGGATTGTGCAGAACTGGCCAGAAGCGCCGCCCCAGGTGTTGCTGGAGGATGTGTTTCGCGGCGACTCCCGCCCCTCGCAAAAGGCGCAAGGAGCGGGGCACCCGGCGCCACACGTAGAATCCGATCCAGTCACTATCATTTATACTTCCGGCACGTCAGGCGATGCGAAAGGCGTTGTCCTCACCGCGGGCAATGTCGGCCACATGCTGGACTGCACCTCGGAGCGGCTCGATGCGCTGATGCAGAATAAAGCGGGCCAGGATCGCGTGTTCCACTATCTTCCGTTTTGTTTTGCGGGCTCCTGGATCATGCTGCTGACCTGCCTTCTGCGCGGCAGCTTGCTTGCGCTCAATACCGACTTGAGTAAGATTGCCAGCGAAATGCGGGCGGTTGCGCCCGACTATTTCCTCAACGTCCCAGCGCTTCTCGAACGCATGCGAAAGGCTGTCGACGAGCAACTGTGGAAGACTGGTGGGGTGGTGCTCAACATCTACAGCCATGCCAAAGGCGCGTGGGTACGTAAGCAGGAAGGTCACGCCAGTTTCACGGATTCAATGTGGCTGGCGTTGGCGGATGCGATGGTATTTCCGACCATCCGCAAGAAAATGATCGGTTCCCATCTGAAAGCGCTGATCTGCGGGTCGGCACCGCTTAGCGTGGAGACGCAACTCTATTTTATGATGCTCGGGATTCCGGTGTTGCAGGTTTATGGGCTGACCGAGACGACCGCCATCTGCACCATGGACGAACCCGGCCATGTAGCGCCGGGCCGCGTGGGACCAGCGATTCGCGGGATTGAAATGAAGCTGGGCGAAAACGACGAGATTGTCGTACGCGGGCCGAATGTTTTCCCGGGATACTGGAATCGTCCGCAGGAGACCGCGAGAGCCTTGCGCGATGGCTGGTTTCATACCGGCGATCAGGGCGAGGTGGATGGGGCAGGGAACTGGCGGATCGCGGGACGCATCAAGAATTTGATTATTCTGGGTTCTGGTCACAACGTTGCTCCAGAGCCGATCGAGGAAGAAGTGCTGCGGAATTTGCCGGGGGCACATCAGGTAGTGCTGGTGGGCAATGGACGCGGGTATCTTTCAGCGGTCGTGACTGGGGTGGTCACGCGGGAAAAAGTGCAGTCGGCGTTGGATGCAGTGAATGCAGGTTTGCCGCATTACAAGCAGGTTCGGGCGTTTCATATTTCTTCGGAGCCGTTCTCGATCGAGAATGGTTTGCTCACCGCGAATGGCAAGTTGAAGCGGGATTTGATAGCTGCACGTTTGAAGGATGAGATCGAAGAAATGTACGGAGTGAAGCAGGCTTCGTAGTTGAATCAGGTCGGCGACATATTGCACTTTATGGAATCTTTTCGCGGTCAGACGCTGTCGTGGGAACTGAAGAGCGGCATTGTCGAGCTGGCGCTGCACCGCGACCCTTGTAACGAAATTGGCTCACTTACACTTGATGACCTCGAACGCTTCGTCCGCACCTTGGAAGGTCTGCAAGGCGAGGCCCACGCGCTCATCATTTATAGTGAGCTGAAGGCTGGGTTTTGCGCCGGAGCCGATCTGCGGGAGTTGTATCGGCGTTCTCAGGAGTTGGAGCGGCAGGATGCCGCAGCGGGTGTTCGCGAATATTTGGAGCGCATTCACCGGGTGCTGAACACGATCGATGCATCGCCGTTGACCACCATTGCAGCGGTACACGGAGTGACTTTTGGTGGCGGCTTTGAACTGGCGCTCGTATGCGATTTGATTATCGCCGATAAGATGGCGAGGTTTTGTTTTCCGGAGTTGCGGTTAGGATTGATTCCGGGTTTTGGAGGGATTCCGCGTCTTAAGCGCGATCTGGGGAACGCTGTGGTTCGCGATCTGCTGCTTACGGGGCGGAGTTTTAATGCGGCGAAGTTGCAACAGGTTGGACTCGTGAGCCAAGTGGTGGGTGAAGGCGAGTCATTGCGCGTGGCGCGAGCCACTGCGGCTCAACTCGGGAAGTTTGACCGGCGCACAGCGATTGCGGCCAAGAAGTTTATCAAGCCCATCCCGTATGAAGAGTTGCGGAAGGAGATTGATGTTTTCTGCGAGCTCTTTGCGCAGCCAGCGGTGGAGGCCGGTTTAAGAAAATTTGTGGAGAGCGAGGAGCCGCAGCCGTACTTACCTTAGACGTTTTCGTTATGGTGGAGTGCATAGATCCTTCGCTTCGCTCAGGATGACAAATTGTATTAAGGGTTGATCGCAATACAGTCGGATTCAGATCATGGGAACTTCTGAACAAACACTGGAAGACATTTTGAATCTCGCAGCCACTCACTTCAAAGTGGCGAGGGAGAAGCTCACTCCCGACGATGACTTCTTCAAGACTCTGGGGATCGATAGCTTGCAGGCGCTGGACCTGCTGACCCGGCTGGAGCATCACTTTCGCATCGAGTTGCCGGATTACGAATTGCAGGGAGTGTCGGATTTCCGCACGCTGGCTGATCGAATTCAGTCACGATTGTAGAAGCGGGCAATTGGAAACCGGCAATCGAAAATCGCACTTTTCTAAATGCTCAATCTCGACCAATACAGTTGTCTAGGCGCGGCTTTGCGGGATGCGCTGGATCGCTGGCCAAATGAAGTGTGCCTGATCGAGGCCGACCGGGATCGGGAGAAGACGCGGCTTACTTACTCGGATTTTAAAGATGTTGCTTCGCCGCTGGCGCGCGCGCTCGAGGATGCGGAATTCAATTCCGGCGATCGCGCAGCGATCATCATGACGAATCAGTCGAAGTGGCTGATTTCCGCGTATGCGGTTTTTTATCGCGGCGGCGTTCTGGTCCCGCTCGATTACAAACTGACGGCGGCTGAACATCTGCAGTTGCTGGCGCACAGCAAGGCAAAATTCCTAATCGTCGAGTATCACCTGTGGCGTGCGATCACGCAATCCCCGGAATTCAAGAATCATGACCTCAAGAAAGTGCTGGTCACAGAAGCCCCTCTGCGAGCCGATCTCGCTGGGGCCTACCGCTGGGAAGAGTTCCGCCGCAAGGGCGAGCCTGGGTTTGTGCCGCGAGAGCGGCAGGATGTGGCCTGCATTGTTTATTCGTCGGGCACGGGCGGACGTCCCAAGGGATGCGTGCTCACGCATGAGAATTACCTGGAACAGTGCAAGGCGCTGACCGCTTGGTATCCGTTCTGGCCAGGAGTGCGCTATCTGAGTATTCTGCCGACGAATCACGCCATCGATTTTATGGTCGGTTTCATTGGCCCGTTCGTCTGCGGTGCCTGCGTAGTTCATCTGCGTACGCTGCGGCCCGAATTCGTGCGCGATGCTTTTGTGCGTTACAAAATTACTTATGTATCGTTGGTTCCCATGATTCTGAAGAATCTGGAACGCGGGCTGCGCGCGAAGTTTGACGAACTACCTGCGGCGAAGCGTTTCTTGCTCCATCGCATGATCGCGCTGAATAAATCTCTAACTCGCAAGCACCCGAAGGTCGGCCTGAGTCGCAAAATTCTGTCAACAGTTCACCAAGGGTTCGGTGGAGAATTGCGGGCCATGTTTACGGGCGGCGCTTTTATGGAGCCTTCAACACTGCAGTTTTTCTATGATCTCGGCATTCCCGTGGCCAACGGGTATGGCCTCACCGAAGCAGGCACGTCGCTCACGCTGAACGACCTTAAACCCTTTCGCGCGGACACCGTCGGCAAGCCTTTGCCTGGAGTCGAACTGCGTGCTCTGAATCCAGATGCCGACGGCATCGGTGAAGTTGCGGTTCGCGGCAAGACTGTGATGTCGCACTATTTGGATGATCCCGAATTGACGGCGCAGACGATTGTGGACGGTTGGCTGGTAACGGGAGATCTGGGGCGCTTTGATGGCGACGGACATTTGCAGCTTTTTGGCCGCAAGAAAAACATGATCGTGACCGAAGGCGGCAAGAACATTTATCCCGAAGATATCGAAACCGCCTTTGAGGGACTGCCGGTGAAAGAGTATTGCATTTTCGCTGCGAATTATCTTTGGCCGGCAAAGACTCTCGGCCAGGAGACGCTGATTCTCCTTTTGCGGCTGGAGCAGAACCAGGAATTCAACGCCACGCTCAAAGAGGAGATCAGCGCGCGCAACCGCCGTTTGCCAGACTTCAAACGTGTGCTCGGATACTTACTGTGCGGCAAGGATTTTCCGCGAACCGCGTCCATGAAAATCAAACGCACCGTACTGGCTGAAGAGGTCCGCAAGAGTCTGACCCGGGCCGCCGTGGTCGAACTGTGATTGCTGCGGACACTTTCCTTGCCGTCGTGAATCCGGCTGCGGGTGGAGGGCGGTGTCGCAAACTGGTTTCCGATGCGCTGGCTCGCCTACGGGCGGGCGGGATTAAGTTGGACGTGGTCGAGACGAACGCCCCAGGCGAGGGAGCACATCTGGCGCGCGACGGCTACGCCCGTGGGTATCGTAAATTTATCGCTGTAGGCGGCGATGGGACGTCGTATGAGATCGTCAACGGACTTTTTCCGCGCCGAGAATCTTCCGAAAGTGCCACGCTCGCATTTCTCCCTCTGGGAACGGGCAACTCGTTCTTGCGCGAATTCAGCGATCGCGGGGTGGAACACGCAATCGAAGCTCTGCTCGCGGGACGATCACAGCCGTGTGACGTCTTGCGCTTGCGTCACGCGGAAGGCGTTCTTCACTACATCAATCTGCTGGCCATGGGCTTCGCCGCGGACGTCGCGGCCTTGCGGGCCAGGCGCTTCAGCGGGTGGGGAGAACTGGGCTACCAGTCGGCGATTTTCATTGCGCTGGCTCGCTTCCGGCGCGGGCCGTTCCCTTTGCGAGTCGACGGCGAGGAACAGGTCGACCGGCGCCCTTGCTTGTTCTTGACTTTCAATAATAGCAAGTTCACCGGGGGAACCATGATGATCGCTCCCAAAGCGGAAGTGAACGATGGACTCATCGAATACGTGCGCTGGGGGCCTATCGGGCGATTGGGGCTGATCCGTAATTTGCCGACGCTCTATGACGGCACGCACATTCATCATCCCCTGGCCGAACGACGCGGGGCAAATCGAATCGATTTTTATTTAGCATGCCCCCGTGGACGTAATGGTCGATGGTGAAGTGCTGACATTACGATGCCAGACACTGGATGTCCTGCCCTCGGCTCTGCGCGTCGTGGTATAAGAATTTATCCCTATGTCACAAGAGCGCAGAAAACGGCAACAGCAGCGGGAAGCGCAAGGACAACCAAACCCGGCGCGGATGCGATACGTAATGATTGCTATCGCAATCGTGGTTGCGTTTGCGGCCGCTTACTATTTCGGATGGCACAGACGCAACAGCCGTCTGGACGCTTTTGCCCAGTGTCTGACGGCAAAGCAAGCCAAAATGTACGGCGCCTATTGGTGCCCGCATTGCGAAGAGCAGAAAGAAAAGTTCGGGTCATCCTTTCAGTACGCTCCCTATATCGAGTGTGGAATCAAGGGCTCGAAGGACATCGAACCGGTTTGCACTCAGTCGGGAATCAAACGCTTTCCTACTTGGATCTTCGCCGATGGAACGCGGGTCGAAGGCGAGCACGAGTTACAATTTTTGAGTGACCAGACCGGATGTAGTCTGCCATGACGCCTGCTATGCGGCGAGTCTTTCTGTTGATTGCTATTCTGGCATTGGCAGGCATAGTTGTGTCTTCGGTCTCGCTGCATCATCACTACGGCACTTCGCAAACCAACTACTGCGATTTCGGGGCCAGTTTCAATTGCGACATCGTCAACCGCAGCGTTTATTCGACTGTGCTGGGAGTTCCGGATGCGCTGATTGGAATTCTGGGCTACGGCTTACTATTTGTTCTGGCCACGTTTTATCGGATGAAGGCGGAGACTCCGCTCATGCTCTTGGTTGCATCCACCGCAGGGTTGGGCTTCGCTCTGTATCTCACATACATCGAGAAGTTTGTTTTGGCGACCTGGTGCATTTTGTGTCTTTCGTCGCTGACGTTGATTGCTCTGATTACGGTGCTCTCGTCATTCCTGGCGGCAAGTACGATGCGACGGAGTTGACACAAGGGAATTCGCGTTCTGCCAAAAGAGGCCCCGTCCGTTAGCGATGGAAGAAACTACTCACGCGCAAGCGCCGCCGAACGATTCTGTCACCGGCGATCTTCGGCTGCACGAATTTCAGAGCCGTGTCTTTCGTAATACGCGAATGCTGCGGGTATGGCTGCCTCCGCGATATGACGCGCCCGACAATAACACGCGACTCTACCCGGTCTTCTACCTCAACGACGGCCAGAATTTATTTGACCGCGCCACAGCCTTTGGCGGCGTGGAGTGGCAGGTGGACGAAACTGCCGACCGTCTGATCCGTCAAGAAGTAATTCCACCGCTCATCATCGTAGGTATCGACAACGCCCAGAGCGACCGCGTCCGGGAGTATTTGCCGTCCCGCTCATTTCATCCGCCCATTCTGCGGCCCCAAGGCAAGCGCTATCCCGACTTCCTGATGAACGAGGTCATGCCCTTTGTGCAAGGCCGATACCGCATTGCCAGAGGTCCTGAGCATACCGGGCTGGGTGGCTCGTCGCTAGGCGCGCTCATTTCGCTCTACACGGTCATCGAGCGACCCGATGTGTTCGGCCGGCTGCTACTGGAAAGCCCGTCGCTGTTTGTTTCTCATCGAAGACTCTTGAAGTACAGTCGCCTGGTTCGGCAGTGGCCGGAGAAGATTTTTCTGGCGATTGGCACGCGAGAGGCAGGCCGTGAAGACAAGGACAAACAGGCTGTGGAAGATGTCCGCGAACTCGAGCGGAGCCTGCGGCGCGCAGGCCTCGACGATCGCCGCTTGTTGGTAAGGATTGACGAGAGCGCAACTCATAACGAGGGTGAGTGGGCGAAACGCTTTCCGGATGCGTTGAGTTTCCTGTTCAGCCAGCAGGAACCCCAAGGATCTTTGAGGTAGGAATCGCAGATACGACGCCCTTGGAGACAGTTACTTCGAGACGCTTCGGGCCACAGTTGCGGCGTTCAGTTGGAATTTCGTCGAGCCTTCGTGATCCGTTAATGGGTACGGCGAAATTCTTGGCGGAGACAAGTCTGGCTCGAGCAGCCATGCGTGTCGATTCTTGAAATACTGCAGCAACTCCTGGTTATCCTGTTCGTCCATATCCCGTGCCCATACCACCTTGGCCGCGTCGATATCAGCGGCGTTGTAAACCCACTCAGGATCCGACAGATGAGACGGCCCGTACCGCACGATGACCAAGTGTTGTCCTGGCGTGTTCTCCAGATCATGCAGCATCCTGGCGCGCGGCATGTTACCACGCGGCCACGGGTCCTCAATCACTGCGTGCGCCCGGATGGCCGTAACCCGGATGAACACGATGGCAAAACAGATCAGTGGAATCGCTCGCACTACTGAGGGACCCACAAGCATTCCCTGCCGTCGCCAGAGCCTGAGATGTCGCATGCACTGAAGCAGAACCAAGTAAAGCAGGCCCGTGGCCGGCGCGAAGTAATGCGGCCGGAACCAGATTTCCACTCCTAACCCAAGCAGAAACACTGCCAGTGCCAGGAGAGGGAATCGAATCCGACGATCGCGCCACGTCCACGGCAGAGCCAGCAAAGGAACCGTCAGGACCGGTCCCAGGAAGAATCGCCAGAACCAAAACACTTTGGCTGCCCCCTGCTTTATGAAACCAGCAAGGGTGCGATTGTCCTCATAATATTTAAATTCCACGGCTTCGTAAAAGTTCTCCATGATCGCGTAGCGATATTGGACTTTCGGCAAGGGATCCTGCCACAGAAAATATCGAGCCCGCGAGTAGACGCTGCGATCTACCTGGTAGCCCATACGAAACGGGTTCCCAGTCACGCGGTAGTTGTAGTAGCCAGTGGCAACGGCTGAGATCACCAGGATCAGGACTATCGGCGCCGGCACGCGCGTCAACACAGTTGAAAATTTGGGACGCATTGGGCTGGCCAACCACGCAGCCATCGCCACCGCCACAGTTGCCGTCAGAACCAGTCCTTCATAGGGCCGGGTGTTGGCCAGAATAGCGATACCGAGGGCCATCCAAATCGCATCTCGCATATGCGCGTGGCGTTTCAAGCGTGGCAACGCGCCCAGCACAAGCGCTCCCGCCGCAGCCGTCACCGAACCACACCAGTAGCCATTGACCCAGTAGCCGAAAATGCCCAGCCTCAGCAGAACAAGCACACCGCCGAGCAGCGCCCACGCGGGTGGAAGCCAAGCTTGAAACATCCAGGTCAACGCTGCGCACATCAGAGCAGTTGCCAGAAGGTTGCCGATCCAAGGATGTCCCATGAGTTGTCCCGCGGCCAGTACCAAACCCTCAGCGGGCGGGTACATGGACATATAAGTTGGCTGCTGGATAATGTGAAAGCTTTCGAAGTGCATCCACATCGGGTGGGTTGGATTCGTAAGCCGGCCATGGGCAAAGGTATCGGCCGCCAGCAGGTAGCTGTACTCGTCGTGATAAAACGGCTCGGGAATGCTGAGGACGGGAATCAACGCCGTGCGAATTACGATGACCATCAGGCCCACGACAGCCACGGAAAGATTTTTTCTCCGTGCCAAATGGCGAAAATTCCGCTCTAGCCAAAGCAGAGCCTTCGGCGCACGCCGGCTGGAGCGCGGCCACAGGATCATCACCCCTGCCCCGAGCACCAGGAGCAATTCGATGACTTGCACCGCGTATCTGATCAGTAATTGCTCGAACAGAGGCATGAATAGCCGATTCTTAATTGCAAATGGACCGTTGTCAATTGAGGCCGGGAGCTTTCCCGTGAGATCACGATGAGTTATGCTCTCGCGCAGTGAGAACCGAGCCCGGCGAAAGTACGGCAGTCGTGATGGAAACTGGCGGTGTGTCAGTCTTGAGCCGCAGGCTCTGGCTGGTTCTCGCGATTGCCCTGGCAAGCGCGCTAAGGCTTTACCGTCTGGGGACAAAGAGTTTCTGGCTCGACGAAGCAACCAGCGCGGTGTTGGCCCAGGCGAACAGGCACATTTTCGTCGGCGCAATCATCCACCGCCAGGCCAACATGGTTCTCTATTACCTGCTTCTGCGTGGCTGGATACGGCTGGGCAACAGCGAGTTTGTCATACGCTCTCTTTCCGTGATCGCCGGGGTGGCCGCAATCCCAGCCATATATCTGCTCGGCAGCCGTTTGTTTGGACCAAGGGCGGGAAGAGTTGCCGCGCTGTTGCTCTCGGTTCACGCCTTTCACATCAGGTATTCGCAGGAAGCCCGCGCTTACAGCCTGTTCATGTTGCTGGCGATCGTGTCTTCTTTGCTTTTCCTGCGGAGCTTGGAACACCCCTCGCGCAAGAACTGGGCCGCGTATGTGCTGGCGAGCACACTTATGGTGTACGCCCAGGTTTTCGGTGGTTGGGTGTTGCTTGCGCAGTGGATCTCACTGTTTTTTCTGCTGCGCGAAATTCGTTGGAAGCAATTCCTCTTCAGCGCTGCGGTGATTTGTTTCCTGATCGCTCCCCTGGCCTATTGCCTGCTCTTGGTTTCCGACCGGTCACAGCTTTACTGGGCGACAAAACCTACGCTGCAAGATTTGTACAACTTTGGCCTTGATATAACAGGAGACGGTGGCCCCTCGCTCCTGTTGGCGTATCTGGCGATGCTTTTGGGAGCGGTCGCAGTCGGGGTCAGCCGTGTAAGATCTCACTCTGCTACCGCTGACGTCTGGAAGTATTGGTTCCTTTTGTGTTGGCTTGTCCTGCCGATCGCATTGGTTCTGGCCATCTCCCTCCGCTGGCCTTCGTTTGAGCCGCGTTTCCTCATCGCCTGCATTCCTCCGCTGGTGCTGCTCGTGGCTGATGCCGTGGCTCAAATTCGTTCGAAAATTCTTTTTTCAACGACGCTGATGATTTTGCTCGCACTGTCGCTGAGCGGCACATACGCCTATTACCGCGGCTGCGCCGACGCCGAACACACCGACGACTGGCGAGATGCAACTCGCTACGTCCTGTCACAAGCCCAAGCCGGCGATGCGGTTCTCTTTAGCTACAGTGAGGAGCGACTTGCTTTCGACGAGTATCAGCGGCAGCTACACATGATTGGTTCACCGATTCACGAATTTCCGGAGCAGACGGATTTGGAGTTGCTGACGCTTCGCCCATCGCGGCCCAGCCCTGACTTGCTGAACAACATTTCCGCTGGGTACGGGCGAGTATGGGTGCTCTCCGCCTTTCAGCCCAATCGAGCCAGCCGTCAGGCAGGGGCAGTGCTGAGAGCCCATTTCCGTGAACAGGGAGATCGGAATTTCGGCTTTGTCCACGCCGACTTATTTGCCGATCGGATCGTACGTGCGCCAGATACAACGGAGGGACAACCGTTAAACTGAGCACGATGACAAAATCCCTTCGCCTTCTGCTGTGGGTTGGCGTGGCTGTTCTCGGCGCGCTTGCGCTGGGCACGGTCGCGCTGCACCGTGGCGAACAAATTAATGGCATGTGGCTGGTCGTTGCTGCCTTTTGCGCATATGCGTTGGGGTACCGTTTCTATAGCAAGTTTATTTCGGCCAAAGTTCTTGCGCTCGATGCCCAACGAGCCACTCCCGCCGAACGACTGGACGATGGCCGCGATTTCGTCCCCACCAACAAATGGGTGGTCTTCGGGCATCATTTTGCCGCCATCGCCGGGCCAGGACCATTGGTCGGCCCGGTACTCGCGGCGCAGTTCGGTTACCTTCCAGGCACTCTTTGGATATTGGTCGGCGCAGTATTTGCCGGCTGCGTGCAGGACTTTGTCATCTTGCTTTTCTCCGTGAGGCGGGACGGAAAGTCGCTCACCGAAATGGCTCGCGAGGAAATCGGCATCGTGGGCGGATTCGTAGCCTACGCCGCGGTCATCAGCATTATCGTGATTCTGTTGGGGGTTGCGGCATTGGTTGTGGTGAACGCCTTGAAGGCCAGCCCCTGGGGCGTGTTCACGATTGCAATGACGATCCCAATCGCGCTATTGATGGGTTTGTACCTGCGCCGCTTGCGTCCCGGCAAGGTGCTCGAAGTTTCAGCTCTCGGATTCGTTTTGGTCATGCTCGCAATTTGGGGCGGACAATGGGTCTCGCAGACTCCGTCGATCGCACCATGGTTCACTCTCACCGCGTCGACGCTTGCAATCGTCATCATCATTTATGGATTCGCCGCGTCGGCCTTGCCCGTATGGCTGCTGCTGGCGCCGCGTGACTACCTGAGCACTTTCGTCAAACTGGGGACGATCGGGTTGCTGGCGGTAGGAATCGTCGTGCTCCGTCCCACGCTGCACATGCCGCCGCTGACGCGGTTCATCGACGGCTCAGGACCCATCTTTGCCGGCACCATTTTTCCGTTTGCCTTCATCACCATTGCCTGTGGCGCCATTAGCGGATTTCATTCTCTGATCTCCAGCGGCACCACCCCGAAGCTGATTCGCCGTGAGCCCGAGGCCCGCATGGTCGGTTATGGCGCGATGATGGCCGAATCCATGGTCGCAATTATGGCGACCATCGCCGCCTGTGTGCTGCAGCCTGGAATTTATTTCGCGATCAACAGTCCGGCGGGAGTGGTGGGCAAAGCGCCTGAATCCGCCGCCGCAACCATCAGTGCGTGGGGATTTCCGGTCACGGCCGCCAGCATGCATGCGCTGGCCCAAGCCGTTGGCGAGCAGACTTTGTTCAATCGCACCGGTGGCGCGCCGGCCTTCGCCGTAGGCATGGCCCACATTTTCTCCAGCAGTTTGGGTGGACAGGCTGTGATGGCCATCTGGTATCACTTTGCCATCATGTTTGAGGCGTTATTTATTCTTACCGTCCTCGACGCCGGCACACGGGTCGGCCGCTTCATGGTGCAGGATGCGCTCGGCCATGTTTGGAAGCCGCTTGGCCGCACCAGTTGGTATCCGTCGGTTCTGGCTACCAGTGCCTTGATTGTGGCTGCATGGGGATCATTCTTGTGGCAAGGAGTAAAAGATCCGCTGGGCGGAATCAATTCGCTTTGGCCATTGTTTGGGATCTCCAATCAACTGCTGGCGACCGTAGCGCTGTGCGTGGCCACGACTATTATCGTGAAGATGGGGAAGGCCCGCTATTCTCTTGTGACTCTGGTTCCTCTTACCTGGCTGGTTGCAGTGACGTTCACGGCCGCATGGCAAAAAATGTTTAATCCCAATCCGCGAATTGGATTTTTGGCGCACGCGCGGCAACTGGCTTCTTCCGCGGCTCCGAGTTATGAGACGTCGCGTTTGATCTTTAACGATCGCCTTGACGCGGTGGTGACGGGAATCTTGGTATCCATGGTCGCGCTGGTTTTGCTGGAATCCGTCTTTCTGTGGATGAGCGTACTCTCGGGGCGTATGCAGGCACGAGTGAAAGAGGCGCCGTATGTGCCCACGCGTTTTGCGGCGGAGGAACAGGGATGATCTTTTTAGAGTCCGAATTGAAATTAAGTTCAACCGCGGCTGCCGAGCATTTGCTCGGCCACCCGGACGAGAGCGTCCGGGTCTACGTCGGCTCGCCTAGGCGGACTAAGTTTGTTGGAGCGATCAGATTGTTGCTCTCCACTCTCCGCGAAATTTTCGACGAGTCTGCTTACTCGCGCTTTCTTTCGCGGCATGGAATCAATTCTTGTCACCAAGCCTACGCCGCGTTCCTGCGTGAGCAGGAGGGGATCAAGGCCCGTCGGCCGAAATGCTGCTAACCAGGAGTAAACAGCATCTCCTCCTCTTGGTGCTAGACTCTGCTTGATGCGGGTCCTTGGCATTGATTGTGGAACCGAGTACACCGGCTACGGCGTGGTTGAGCTCTGTCCCGACGGCAAGTTACTTTGCCTCGCCTGTGGCGCGGTCAAGCTTTCTTCTCGCGAGCCAATGCCGGCACGCTTATCAACGATCTTCGACAGCTTGGGCGCGATCATAGTGGAGCACCGCCCGGACCGGGTTGCCATCGAAGACGTTTTTTATGCGTTGAACGTAAAGTCAGCGCTCAAGCTGGGACAGGTGCGCGGAGTTGCCATGCTGGCCGCATCGTCTGCGGGGCTGGAAGTCGCCGAATACTCGCCTCTTTCCATTAAGTCCGCAGTGGTTGGCTACGGCAGGGCAGAGAAGCAGCAGGTGCAGCACATGGTCACCCGGTTGCTGAATCTGGCCGAGATCCCTGAGCCGCCAGACGCCGCCGATGCCCTCGCCATTGCGATTTGCCACTTGCACACCTCAGCCACGCTGGAGCGCCAGCGGGCATAAGGGATCACACACTGCAAGCACATTTTGGCATAATTCTTTGTACATGCTCTTCAAGCAATTCCGCCTCGTATGGGTTCTGCTGAAGCGAAGCACGTCCCCCATTGGCCCGTTCGAGCGTCGCTATGCAGTCTGTATTTCCGCGCTCGCATGCTTGGTCCTGTGCTGCCTGCCTTTTGCGCACGGACAGCAACCCGTTGTCCCCACGGTCAGCTTTACTTGTGATTTTCCCGGCTCCGAACCCGATCACTATGTCATCTCCGTTTCCGACGACGGCCGCGCTTCCTATGATTCCAACGGCAAGCTCAGCCCTGACGCCGATGATGACGACGCTTTCCATCTGGATTTCACCCTCTCGCAGGCCGCGCGCAGTCGCGTTTTCGATCTCGCCAAGCGCGCGCATTATTTTGAAGGTCAGATCGAGTCCCCCAAAAAAAACATTGCCTCGACTGGAACCAAGACTCTAACCTACAAAGACGTGCAAAAAAGCACGCGCGCCAGCTACAACTATTCGTCCGTGCCCTCAATTCAAGAATTGACCGCTTTTTTCCAATCCTTGTCCACTACTTTAGAGTTCGGCCATCGGCTTGATTATTACCTGCGCTACCAGAAACTTGCTTTGGACGAGGAGCTAAAAAAAATGGAAGACATGTTGAATAGCCATGAACTCGAAGAGATCTCGGCAGTGGCTCCCGTCCTGCAAAAGATCGCCGATGATCCGGCCGTGATCAAGGTGGTCCGTGCCCGAGCTCAACGTTTGGTGCAGCCAGCAGGAAGCGGCAAGTGATGGGTAACCAAAATATGTCTGATGTTCGGGCAACAGAATAGAACGAAAAGTGTTCTAATAGAGCAAGAAGGGCTATCCCCGGGGGTGTTCCATGTCCAAGATCAACGCCAGGCTGCGAATGGCGGCTGTCGCAGTGTCAGCTCTTCTTCCGATCGTTACCTCTCTAGCGGTTTCCGCCTTTGCCGATTCGCAAGTGCGTGTCGTGCGCTTGAGCGAGGTCCAGGGCGATGTAAAGATCGATCGTAACCTCGGACAGGGCTACGAGAAGGCATTTCTGAATCTACCCATCACTCAGGGCGTCAAACTGCAGACCAAGAATGGTGGCCGGGCCGAAGTGGAGTTCGAAGACGGCAGCACCCTGCGGATTACGCCCGACACGGTAATCGAATTTCCCCAACTCTCACTCCGCGACTCCGGCGCCAAGGTCTCAGGCGTGCATCTGCAGGAAGGCACTGCCTACGTCAACTTCGCCGGCGCCAAAGACGACGAGTTCACTCTGACTTTTGCTCATGAGAAACTGCTCGCTAACGCATTCGGCCCATCTGCGAGTCGAAATGGCGGACGTCACCGCGACGGTAGCCGTTTTCAAAGGCGACGCGCAAGTCGACGGCGATTCGGGGAAGGTGGATGTCAGCAAAAACCACACGGCAACCTTTGATTTGACCGACGGAGACAGCTCCACCATGGCAAAGGATGTGGAGCCGGATCCCTTTGACGCTTGGGATAAACAGCAGGACCAATATCACCAGCAATACGCTAGCAACTCCTACAGCGGCTACTCGCCCTACGCCTACGGCACAAGCGATCTCAACTATTACGGCAACTTCTTTAACGTGCCTGGCTACGGAATGATGTGGCAACCCTATTTTGCCGGCGCGGGCTGGGATCCATTTATGAACGGCGCCTGGGCATTCTCTCCCGGCTTTGGCTATGGCTGGATATCTGGCTATCCCTGGGGCTGGACGCCGTATCACTACGGTTCCTGGGCTTATTTGCCCACCTACGGTTGGGCTTGGCAGCCGGGCGGAACGTGGGCGGGATACAGCGCCCCTCGCATCATGCGTCCACCAGGGAACTTTGTTCCGCCGCCGCCTCCTTCAAATGCAAGCCACGGAACCATGTTCGTGAATCGGGGTCCGATGCCAATCCAACTGGGAAGATCATTCAACCAGATGGAAATCTCCCAGAACTCTGCGGGCCTTGGCATTCCACGCGGCGGTATCAACAACCTGAGTCAACTGTCGAGCACGGTTCAGCGACAGGGATTTGCCACAGCAAGAATTCACACAGCTCCCGTGGGCGTCGGTTGGTGGAATCGCGGATATTCTGGACCGGCATCGCGCGGAGGAACAATGCAAGGAGGCAGCGCCGCCAATGCCTCGTCCGGGCATTCCAGTTCGGGTCATTCCAGCGGTCATCACTAAGGCAGTTGTGTACGCGAAGCTGGCCCGAACGGGACAGAATGATGTCTGGCCCGTTCGGACTCAATTCTTGAATCTCTCTTCCAATCGCCGTACCGGCCTAGAATGTTCCTGACATCACTACAGTCCCATCGCGGGTCAGGATTGTTACCGTGGTTCCCTTGGTGACAGTGGGCGCTTTGCCCGCAGCCAGCAGCAACGACGCACTCCCGTTCTCGACTTGCATGCGACCCACGAACTTGCCGTAGGGGAAGATTGGTGTTCTTGCGCGACCACCAACGAATACATCGAGCGGCGTCGGACTGGGCAGTGACAGGTAATCACATTGCACGATGAATCTTATGTATCCCATGGTCGGAAAAGGTTGGGGTCGGTCCGATGGAATAAAAGTTATGTACTGCGCGGTTCCTTGATCGGGACCGCCATTGGGAGCCGAAAGATCGATTGTCCACGTGGTATAAATGCCACCGGCATTTTGTGCCATGGCCGGCGCCAGCAGCGCTAGCGCAACAATAGCGAGCAACGAAGTTTTTAGCAGAGTTTTCATTTCAATCTCCTTTATGATGCACTGATTTATTTTGGGGCCCGACAGCGTAACCAACAGTAGACCGAGTAGTCAGCCCGTGATAGGAGGGCGGTCACAGGTCAATGTAAGCAATGTTGCACCTGAATGTGACCGGTTGGCGTTTCTAAGAAGCCGCCGACCACTCTGGAAGGCGTAATAGTACTTTCCCTGCATACCACCCTAATGCGAGGCATTGACAGGCTCTAGCGTGAGCCACGGATCTCCACCATAACCGTTTGACGTTGTTTTGTTATGAGCGTCACTCGCCGTTGCTGCGGCGCTTATCTGATGCCAGAAAAAAAGGCACGTGGTAATCTTACTGTCCGTTCCAGTAACCGAGAATCAAGAGGGTAATCCACATGCGGCCGTTCCTAACTTGGGTTTTTCTGTTGTGCTGTGTATCGTTCTCTGGATTCGCGCGCCTCACATTCGCCCAAACCGCGCTCGCGCCAGACTCCACCAAATCCGCTCCCCAGCTTGATCACTTCGATCCCAAGAAGGTCGACACCTCGATTGATCCCTGCACCGATTTCTACCAGTACTCCTGCAATCGCTGGATCGCCGACAATCCCGTGCCTCCCGATGAAATTTTCTGGGACTCCTTTGGCAAGCTGCAGTTGTGGAACGAGACCTTCCTTCACCAAACCGTACTCGAGGTGGCAGCCAAGCCGGCGAGCGAGCGCACGCCGGTCGAGCAGAAGGTGGGCGATTACTGGTCCGCATGCACCGATGAGAAACAGAGAAATGCGACGGCTCTCTCCAACCTGCAGCCTCAGTTGACGCGGATTGAATCCATGTCCAGCAAGAGCCAGATCGTTGACGTCGTGGCCGATCTCCATCGTTCGATTCCCGGCGCCTGGAATCCCGCCGATCCCGAGACCTACGCGCCTCTGTTTGGCTTTGGCGCGCAGCCGGACTTCCACGACACCACGCACGTAATCGCGCAATTTGATCAAGGCGGCATGGCGCTTCCCGGCCGCGAGTTCTACCTGAACGATGATGCCAAGTCGGTCGAGATCCGAACCAAATACGTTGCCCACATTGCCCGCATGCTCGAACTTTCAGGCGTGCCGACGGCTCAGTCAAAGACGGATGCCGCAGTCGTATTGCAAATGGAAACGGCGATGGCGAAGTCCGCGATGGAGATCGTCAAGCGGCGCGATCCCAAGAACCTCGATAACGAAATGAGTCTGGACGCGGTCCAGAAGTTGACTCCATCCTTTGACTTCAGCCGCTATTTGCAATTGGTGCACGGTCCGGCGACGGGAACCTTCATCGTGACCTCGCCGGATTTCTTTCGTGGAACCGAGCAGCTAATCCAGAGCGAGCCTCTCGATCATTGGAAGGCATATTTGAAGTGGCAGTTGCTGAACGGTCTGGCAGGCGCAATGAGTGACGACTTCGTAAACGAAGATTTTGTCTTTGGCCCTCAGACCCTGTTCGGCGCCAAGCAGCTTATGCCACTTTGGCGCAGATGCATTCAGTCGGAAGATCGCGATATCGGACAAGCGCTAGGGCAGGCCTACGTAGCGCGCGCCTTTCCACCGGAGAGCAAGGAGCGCGTCCAGCAGATGGTCAACGCGCTCAAGGTCGCGCTGGGCCAGGAAATGGATTCCGTGGACTGGATGAACCCGGAAACCAAGAAGCAGGCGCATGTGAAGCTGGCCGCGCAGATTGACAAGATAGGCTATCCCGACCATTGGCGCGACTACTCGGCCCTGGAAATTCGTTCTGACGATCATCTGGGCAACGTGCAGCGTGCGGCTGCGTTTGAATTTGACCGGCAGCTTCGCAAGATTGGCAAACCGCTCGACCGAACCGAGTGGCAGATGACGCCACCAACCGTAAACGCCTACGAGGACCCGCAGACCAACACCATCAACTTTCCGGCTGGAATTCTGCAACCGCCATTCTTCGACCCGGCCAAGGATGACACGGTCAACTATGCCGCCGCCGGCGCGGTCATCGGACACGAGACTATTCACGGCTATGATGATCAGGGACGCAAGTTCGACGGGAATGGCAATCTGCGCGATTGGTGGACCGCCGACGATGCCAAGGCCTACGACAAACGCGGCGACTGCATCGCCGACGAGTACACCGAGTTTGTCCCCGAGGCGGGGGTGCAGCAAAATGGCCGCTTGACTCAGGGCGAAAACACTGCGGACAACGGCGGAATCCATCTGGCGTTATCCGCACTGGACGCGGACCTCAAAGGGAAAGGCCAGAGCCTTGATGCCAAGGGAGAAGATGGCCTGACCGCGCTGCAACGCTTCTTCCTGTCCTACGCCAATATCTGGTGTGGCAACTTGCGTCCGGAAATGATGCGGACAATTCTGCTCATGAATCCGCACCCGCTGGACAAGTACCGGGTCAACAATGTCGTGTCGAACATGTCGGAATTCGCCAAGGCGTTCGGCTGCCACAAAGGGCAAGCTATGGTGCGGCAGAATGCGTGCCGGGTGTGGTGATTGGCTCAGCGTAGAAACGCAGCAAACTGCGTCCAAGAAAGCGTTGCCGCTGCTTCGCGACGACAATTTAGCTCAGGATGACTAAAGCCGTCGTGCCAAGCCGAGGTCATTTCTTCGCGTCCGCGGCTTCGTCCTTCAGGTAGTTGGCACTCAGGGTGCCTTTCTGTTTCGCAATTTCAATCAAGGTGGGATAAAACTGCACAAGGTTGTGTCCACCGCAGCGTGCTGCTCGTGGCAAGAGTAGCACGACGCTTCCTTGGGCACCTGCTTTGCAGGACCGTCGGCGTCGAAGCCGAAAAACGCCCATTTGCCGGGAAAGCGCGATTCATCTTTAACGTGAACCTCGCGACCGATCACATCCGACGTTTGATAGTGCCCGCTCTTGTTGATCGAGGCCTTGCTTCCCGCCATGCGCACCTCGAGCACCAGCATGGTCTTATCGGGCCATGTCCCGGTTTGAAGGAATGCCTTGTACGCGTCCGGGCTCACAAAAACGTTGTCAAACATCGAGTGGTCCATCATAGCGTTCGGACCGTAGCTCATGTCGACGCCGGAAGTCAGATAAACCCACTCGCGGTAGTTCGCCGGAAACAGGAGACGGCCATCCTCCGTATAGCTTGGCGTCTGAGTAGATGAAGTCTTTTCGCCCTGCTGCGAAGGTGCAGTCTTCGAGTCGTACTGCGCGGGGAACAGGAAAGCTAGGCATAGCAGAATCCAAGAGCGCATGGTTGCTCCTTGTGCAACTTTATAGACGTCCTGTCGAACTTACCGTTAGCCACGGCCTATGGAATTCGAACCAAGGATGTGCCAGTCATTGTCATATGAGGTTTTTGGGGAGCGTGCGCCCCAACGTAATGTTCTCCCCGCCGAATAAATCGCGTATACTTGAATCAGCCCTTAACCACGAAGATTATCGCAACCAGCCCTGCGCCTTCGCGATTGAGAAGACTCAAGAGCCGAGGCGCGGCAGGAGATATCTATGTCGTTAATTAATGGAGACAAGTCCCGAGCCCATCGTGTACGGAAGCAGAACATTCAGCGCCGCTTACGAGCTCAAGCACTGCTCCAGGCCGAGGCTGCCAAAACGAAACCCGCGGGTGTGCCTAAGAAGGTTAAATCCGCCGTCGATCCCGAGTCCGTCGCTCATTAGTTCGTGAACGGCGCAAAGCCGACGATGTTTCGGATGGATCAGAACCCGCAAAATCATCCCTGGAGGTGGGTATGGCTGGTCGAAGTCGTTCAAGCTTTAACAAACGCCAGAAGGAGCGCTCGCGTCAGGACAAGCAGCGCGAAAAACTGGAAAAGAAGCAGCAGCGAAAGCTGGAGAAACAATCCGGCGTCCCCGGCGAAAACGACGACTTCGGGCACAACGACTTCAGCTTAGCCGGAGACTACGAAGATCCCGAAGAAGTAACCACCTCCAATTCGAACGCCGAGGATTAGATTCAAAAGCTGCCTTCACAGCTGATCTTTCGCCAGGCTCACGTATTCTCGCCATGCTCACGTCGACCCGGACGCCCTCGTCCGGGTGGCTGAGCAAAGCTCGGCAGCATTCGTATCAACCTTGCGGCCCAACCCAACTAAATTCCCGACGGCGAACAATTTCATTTCCTGCCCAGAAACGCATGCTTGACCGACTTGCCCGAGGCCTGCCATAGCTTGAAAATCTCAAACACAATCACCGTCGAGTAACTGACCGCAATCCAGAGGCAGACTTCTTCGATCGGGAGGCCAGCCCACGCACCGATAAACAAGCCCGTCATTTGCGTCGGCTGAAAGCCCCACCATTGATAAGGCACCGCAAGAGTTGCCTCCCACAGCAAACTGACCAGCACGATGATGAACAGCGTCAGACTGAAGGCGCGCCAATTGATGAACGGCCGGGCCGTCGGAAAGAAGTTCATGGCAGGGACGAAGGCGCCAAGCACCAGGAATGTGAAGTAACTTGGAAAGCCCTCTGGAACCGGCGAGAACATTTTCTTGTAGATCAGGGCGGTCACGATCAGCACAGCTCCCACCATCGCCGACGTCGGATGAAACTGGAAAAGACGAGAAATCTTTTTCGATTCACCGGGATAGTCGGCAACGTTATAGGCCACCAGCCAGAATTCGTCCAGCCAAACATAGATCAACAACACGCACAGGAAGCCGGTGAAGTAGAAGATGTACTCCTCAACCGGAACCGGCGCGCCCAGCGCGGGAGCTCCGATGCCCAAGGTCGCCCCGCCATTGCGGAAAACGAAGAACCGTTGGGCGAAGAAAAAATCCAGTCCGAAGCCAAGGGGAACGAGAACCGCAATCGTCCACCAGAAAGCCCGCCGCGGAATTTCCACGCCTTCGCTCGGCAGGAACCAGCCGCCAATCACCACAATCGGAACTACGAACAGCAGCAAACTCCAGGTATAGCCGTGCGGGCTCGGATTGGAACTCGACACCTGCAGCGTCCCCGGGAAGCTTACCGTGCGCAGGGTGATCGTCGCCGGGACTGCGATCATCGCCAGCATCGCAGCGACAAGCCACGCGCTCAGCCGCGGGCCGGGCTCTCCTTTGGAGACGCGAGCGCACATGAAGGCGAATCCTCCTAGCGATCGGAGTGAGGTCTGGAGAATTCTACTCTCAAGCGTGGGGCGCGAGAGCCCGCCCGCGTGTAGCGCGGACATCCCTGCCCGCGGCCTTTGCACGAATGCGATGCCAATGGCGGTGCGATTTGCCTACAGTCTGGGGCGCAAATGAAAAAAAGCACGTTCAGGGGCAGCAGATGTTTTCATCGCACTACCACTCCCGCGTAACCGACCACCATTTCGCGGTCGCCCGAAACGTCTCCTGACGTTGCGTACTTGACCAGTTCAGCCGAGGTCGCACCCAGGCGCTTGGCAGCAGTGAGCATCACGACCGCCGGACCGAAGCCGCACATGCTGATGTCTTCCCGCATCACCACGTCGAATAATCCGCGGGCATCAAGCGCCAGCATCCGCTCGATGGCCTTGTGATCTTTTACGCGGGTGACGGCGTCGTTCTCGTAGTGGTTCATGTCGCTCGACGCGATGATCAGTATTTTGTCGGATTGCGCCTGCACCGTGTCGGCTACGGCCTCGCCTAATTTTTCCAGTACCTCGAACTGGCCTGTGCCCAGGGCAATCGGCACAAAGCTGAAATCAGGACGACATGCTTGCAGAAACGGCAATTCGACCTCGATCGCATGCTCGTTGCGATGGGCATCGGCGTCTTCGGTCAGCAGGGAGAATCTTTCTTTCAGGGCATCGGCCAGAGCGGAATCGATCGGGGCTTGGCCTAGCGGGGTCTGCCAAGCCCCTTGGCTCATAATGGCCAGCGGACGTCCCTTGCCGGTGTGGTTGGGACAAAGCACGATAATGCGCCGGGGCAAGTCGACCTGCGCAAACACAGCTCCTGTGACCGATCCTGAGTAGACGTACCCGGCATGCGGGGCCACGCACCCCAGCGCCGGACCTGCAACGGCCGGCGTCGAGAGGTAAGAGCGCACATCATGGAACAGGATGTTCGAGTCGCCCGGGTAGAAGCGTCCAGCAACTGCGGGATGACGTATGGTTGCACCCATGAGCGCCTTCCTGCCCGCGATTCAATCGCCTTTTCTTCCGTCCAGCAAGGCTCGAAATAACGCTGCGCTTTTTTCTAATGATAGTGCTTCGGCCCGCACTGTGGGTTTGACCCCCGATTTTTCCAGCGCCGCGCGCAGAGCCGCGGGTTGATAGTCCGATTTCAGATTGTTCCACAGCGTCTTCCGTTTCTGCCCGAATGACTTTCTAAGAAAGTTGATAAAGCCGTCCTCGGGCACGCCCAGGCTCTCGATACGTGAAGCCACGGTTAGGCGCACCACGGTAGAGTGCACTTTAGGCGGCGGCGCGAACGCCCCCGGCGGCAGCGTGAAGAGTTTCTCGATGTTGGCATAGAGCTGGGCCGTGGCTGAAAGCAGCCCATACTCGCTGGTTCCCGGACGCGCCGCCAGGCGGTCCGCGACTTCCCGTTGCACCATGAGCACGATGGTCGAAAAGTATTTTCGGTAAGCAAACAACCGCAGCAGGATGTCAGAAGTAATGAAATAGGGAAGGTTCCCCACCACGCTCACCTGCTCCGGCTGATGATTCATTCCCGGACGCGTGCTGCCCGGCTTGGGTCCAAACAGGGTGTCGAAATCGATGGCAAGGATGTCACCCTCGATAATCTCTACATTCGAAGTCAGAGAAAACTTCATGCGCAACTGCGCGGCCAGAACACGATCCAGTTCGATGGCGATAAGCCGCCGCACTCGCCGTGCGAGCAAGGAGGTAAGGGCTCCGCGGCCGGCTCCGATTTCGAGCACCGTGCTCTGCGACAAATCGCCAAACGCTTCGGCAATACGTTCCGCAGCGGACGGGTCTAAGAGAAAATGTTGGCCCAATTTGGGCGTTCGGGGAACCGGACGCGCGGCAGATACTTTCGGCACATTGACCCTCTTTCTTTCAGGCGACTACACTGGACTCTCACCCCGCGAGTGTTCGTGCGCAGGAGCGGCGTCCAGCGACGCCTACTATGATAACTTGCGCCGAGCCGGGGCCATAATTTGGAGGATAGTTTTCATGCACATTGCTTTTGCTGCCTCGGAATGCGTGCCATTTTCGAAAACCGGTGGGTTGGCCGACGTCGTCGGCGCTCTGCCGCGAGCCTTGGTCGCCGCTGGACACCAGGTCAGCGTTTATATCCCGCGTTATCGCCAGACCAAGCTGCCCGATGCGCAGACGGCGGTCCGCAGCATCACCGTCCCCTTTGATGACCGCTACCGATTCTGTTCCGTGGTCACGGGTGGCAGCCATTCTGGCGTGCACTTTTTCTTCGTGGACTATCCTCCGTATTTCGACCGCGAGGCGCTCTATGGAACTTCCGCCGGCGATTATCCCGACAACGCCGAGCGTTTCGCGCTGTTCTCGCGGGCAGTACTCGAAGCCTCCAAGATTCTCGGCATCCCCAATGTTTTCCATTGTCACGACTGGCAATCGGCGCTGATCCCCGTACTGCTGCGCACGCAATACGCCGAGGACCCCGCTTTCCGCGACGTGGGCACCGTTTTCACTATTCATAATATGGGATACCAAGGCCTCTTCCCACCCGATACTCTGCCGCTGCTTACCCTGCCTTGGGACTTGTTGGCCATCGACAAGATGGAATTCTTTGGCCAGGTGAACTTCCTCAAAGGCGCCCTGGTGTATGCCGATTTCATTACCACGGTAAGCCGCAAGTACAGTCAGGAAATCCAGACGGCGGAATTCGGTTTTGGCCTGGAAGGCGTACTGCGCGCCCGGGCTTCGACCGTGAGCGGAATCCTTAACGGCGTGGATTACGATGAGTGGAGCCCCCAGGCCGACAAATTCATTGCCGCCAAGTATTCGCCCGAGGATCTATCGGGCAAAGCCAAGTGCAAACAGGATCTACTGGCGGCTTTCGGTGTCTCCAATCCAAATCTGAGCCTGCCCGTGATCGGCATCGTCTCTCGGTTCGCGGCGCAGAAAGGTTTTGACCTGATCTCGCAAATCATGGACCGGCTGGCGCGGGAGGAGATGATCATCGTCGCCCTCGGAAACGGCGACAAGCAATATGAAGAAATGTTCGCCCGCATGCAGAAACAGTTCCCGCAAAAGATCGCGATCAAGATCGCCTACGACAACTCCCTGGCCCACAAAATTGAAGCGGGCAGCGACATGTTCCTAATGCCTTCGAAATACGAGCCCTGCGGCTTGAATCAGATCTACAGCCTCAAGTACGGCACTGTGCCAGTGGTTCGAGCCACCGGCGGCCTCGACGACACCATCGATCCCTGGGACGCGCGCACCAGCAGGGGCACCGGATTCAAGTTCACCGATTACAGCGGTGAGGCCTTGTTGCTCACCATCAAAGAAGCGCTGAAGGCTTTCCGCGATCAATCTTCCTGGCAGACGCTGATGCGCAACGGCATGAATAAGGACTTCTCCTGGAACGCTTCGGCGAAGGAGTATGCCCGCATTTACGAGCGGGTGCGGCAGACGCGGTCCGCTCAGAGCCCAGCCTTGGCGGCCGTGTAAGGCCGCCAAGCGTCCTTCCGCTATCCGGAGCGGCTGGAATTCAAAACGGGAACTCTGCTTGTCATCAAACCTGACATAAGTTGTCACGAATCTTGACAACTTGCACATGTATGTTCTAGGCTGCAAGTTGCCGCTATTTCTAACCCGTCTTGCGGTGCTTTCTAATCTTGTGGGTTTCTTTCAGGCCGAGAGAATAGACGGATCGTCCACTCCCGCCCCTGCCACAACTTAATCCCGCGCCTTTCAGAGTGAATGAAACGACGCGGAGCTCGTCACTTTGCAGCAACGACGATGCAGTTCATCGCAACTGCAGAGGTCGCTCAAAGGAGGCTCCTGGCGTGAACGTTCACTTGATCAATCCAAGCAGTGTGTCATTTGGCACGGCAGTCATCACCCCCCGCTGGCAGTACGTGCTGGCGGCCGCGACCCCGAAAGGCTTTGGCGATCCCATCCTGGTCGATGAAACCCTGGAGCAGTTGCGCCCTGATTCCGTTCAGGCGGGCGATGCCGTCGGGATTGGCATTCACACCGGCAACGCCCTGCGTGGTTACGAGATTGGCAAAATGGTGCGCAGCCGGGGAGCCTATGTAATTTTCGGCGGAATTCACGCTACCCTCTATCCCGAGGAAGCGCTGGAACTGGGAGGAGCGCATGCGGTGGTCAAAGGCGACGGCGACATCGCATGGGGAAAAGCCCTGGCCGATTGCCGCGAGGGAACTCCCAAGCCCATCTACGTCGGCGGCCAGATCGAAGCCAGCGATTTCGTCGCCGCACGCTGGGATCTGATTCCCCGCAACCGCTACATGTGGGCTTCGGTGCAGACGGTTCGCGGTTGCCCCAAGCATTGTTCGTTTTGCTCAGTGTGGCGCACCGATGGCCAGCGGCCCCGCCAGCGCGCTTCCGATGTCGTGATCGAGGAAATCGTGCAACTGCGCCGCCTTGGCTTCCGGTTTATCGCGCTGGCGGACGATAATTTTTATCCCGTGACGTTGACCGATCTTACTTTAGCGACGCAGCAAAAAAATAATGCCCGCCTGAATGAACTGAAATCCATCCGAGCCGAACGGTTCGAACTGATGTCTCGTCTGGCCCAGCTCCCGGATGACATGGTTTTCTTTACTCAAATCACCATGGAAGCGGCCGAGGATGTGGAATTTCTTGATGCCATGAAGGCAGCGCGCATCAAGGGCGCGTTGGTGGGAGTGGAATCGGTTACTCCGCAAGGATTGAAGGATGTCTACAAAGAGTTCAACCTGGCGGGCGATAAATTGACCGAACAACTTCGGACATTCCGGCGGCACGGCGTGCACGTGCTGGGTTCTTTCATCTTTGGTTTGCCCAGCGACCGTCCGGATACCTTCGCGGCAACGGCCGCTGCCGCGATCAGCGCGGAATGTACCTTCGCACAATTCGTATTGCTGAGCCCCTATCCTGGCACCGTCGATTTCAATCGTTGGGAAAAGACGCTGGGCGACAACCCGCCCACCATCGCCGGAATTCCGCTCACCCGGCGCTGGCTCATACCGCAAGCGCTTCGTCCCAAACTGTATTGGGACCATCCCGTGATGTCGGGCGAGGAAATTCGCTCCCGCACTCAAGGTGTCTGGGACAGTTTCTACAGTTGGGGCCCGATATGGAAGCGTTCCAAGTTTATCAAGTCGAGGCGCGGCCGCCTGGCATTTGTGCTCATCTCCAGGATTTATCGGATGATGTATGCCGATACCGGCCTTGCCACCGACAGCGCGCGCATCACCTGGTCCGGGCGCTGGGCCCGCTGGATGGCCAAGCCTGTCCGGCGTCACTTCGCCGGCCGTCCCATGCCAGACCTGAAAGTGCCTGCCGCACATCGCCCGGAACTCGACGCCTCATCGTTGGTTCCGCTGTCGTCCTGATTAAAGTTGGGTCATCCTGAGCGCAGTGGGTGCGGCGCGAAGCGCCGCATCCACGGAGTCGAAGGACCCCCAGACGCAGGCAGCGCAAAAAATGCGGCAGGGCATTCTCACATACAGAGGGACCACGACAGAACTCCCTGAGTCGACGTCCCTGAACTGACGCTTGCGGAGTCCTTCGACTGCGTTGCCGCCGCTACGCGACGCCAACTTCGCTAAGAATGACCCGTTGCTTTAGCGGCGGGTCCTGCCATCCCAGAGAAGAACCCACCGCTGTCCTACTGATACAATTCCTCCAGCAATTTCCCCTGCTCCTTTTATGTCCGCGACTGGCAAAACTATCTTTCACGTCGACATGGACGCCTTCTTCGTCTCCGTGGAAGAGCTCTTCGATCCCGCACTCAAAGGCAAAGCAGTCGTCGTCGGAGGCCAGCGCGACGAGCGCGGCGTGGTCTCGGCCGCATCCTACGAAGCGCGCAAATTCGGCGTGCACTCGGCCATGCCGCTGCGCACTGCCGCCAAGCTCTGCCCGCACGCCATCTTCGTGAATGGCCACCCGGGGCGCTATCGCGAGTGCTCCGAAAAAGTCTATCGCGTGCTCACCTCATTCTCGCCGCAGGTCGAGATGGCCTCAATCGACGAAGCGTACCTCGACATGACCGGCACCGCTCGCCTCCATGGCCCACCCTTGCGCGCTGCGCACGCCCTTCATCAGAAGATCAAGTCAGAGACCCAGCTCAACTGTTCGATCGGCATCGGCAGCACGCGGCTGGTCGCCAAGGTGTCCTCGGCAAAAGCCAAGCCGCATGGAATCCTCTGCGTCCTTCCAGGTGAAGAAGCAACATTTCTCGCGCCGCTCGACGTCCGTGATATTCCCGGTATCGGCAAAGTGATGGAGAAGGATCTAAAACTGATGGGCATCAAAACCGTCGGCGACCTCGCACGTTTTCAGGTAGCCGGGCTGGAGGATATGTTTGGCAAATGGGGTCTGGCGATGGCTGGCAAAGCCCACGGAGAAGACGCCGGCGGATGGTTCGACACCGAAGTGGGCGCCGACACGGCTCCCAAATCTATCAGCCATGAACACACCTACAACGAAGACACCGCCGATCCTGAGCAGATCGAGTCCACCTTGATGCGCCTCTCCGAAATGGTAGGCCGCCGCCTGCGCGAAAACCAGTTGCACGCGCGCACCATCCAGCTTAAGCTCCGCTACAAAGACTTCACCACCATCACCCGTGCCCACAGCTTTCCGGCTCCCACGCAACTCGACACCGAAATTTTCGAGCAGGCACGCTCATTATTTCGCAAGAACTGGCGCAAGGGAGCACCAGTGCGCCTGCTGGGAGTCCACGCCTCCTCATTCCAGAAAGAATCGAAGCAGGAAGACTTGCTCGAAGGCCCCCTCCGCCAACGCTGGCAACAGGTCCTCTCCGCCGCCGACCGCCTGCGCGACAAATTCGGTGAATCCAGCATATCGCTGGCCACAGGCTTAAGAGGCGGTTTCCGCGAACGCACCCACGAGAACCCCGCAGGCCTGCCGGGCAAAGGAAAAGGGCAGGCCTAACAACAATCCCATTCGCGCTCTTCCTTTGTGTACCTTCGTGTCCTTTGTGGTTAACGCCTTTGCCCTTCGAAGGCTCTCCGGCTTCGCTCAGGCTCCGGATACAAAGATACACAAACGAACCAATTGTGCTGCCCCCGAAGACGAAGATCACGACCGTTAGTAATCTATCGAAAGTAAGTACCTTCCAACATAATCAAGGAGTGGCAGATGAGTTTCGAAGAGAACGGAGTTCGCAATGAATGCTGTAGAGGAACTCGACGAAGTGCTGATCCTCAATCAGGTGCACGAACCCGCCGATTTCGATCCAACCGCAACCGCGGACGCCACCGCTACGCAGCAGTTGCTCGATGAATTACTTGGGCGTTTCGAAGAAGATGATTCCCCAATGTTCTCCGCGCACGTCCTCAATCACGACTTCTGCGCTGACTCTGACGAGTAACATTTCTTCACAGCGGACAAAGCCTATTGTTCGCCCTTGCCGTAGAGGCTGGCTTCGCTAACCGGTGCTGATACCGTCTCGCTTCCCTTTACTCCCAACCTGGTGCGCGCGGAAAACATCGGCCCGCGCGCGATCTCAGTTGGAGCAAACGCCGACAGTCCCAGCGGAATCTTAATATCGTCATAGATCGCTTCGACTCCGCCGCGCATGAAATAAGTCTCATGCCAGAATCCCGTGCCGCCGGAATTACGTAGAAATGCCTTCCACCATTGCATATGCGGCTCGGAGCGTGACCAGCGCTCCAGCGATTCAAAGTCACGCCAATACTGCCGCATTCCTACGTTTGGCGGCAGCATGGAGTAAATCACAGTCTCGTGTCGCAGCAAACCGTCGGGCGCCGCCGCCACCGAATTCGAAATCTTCGGCCCGAAACCAAATAACGTTTTGAGTCCGGTTATCGCATTCACCCTCATGCCCAGGTAAATCACCACAAGATTTGGGTAAGCCGTCAGGTCTACCGTGCGCCGTTCAACTTTCATATACCCCTCCACGACCATGCGTTTCTTCATTGATTAGAACCAGCCGCCCGGCGATGCAAGGAAGTATCGGTAACGTGAACTTCAAATTGACCGTTTAACCACCAAAGACGAAGGCCGGAAATCCGGAATTGCTTCCGGTCCCGGCCTGCGCTTCCATCAACTCGTTTGAAGACCAATGGAGGACGGGCGTCCTCGCCCGTCCTCCTCGAAAAGATTCTAGTTGCTCGGGGTTGCGTTGGATGCCGAAGTTGTATTCCCGGGAGCAGCGTCGCTGCTCAGGCGGCTCAACCGCGGGAAGAACGGCGTTACCTCAAACGGCATTTTGTCGCGCGCCGAAATAATCGCCACTGGCGCCGACTTGGTCAGTTCCACCCGGTCCGTCCACGCATTCAGCTTCACACGTCCACCCATGGGAAGCGCCGCGATCTGATCCAACTTGTTCGCATCCAGAGCCGGGCCCGTGGCCGCAAGCGCCGACAGCCTGGTCAATTGCCCTTTGTCGGTAGTGAAGCTGTTGCCCAGGTGCGCCGTTAACAACGCGGAAAGCTCCGGAGCGCGCTCCGAAAGCTCTTTCAGGAACAACGAAGGCACATCCAGCTTTTGCGCGTAAGGCGAGTTCTTCAGCAGTTCCATCGCTTTTGTATCGGCTGCGGTTTCTTCGTCGGGATTGTGCCGGAAGCCGAAGTTGCTGTAAGTCGATTCATCGGAGAACAGCATGCGGTCGTTAAAAGCAAACTTGCTGCCCAAGTTGTGTCCGAGCACGATGTGCGACAGTTCGTGGGAGAGCACCATCGCCAGGCTGGCTTCATCGGGAAGCACATCGATTAACCCACGGCTGACCACAATCGTATTCCCGACGCTGAACGTTTCCAGCGGAGAAGTAATCATCACCCGAGTCCGCACCGGACGCGGCAGCTCGATATTGTTAGTGACGATCAGATTGTTGACGACGGTCTGCAGAACTTTGTCGACTTCGCCCTCCGGAGCCACTAACCCCGATTCTTGCAGCCGCTCAATCACGTTGTCCTCAGCCTGCTGCTGCCATTGCCGCTGAGCCTCCAGCGGAGACGCATCCGTAGTCGAAGGCGTTTCATCCTTCACCGAGTCAACTCTCAATGAAGTGAGTTCGTCTTCCTTAGCGCCTTTCTTCAGGTCATAACCCCAGATGCGGCTCTGCGCCTTGAACGCCATTTTGTCCTTGGCGCCATAGCTGAAGTCGCCTTCTTCGCTATAGATATAAGACGGAACCCAGTAGCCCGGGATCAGATTCAGCCGCCAGCTATCCATGTGGAAGTACATGGCATTTCTCGGCCGAGGCGCATAGGTGCCATTCAGCCGGACGATGTTGTACTCCTGATCTTCGACCCAGATGCGGCCCAGGAAGCGGCCTTTGCCCGCATCTTTCTTCGGCGTAACGTCGAACACCAGGCAGCGCACGTCGCCCAGAAATTCTCGGCGCACATACTTGAAGCCATAATGGCCGCGATCGAAGTCCTCGCGATCGGCGAAAATCATCCAGGAGAATCCCATGGGCTTGTACTCAAACTTGAACATCTTGGTCACTCCGCCCAGCAGATTCTTCTCGAAGCTCTCATCCTTGGAAAGGTAGTCGCGCCGGTCCACGCTTTGCCCCAGGTCCAGCCGGCCCAAGAAATAATGGTCCTCACTCGGCACCGGACCAAGTTTCGGATCGGGCTTCAAATTCTGCAGATAGGTCTCGACCAAAGGCGTGCGGCTCTTCAGCATGTCCATCAGCGCGTGTTCGCGCTGGATGGCGCGATCCACCACTTGATCCATGGTCGTGGGCGGAGCCATCGCAGCCGGCGACGCCGCTGCGGATTGTCCAGCCGGGTTGGCGGACTGCGATGCAGCCGGTTGAGCCGTCGGCGCGGGCGTGCTCGCAGGTTGCGAGGCGGCCGCATTTGTTTGCACAGCACCACCTTGACTAGCGCTTGACGACGACGATTGATCCGTCGTCTGCTGCGCCATCGCGCTCAGCGCGGTCAACAGAAAAGCAGTAACCATCCATTTCCAAGTACGCATGACTCTGTTCCTCTCTAAACTGTATCTCGACAAAATTTTCAATACGCCATCTGGAAAACCACATGTACGATTGCCGTCGAATCCACGGGCGTACCCATACGCTGGGCCGGCTTAAACCGCATCTGACTCGCGGCGGTAACGGCCGCTTCATCCAGCCCATGACCCAAGCCGCGCACCACGCGATTCACATGCACCTGCCCGTTCGCGCTAAACAGCACTTCGAGCAGCACCTCTCCCTCCAGCTTGAGCTGCCGCGCTTCCTGCGTATAAACCGGGTTCGGTTTGGAGATAATTTCCACCTGCGTCGTCGCCGGGCCGCTATCCGCCTGCGCCACCTTGGCTCCGCCATGAGAAACTTCCTGTGCTCCGAAGCCCGCAGTCTGCACCGACCCACCGTGATTTCGATTGTCCCCCTGCGCAATCCCGTTTCCGAAACCCGCGCTGGCAATCGTGCCCTTCATGCCTTTCGCTCCACCCGCTCCGTTCCCATTGCCCGGACCTTCGGGCAAATCAAACGACCCGAGCTTGGCCGCGGCAAGATGGGCATTATCTTTGCCCTGTCCCTTCAATCCATCAGGATCGCCAAATCCCCCCGTCTGCACCTTCTGTATGGGAGCGCTGATGGTCGGGGCCGCTGAGCTGCCAAACGCGCCCGTGTAAACGATTTTCGCCGGAAGCGCGCTAGTCGGCGGCGCTAACTCAGGCGCGTTGAACTTAGCTTCCAGCTTGGGAGCTTTCTCTTCCTCCTCTTTTTTCTTCTTTTGCGTGCGAATATCCTTAGGCACAAACAGTTTCGCAGCCTGAAATGCCACCGGCGGCGGCACTTTCGGTGCGATCACCGGATGCCGAACCTTCGCCTTCGGCTTAACCGGTTCCGGCTTCAAATCCGGCCTCGGAATCAGTTCCGTCACCGTAAATTTCTGCCGCAACCGCAGCGTGTCCGGGAAAAAGAACCCCGCTCCCAGCAGCAGCAGAATAAAAAACAGCTCGATGCCGTAGCTGGTCGCTAACGTGCGCCAGTCCATCCGGCGCTCTGGCAGAAGACCGAATTCAAGCTTGTCCGGCGTAGCCATCCACACACTCCAAATGAGGAAACCCGAGCCGCGGGGAGAGTGCGCGGGTGGAGCTTTTAACTTACGGGAGACTGGGCGAGGGGTAAACGTGTCTCCGGCACCTGTACTTAGGTAACCGGCAAAAGCCCAAAAGGGAATCCGTCCCAAACCGGCAGAATCACTCCAAGCAACAGTCGCTGCAGGCGCGTAGCCACGTTCGCGATTCTAGCCCGCGGACACGATCGTAGATTCGTTTTTTCCGTCCGCCAGAGGCGCTAGTCTGATGCGGCAACTGATGAGGCCCCACGAGGTTGAATACACGCATTGCTTGGGCCATTGCGAAGCGATGCTGAACTTTTGTCGGCAACCGTGGATTCCCGAGGCGAAGCTTCGATCTGCTGCTCAACGATCTGGTGCAATGCCGTGTAGTCCAAGGCTCCACTGTAGAAATGGCCGTTGACGAAAAAGCTTGGAGTACCGCTCAGCCCGAGCTTCATTCCCTCCTCGCGGTCGCGTTGTACGTCAGCCGACTCTTCTCCTGCGTTCAGGCACTTCTCGAATTGGCCCTCGTCTAAATGAAGAGTCAGCGCATCTTTCTTGAGTTGGTCGACGTCAAGCTGCCGGTTGCGAAATAGTTCGTCATGATACTCCCAAAATTTGCCTTGTTTACCAGCACAGCGAGCGGCTTCGGCAGCTTTTTGCGAATGTGAATGCATAGGCAGAGGAAAATCCTTAAAGACAAACGCTAGCTTGTCTCCAAACTCGTCCTGTAGCTTTTTCAGGTCAGGCGCCACCTTCTGACAATAAGGGCACTCGTAATCGGCGAACTCGACGAGGGTTACTCGGGCGTGTTTGGAGCCTACGGTGTAAGCATTCTCTACATTCACATTGGCGCTAGGGGATGCAAGCTCGACGATTATATTGCTCTGCGCCCGCAAGACCTTTACATAGGCGGCCCGGGCTTTGTCGGTGCGCACTTGTCGTATTTTCTCCAGAATCTTCCCCCGGACGGCCTCGTAGGACTGATCGGTTTCCAGGCCTTCGTAATAGACTCTCATTTGATCCTCGGTAGGATCCTGCACCTGCGACTTGATGTCCCGGTCCAGCAACTGGTCTACGGTAAGACCTTCGTGCGTTGCTTTCTGTTGGAGAAGCTTCTTTTCGATTAGGTCCTCAAGTGCCTTCTTTTCGGCTTGATAATACTGGTTGTGGGCTTGCAGCAGCTTCGCGGATTCTTCCTCCTCCAGATCGGCAACCGTCAGCTTGACCCCGTTCACTTCCGCCACCACGGTTGTATCGACTTGGCTGAAGGCCGTGCCGGAGCCGAGAACGGTCACCACTGCGCCCAAAATAACTTTTGCAAGTTTTTGCGACATCACGTTCCCCCCGAATGCAGTTAGAAAGCAAGATTGCACAACAAAAATCTCGCCAGACAGCAAATCAGCACCGTCTGGCGAGCCAGCCGACGATCGGGCTCCCTTTCAGTCGCCCAAACAGACTGTGAAGAAACATCAAGAACTAACCGCCACTTCCGCAAGTGCAGATGCCATGGCCGCTGCCCTCTTTTACGATGGCCGCGCAACCCGCATCAAGGGATCCCTGTTCACCCCCACTGAGAGTCGCCGCCTGCGATTCTCCTTCAGTGATCGTAAATTTCGAGTTCTGGATATGCGTGAACCATGATTTTAAGGTAGGCGCTTGGACCACTTTCGTCGGATCACATGTGGATGACGAAACGATCTTAACGACTCCGTTGACCGGTACGGTTCCGGTTAGTGGGTTGCTGGTTAAGTCCGAGTTCACGGAAAGCGTGAGCAGGCCATCCGGGGTGATAGCGCAGGCGCAGCATTCGGCCATCTCCTGGTCCGGATAGAACACGTAGATATCTGCGCACAGGGTTTCGAAGGTTGTGCCTGGATTGGTGATGCGAACCGTAGCGTCCGGAGCCCCGGCCGTGTTGGCGTTCGCGAAGTAGTCGACGGTCATGGTGCCCCCGGGGGTTGTCTTTCCGCTTCCTTCGTCTGCTGCGATTGCCGTCCCCACCAGAAACAATGAGGCGACGAGTGTACACACGAGTAACAATCGGTTGTTGCGCATTTCTTCCTCCTTCAGAATTACGCCGCCGCGGGGGGAGTTGGAAACTCAGGGTTGTGGCGCACCTGGCACTCTACCTTTCTTCCCAACCTTCGCAAGTCCCCCGGTGTACTAGTCCGTACTCCCTAACCCAAACCGCTACTCACTCCGACTTAGCCTCCATCGCCCGAAACCATTTTTCCTGCAATTCCAGAGCGCGTGGAAACCCCCATCTTGAGCATCACCAGCCGAACGAAAGCTTTCACCGTGTTAGCACTAATCCCCATCCGCCCAGCGATCTCCTTGCTGGTCAGCCCTTGTAGCAGCAGTTTCACGGTTTCCCGCTCGCGCGGTGTCAAACCGAATCGATCCGCAAGCGTTGCGATGTCCAACGCCCCATTTGTCTTTCTTTCGAATGTCAAAACTAAAGCGGGAGGTTTGGCGGATGAACCGTTGCCGCGGATACCGAGAACGCAAGCGTTGCACAAGTAGGTTCGCCGGGCCGACGAAAATTCCTGGACGAAAATGGTTCGCGACCGGGCGTGGCGCTTTACCAGTTGGCCACGGATTTTGTTGATAAGCCACAAATCGGGTTGCTTGATTTCCTCGGCGCGCTCCGGAAACGCGAGGATGTGAATGGCTTCGTCATTGGACGCAATAAAGTTCAGAGAGCTGTCGACAACGACCAGCCCTGGTTGGCGTACTGTAGATTTCACGCGGGCTTTCCCCCCCGCCGCAGGCACCAGCCCCCTCAGTCTGATGTGATTGCGACTCCCTCTTCAGAACTGGATCCCAAACATCACGACCGCAGCTATTACCTTGCAGTCACTGGCGAGACGGTAATTCCGGCTACTCAAAGGTCAGATGATAAGGTCACGCCGCAGCCAACAAAGCGTGAGCCTCGTCACGGGGGAGGCGAACATTTTCTAGCGGGGGGAGGCGAACATACTCTAGTAGGGGAGGCGAACATATTCTGTTCCTCTCAAGTTCTGCTGTCAAGGGAGAAACTTGGCTTACTCCATATGGATTAGTTCATTTGCACTCGCCCGACCAGACCGGTCGCCCGATATGTGTATTCAGCGGCCTGGCCTGCGAAAGAATTCACACCCATCGGCGAGAGTGAGCGACAAGGCCCAGTAGCCGTTCAGAAACCCACAAACAACAGGCCCTTTAGGGGCAACCTAAACCTCCCGCTGCTGTAAATCGCGTCCAGAACGGTGAGTCCGTATTCGAACGGTCTGTCCTCTTGCTCTTTCTGTTTTCCTTTCGTGAGAAGCGGTATCCGCTGCGGAATAGCAAGGACGAAGTAGTCCAAGTCAACGATCAAGCTTGCCTGAATGATGTCGCGGTAGATTGCGTTACCGCGAATCGAGCGCGGCCCGCTTCAATCTCTAGCCCCGCTCTGAGTTCGGGGTGATAAGAATCGATCTGGTACTGGCGGTCTGGCACGCCACTCTCACCGAAATGGACGGGACGATAAATCGTTCGTTCGTCGGTGCCGCCTTCGACTCTAAAGCCTAATTCTTCAAGTCCAGGGCGAATTATTGAGAGCGCTACATCGCTCTTGTTGTGAACGGCTGTCGTGTCTAGTTTTGTCCGCTGGTTCTGAAACACTGACACAACGCGATCCACCCAGCTGAGGTGGCCTCTCGGATCGCGGATAGTAAATCCACCGTGGATAGTCGCTCATGGCGTTAGCGGTTGAGGTGTCCGGCGAACCTGAGGTGCTGTGGTACGGCTAGCCTCTTCGGAGAATGAGTAGTTCCTTGCCTCGCCTGGAATGATGTGCCGTGTAGCGGAGTGTAAACGACATCATTCGGCATTTTGCGTAAATAGCGCGAATGGCCGGAACGTCATCGTAGGTCACCGCCCAGTGCGGGTGTTTGCCTGACCGAGTCACTATACTGACGGCTACGTGATCGTCGTGCGCGTAAGTGGACAGATACAGATCCGCACCCTTTTCGTAATACGGCGGGTCGAGGTAAAGGAATAACGGACGGCCAGCGGAGCCACAACCCAGCCGCTGGATAAATTCCAGAGCGTCTAGGTTGGAAATGATTATTCTTTCGCGATAGGCTCCAATACGCTCCACACGGTCCACCAGTGTCGCGCGAGTAAAGCGGGCATCAAGGCCCCATTCCCCCGTCTGTCTAACGCCCCCGATTGGGCCTCCGTTGACGAGAATGCCCGAGCGGTTGGTGCGATTAAGGTAAAAGGCCGCGAAGCCAACGTCGAACCGCTTGTGACGACGGGCATTTCTGTAAATGTCCCGTTGTCGCTTCCACTCAGGCATCGACAGCCTAATTGATCGGATTCGCTCCACGAATTGATCCGTGTGGTTGAGCACCGCCCACCAAAACGAGAAGATGCGGTAGTCCAAATCGTTAATCAAAATTGAGTGAACATGTTCACCAAAGAGCAGCTCGAGTCGATGCGCCGCCGCCCCGGCGTACGGCTCGGCGATTGTGGGGCGAACGAGCCGATTTGCCTGAAGGAGTGCCGCAAGGGTAGGCGCCAGGAACGCCTTTCCCCCTGGGTACCTCAGTGGGTTTATGGTTCTCATGGCGCAGGCGTCGATATTCGCCCGAGCGTTACTTGCAGCACGGGTTCGATGAGTTTGACGATCGCGCGAATCTCAACCTCCGTTGGCTCGACCCTCCTGTTGTGAACGAAGCCGTCAAGTGCATCCAATGTGTTGTTCTGTCCTTTGGTCTGGACAAATTTCTTCATGGCCTTGAGCTCCAGAGGCTGGAGCCCGACATCTATGGTGCTCAAGAACTCCATCAACTGGCGTAGTGAGGGATACCAGTCTAAGCTTCTGTTGTCCTTGCTACGAAAACGCTGTAGGAGAGGTTTTATCGCGCCAGTAGTATCGAGGTAGAACGATACGCTGAATTCCAGCAACAGCCGCAGCAAAACCGCCGAGGCGTTAGGGTTTTTGTCAAGACGAAGCTTGCGGAGTTCGTCAAAGATGTCATTTACCCGCGAGTCCGCACAAAAGCATCTCAGCCCCTTAGGAATGCAACTGACAGACGCGGTCCTCCTGCGTACCGTGACCTTTGTGCTAACGGTCGGTGAAGGCTGGTCCGTCTGCGACAAATGGTCACGAATAGAAAAGGTCCCGCGGGACTTTGCGGCGGGTCTAACGGCCGCAAGCGTCTCTACGTATTTCTGGATGTTGTCCGCGCTATTGAGCGTACGGCTATCGACCTTGCCAGTAGCGACGTCCGCGACGACTTGCCGAAACGCTTT
Source organism: uncultured Acidobacteriota bacterium (assembly GCA_963838765.1). Classification (GTDB taxonomy): domain Bacteria; phylum Acidobacteriota; class Terriglobia; order Terriglobales; family Acidobacteriaceae; genus JABDBE01. The sequence continues at coordinate 39,283 of CAWISU010000067.1, read as the reverse complement.
GAGGAATCCTTCTGGCTTTGCTGCGCTGATCAGCACCTCCTTCGCGTCAGGCTTCAGCATTAGGAACTCGCGCACGGGCTGGGACTCCACTAGTCGTTCCAGCGTGGAAAGAGGGAACTCGCGATTATTCTGAACCTTAGTCTTAACCTCGTCAGGAAAATCGAGGGAGCAGGCCAGTCTGTACACCGCGTCGGCGCGAATCCAGTCTTGGATCTGGCCAACGGTGACGCCATAGCTCTGGATCAAATCGTCAGGAGTCAGTCCGCGTTCAAGTAGCTGCCGGTAAAACCGGGCCTGCATCGGCCTCCTCCAGGACTGAATCTGCTGGGCCGTGTGCCGACTCAATAGGATCGGTGTCGCTGCCTCTCGCGAAGGTGCAAGGGAAACTTGCGTCTTTGCTATCACTGTAGCGGTAGTCTTTTCGGAGAGCCGCCGAAATCGCTCGAGATAAGACTGGGGAGCAAGCTCCGGGTTAATGAGAAGCTTTAGTGCAGCGAGACGGCGATTGCCCTCAATGATGACTATTTGATCCCCATCGCGCACTCCGAGCAGAATCTCCGTCGGGAAAAATCCCTGTGTGGTGATATCCTTTGCCAGCTCGTACACAGAGTCGTGGGTAACTAGCTCATCAATTATCTGCCGCTGTCCCAACGCTCCGCCTGATTGGGGTAGGCGCGGATTCTGCTGATCGAGAAGGAGGCTCGTAACTGATAGCCTCTTGGTAGGCCATGGCATGTAGTCGATCATCGTGGCGTCGTCCTACGTGAAGCGCACTCCAGAAACTTCAACCAATGGTGACAACCGGGGCCGAAGAAGCCCTTGGGGAAGACCCGAATCGTACCTCGGAGGAGGCACGCGGCGCAATGACGTTCGTGGTGCGGGGTGCTAAAATGCGGTAACCCTAGTAAACGGGTGGCTACAGCCGTCGCTTCCAGTATCCGGGCTTCCGCTTGTTATGAGCGACGGCTACGATGTTCACTACGTCAGGGGCGTCAAGGTAAATGGTAGAAAACGGGAAGCGGTGAAGAACAAACCGCTGGGTTCCGTACAAATACTCGGGCCATCGGCGCGGTGCCTCCGCAATACTCTCCAAGGCATCAAAGACAGCCGCGATAAATCCGACGCTCGCGTCCGCACTGCGCTGCTGGTACCAGTCGGCGGCCGCCTCGATTTCCACCCAGGCTCGCGGATCAACACGATAAGGCTTACTTCCCGCCATTTAGCAAGCGAGCGGCGAGCCGTCGTCGTACTTCCTCGCCGGGCATCATTTTGGCCCTGCCTGATTGAATGTCATCGACCCGTCGCTTGATCTCCTCCGCCCAAGCATCTTCTACACCTTCTTCGGCTGGGCCTTCATCGAGGCTGGCAATCAAGCGATCAATCACTAAACTGCGATCCTGAGTGGACAGCGCGAGTGCCTTTTCGATTACTTCGGAAACTTCCGGCGTCATCTGAGCCATGTCCACCTCACTCGGCCCATTTTATCGCAGTCTGAGTGCCTCGGCCCCAATTCCTCCGCGTATCCTCCTCTTTGCATATCATAGAGGGAAACACTCGTCTTGCGCATTGACGACAACCTTGCCAAAAGGATATTATTTCTCAACGCAACATTAGCTCATTGACAACTGAATAGCTTCAAGCCCGGGGATGCCTCGCCGGACCATTTCGGGAACTACGCCAGCTAAGTCTTTATTCCGGAATATTTTACGTGTAAGTCCTTATTCCTCAAAGATTTTGCAGGTGGTCTCACGCTAACCCCATGATTCCAAAAGATCGGAGGGGGGAGGGGGTAGGGTACTGACCGGGTATTACTCCATTCGATAACACCGGCAGGCAGCACTTTTCCTTCACGGGGTTTCTCAGCATCGATGTACGAAACTGTGGCATCTGAATTTCATTATGAGCTCCAATCCACCCGATTTTCGCGCACCGTCTGCTGTGGAGCGCGTATTCAACCGGGTCTTCGGATTCCTCGTCGGACTCGGGCTGGGCTTTTCCTACAATTACCTTCTGCAGGTGCGCGGGCGCAAAAGCGGGAAGCTCTATTCCACGCCGATCGATCTGCTGGAGCTTGGGGGAAAACGGTTCCTGGTGGCTCCGCGTGGACGGACGCAGTGGGTGCGCAACGCGGAGGCTGCGGGCGAAGTGACGCTGAAAAAAGGGAAGACTCGAAAAAGGTTTCGGCTGCGGCCGATTGCCGATGCGGACAAGCCGGAGATATTGAAGGCCTACCTGGACAATTTCAAGCGCGAGGTGCAGCGGTACTTTCCAGTCGCAGCGGGTTCGCCAGCGCAGGCGTTCGAGCCCTTCGCGCAGGATTATCCGGCGTTTGAATTGCTCGCGGTATGAGAATCACAGCTTGCGGGCGAAGATGTAAGCCCTGCGGCTGGGATACTCGACATCGGGATATGGTTCGCGTTCGATTATTTCTTCGATGGTGAAGCCAGCTGCTTCAAGGCCGCGCTTTATCTCGGACGGTGGAAAAAACAGAAAATCCATGGAAATTTTCTGTCCCCACAATTCTTCCTCTCGAATAACCTCATCCCCGGCGTGAAACCCAAGCAGCAAGAGCCCATCGGGCCGCAAGACTCGGTGCATTTCCCGGAAGACCACAGGCAGCGACTGCCTGGGAATGTTTACGATGGCATAGAAGGCCGCAATTCCCGCGAGTGTTTCGTCCGCCATGTCGAGGGACAGCATATTTCCCTCGCGAAAGGGAATATCGGGATTAAGCTTTCGTGCCTGCTCCACCATGCCGGAGGACAGATCGAGGCCAAAGACAGATGCGCCCGTGTCCCGCAGATAGCGCGCGACGTGACCGGGCCCGCAGCCCATGTCGCACACGTCGCCTCGTCCGCGAGTCTGCTTGACGAAGCGGTTGAGCAGTTCGCGATCGAGCGGTTTGTGCTGGAGTTCGTCGGAGATTCGCCGGGCGTACTCCTCGGCGAGACGATCATAGCTTTCGCGTATCGAGTCGGTCACGGGATCATTCATGCGAGTCACGCCCAATGGAGGACGGACGTCTCGCCGTCCAGCCGGGCGCGGATCCCCGGCCGCCACCTTGCTCACTCCAACACCGCGTCGTCCAACTTTTTTCTTCCCCAGTCGGCGGCGGCTTGCACGAACGCGAGCACAAGCGGATGTGGTTTGCCGGGCTTGGAAGAATGCTGGGGTTGAAATAAGGTTGCGATGTAAAAGCGGTGCGTGGGCGATTCGATGGCGCGAATCTCGCCCTGCGCGCCGCGGGCTACGACCGGGAATCCGGCTTCCATGGCGACCCATTCGTAGTCTGGGTTGACCTCGAAATTGCAGAAGAACTCTTCGGCGGTGGTGTCCTTCGTGTAGAAGGATTGCAGGTACGATCCTGGGCGCAAGCGGATTTCTGGGATGAGGCCGGAAAGTTTGGGCGCGTCTTTCTTACGGCTCGGAACCGCGCACGCCACGGGGTAGATGATGAGGTTCTTGGAGCCGGAATTGTTCTCGGAGCTATCGGCGTCCTTGATGCCCAGCACGTTGCGGGCACATTCGATGAGCGCGTACTGAAAGCCCGCGCAGGTGCCGAGAAAAGGCCAGTCGTGACGTCGGGCGAACTCGATTCCCTTCAGCATGCCATCGAAGCTCTTATAAGGACTACCCGGAGTGGCCCATATGCCGTCGAAGCCTTCCAGCAACTTCGGGGCATCAGGCGCGAGGAGGGAAGGGGTTGAGATCCATGGCGAATCGAGCTTGATGTGTAACTTGGCGGCCGCGTGCTGGAGCGCTTCATTGATCGCGTTGTAGCCGCGCGATCCGGGGTCGAGGTCCCCCAGGATACCGATGCGAACAGCGTCAGTCACGCAGTAATTCTAATCGAGAAGGTTTGCTGTGTGGTGGTTACGCAAGTGTGAAGCTTGATGACCGGTCTTCCAATTTTTGTGTGTGACCGGGTCTTTGACCCGGTCAGGTCGAGCAAAGCTCGACACCCAAGCCGCATTGCATCAGCCCCAGTCATCAAGACACGATTCTTGCCAGATTATTTTGCGGCGCCGAAGGCCATGGGGACGTCGGCTTTGTCCGCTTCTTCCACCTTGAACATCGGCTGCGGAGTCAGGTTCATGAAGCTGGCGACGAAGGTGTCGGGCATCTGCTGGATGCGGATGTTGAAGGTGTTCACGGAGTCATTGTAGAACTCGCGGCGATCGGCAATCTGGCTCTCCAGTTCCGTGATTCGCACTTGCAGCCGCGTGAAATTGTCGTTGGCCTTCAGCTGGGGATAGTTCTCGGCCACGGCAAAAAATCCGCGCAGAGCCGAGGTCATGCTTTGGTCGGCCTGGGCTTTTTGGTCGACGCTGACAGCTTGCTGATAAAGGCTGCGGGCCTGTGTGATTTTTTGCAGGGTGTCGCGCTCGAAATCCATATAGCCCTTGCAGACGTCGAGCAGCTTGGAGAGTTCGTCATGGCGCTGCTTGAGGAGGATGTCGATGTTGGCCCAGGCCTTGGCGATGTCATTCTTCAGGGCTATCAGCCCGTTAAAGATCATGACTACATACGCGATCAAACCGAAAATCGCGATCAGGAATGCCAGTGAAACGATCGTGTTCATAGAGTCCTCTTTCTCTCACAGCCAATCGAAGTGTGCGGCCAGAATGCAGGCGCTCAAAAGGGTGAGCGCGGGCCCGCCCCAAATCATTAGTGTGCACTTCCAGCTTAACGACCGGACTACATCGCGCTGGCTATGCCAGGAAATCAGGAATGCCGGATCGTGCGTGCCTTTCATAAGTACAGTTGGGGGATGCAGATCAAATTGCTCGGTTGCAGTGGCTACTGCGGCGCCCGCGCCGCCAGAGGCAGAGGTCGAATGGGTTGCGCCGGAAGGGTTCACGCCGGCTACCGCCCAGGCGGCTGGACTCGTAATGCCGGCCTTCATTAATGCCGCGGTGATCTTCTGCCGCTGCGCCGCGTCGGTGACTGCGGCGGGTGGGCGACCGCCGGATGAATAAGTTCCTGCTGGGAGCACAGGTTCGGTGTTGAATCCCGAAAGCAGAACTCTCCCCGCAGTGGTCACTTCGGTGCGGGCGGACAAATCTGAGAGATTCGGGATGTGGAAAGTGAGTGCATTCTGCTCGGCGTTCAAGTTCAGGATCGGGGTCGCGCTAACACTCAGGCCGGGATTCGGAGCCAATGTACCGAGAATAAACAGCGCGTTTTTCGGCTTGATGCTGTATTCGTCGATCTTTATTTTCCTGTCGATCGACACCCCGTGCCCGACGAGAAAGCTGGCGATGTTGGGAGGCATTTCCAGATGGCTGGCGAAGATTGAGGTGCTGAATTCGTCGTGGAAGTCGCGGTGGATATCGATTTCCGCGCCCTGCGGGTCGACCAGTACGCGGCCAGTGTTGTCGTCTATAAAAAACGGAACATGCAGGCTCTCCTCGGCGACCTTTACCCATGCCTTGTTTTTGCCTTGCTGTTGCAACTGCCATGCCGTGGTGCGGAAGTAGTAGCAAGGCACGCCGGTGATGGGCGCCATTATGGTGTAGGGGCCGGCGGCCAGGCCGTTGATTTCTACCAGGCCCATGGCGGCGCTGCGAATCTTGGAAGCGGGAGTATTCAGGATCAGACGCTTGCGCTGCAGGAGGCGGAAGCCGCGGTAGAACAGGTACAGGCCGACACAAACGCCCACGATGGCGATGCCGATGCCATCGTTGGTTGGCGAGCGAAATATTGCCAGCAGTGGAGTCACCTGAGTCCGACACCAGTCGTGTCGTCCCCGAGCATAACGGAGGGGGAGATGTGGGTCGCGGGGAAAACATGGTTTCGCACTTACGTTGGTAATGCATCGCGGGCTTCTCTGTGAAACTCTGAATTTCCCGTGGACGACCCACAGGTGGGGATGCCCGCGCCTATTATTTGATTTAAGTGAGAAAAACAACTAATATAGTTGACTAAAGCAAGTTATTCAGTCGCGAACATCCCGGAGGTACGGCCGTGTCGGCAGCTCATTTCGACCAGCGCATCGCGGCGGTGCGGAGTTTCAATCGCTTCTACACTCGGCAGATTGGGCTCTTACGAGAAAGGCCATATAAGAGTCCTCTTTCTCTGACCGAAGTACGAGTGCTCTACGAGCTTGCTCACCGCGAGAAATCAACCGCGGCTGAGCTGAACAATGACCTCGGATTGGACGCGGGCTACCTGAGCCGCATCGTGACGAGTTTCGAGAAGCGAGGCTGGATCGTCAAGAAGACTTGTGCCGAGGATGGCCGGCAAAGCCTTTTGTCGCTCACTGGGCAAGGGCGTAAGGTGCTGACGCCGCTCGATGCCCGCTCCCGTGAGGACATCGGTAAGCTTTTGAGCGTCCTTTCAGCGGCAGACCAGAGTCAGTTGATCGATGCGATGGCGACGGTCGAAAAGCTGCTTGACGCTCGATCCGTAAAAGAGCCCGCCTACATTCTTCGGCCTCATCAACCCGGTGATATGGGATGGGTGGTTCATCGTCACGGTGTACTTTATGCGCAGGAATATGGATATGACGAGCACTTCGAGGCGCTGGTGGCGGAGATCGTCGCGAAGTTCGTGCTGCATTTTGAACCTAAGCGGGAGCGTTGCTGGATAGCGGAGAAGGAGGGCCAGATCGTGGGCTTTGTTTTTCTGGTCAGACACTCGAAGACCGTGGCCAAGCTGCGCTTGCTTCTGGTTGAGCCGGCTGCGCGGGGTTTGGGGATTGGAAAACGATTGGTGGACGAATGCGTGCGCTTCGCGCGGCAAGTGGGTTACAGGAAAATTACCTTGTGGACGCAGAGTTCACTCCACGCGGCGCGGGGCATTTATGAAAAGGCTGGCTTTCGCCTGGTGGAGCAGAAGAAGCATCACAGCTGGGGGCATGATCTGGTGGCGGAGATTTGGGATCTGGTGCTGTGAGGCCTTGGATCGGGCACAGACTTTGAGTCGGCTTCTCCACCAACGGCCTGCGCAGCTTTGCTCCACCTGGACCCTTCGACTTCGCTCATGGCAGGCTCGCGAGGCGCCCGTCCCCACGTGAGTTTTTGTTCGCCCTAGATTTATCGCACTGTGACCGCTCGTTCTTTCAGGATTTCTTCTACCGCGGTGATCGCGGTTTCTAGTTCCTGATCGGTGTTGTAGAAATGCGGAGACATGCGGACTCCGGCTTTGGGGCGCCAGTCGACCATGATTTCGCGTTTCAAAAGTTCGCGGCAGACTTCCTGCGAATCGGGCATGTCGATGGAGACCGTTCCGCCGCGTTTTTCAGGATCGCGAGGGCTGTTCACTCTCCAGCCTTGCTTGTCCACTAATTCGATCAGCCGCGCGGTCTGGCGTTTTGATTTTTCGCGGATGCGGTGCACGCCGACTTCGGTGATGATTTTCAAGCCTGGACGCGCGGCTTCGAGCGACGGTACGTGGGTGGTTCCGTTCATAAAGCGGAAGGGCGGATCGGTGTAGCGGATCGGTCCGGTCTCGAAGGCCATCGAGTCTTGATGCGCGAACCAGCCGGTAATTTTGGGCTCGAGCTTCTTGCCCAGATCTGGACGGACGTAGAGGTAACCGACGCCGGGGCCGCCGCAGAGCCATTTCAAAACTCCGCCGCAGGCGAAGTCGGTCTTGAGGGCTTGAACGTCCACCGGCACGGTCCCGAGGGACTGGAAAGTATCCAGCACGACGTAGGCGCCCACTTTGTGAGCTTTTTCGATGATCGCCTTGGCGTCCTGAATGAAGGCACTGCGAAAGATTACGTGCGAGATTGGAACCAGCAACGTTTGCTCGTCGATGGCATCCAGCAGGCGCTCGGTGGGGACGGTGATTCCGTCGTCGGTCTTCACCATGTGAACTCGGGCGCCATTGGCTTTTTGGGCCTCCCAGAAATACATTACCGAGGGAAAATTCAAGTCGGTGTAAACGACTTTGTTGCGCTTGCCGGAGAAATCGAAGCAGGAGGCGACTACGGCCTGGCAGGTGGTGACGTTTTGATGAGTAGAGACAGAGCCCTTCGGCGCATTCATGAGCGCGCCGATTTCGTCGCCGACTTCCGCGGCCAGCATCCACCATCGTTCTTCCCAGGCACGAACGCCGCGAGTGCCCCAGATATCGGCGTAACCTTTCATGGCATCGTAAACGGCGCGGGGCATGGCTCCCAGAGAATTGCTGATCAAGTAGGTGGTGCGCTCGAGGATAGGAAACTCGGAGCGATAGCGGAGTAGTTCGTCGGTCATGGAGATATTGTACTGCCGAATCTTGCCGAGCTTGCTCGGCTGCCGGGCCTACGTGTGCATTGCCTTACATTCTTCGCGTGGGCTGATTGCTTGACCTTAGGCACATATACGCTATGGTGAGGATTAACACAGTTGAAACGCCGCTGATCAGGCTGACGCGTGAGTCCCACCAGGTTTTCAGGACGGCAGCGGTTACCAGAGTGAGTCCAAGTATCGACCCCCAGGCGCCGAGCAGGGAGCGCATCGGAAGCGCGGCTACTTGGTCGGAACTCGCCTGCCTACGGAAAGAGATGTGGGCGGCGAGCGAGACCAGCCAGGCGAGCATCAAGCCGAATAAAGCTCCGGTGAGGATGTAGACGAAGGCGTTCTTGGAAGCCCATGTTTCCAGAACAACTGCTACTACGATCCCGTAGGATGAGGCTACCAGAGCCAGTTGTGGCGAGCCTGCGGAATTCAGTCGGCCTAGCGCAGCGGGCGCCCATCCCCGTCGCGCCAAGGAAAAGAGCATGCGGGACGCGGAATACAGATTGGCGTTTGCGCCCGAGAGAGCGGCGGTCAGGATCACAAAACTCATCAGGCTGCTGGCCGCGGGAATTCCCACCGTGCGGAAGACGGTTACAAACGGACTCTCGGTTACGCCCACACGGTTCCACGGCATCACTCCCACTAGCACAACGATTGAGCCCAGATAAACCAGGGCCAGGGTGACAAAGGTCCACTTTACAGCGCGGGGAATCTCGGCTGCGGATTGGGATTCGCCGGTTGTGATGGCCACGATTTCTATGCCGCCGAAAGTGTACAGCGCAAACGTCATGGCCAGAAGTGGAGCTAGCGTCCCCCTGGGAAAGAAGCCTCCATGCGCCGTATATTGTGCCGCGACACGTCCGTCTGCCAACAAGGCCGCGCCGATAACGATGAACATCACCATGGTTGCCAGCTTCACCATGGCGAACCAGAATTCAAATCGGCCGTAGTCGCCGACGCTGCGAAGATTGATTACGATCAGCACGGCCGAGAACGCGGCTATCCACACCAAAGCTGGAACCGAGGGGAACCAATAGCGCATGTAGGTTGCGGAGGCGACCAGGTTAGCGCCTACGGAAACTGAGATGGCGATCCAGTATCCCGCGCGGGAGACGAACCCAGCCCATGGGTTCAGGTAAAGATCCGCGTACAAGCCGAAGGAGCCTGCGGCAGGATGTGCGCTGGACAGCTCACCCACCGCCATAGTTACGGTCCAGCTGATGAAGCCGGCCAGGACATAGCTCAGGATCGCGGCGGGGCCGGCGATCTCCATGGCAGCGGCTGAGCCCAGCAATAATCCCGTTCCGATCGAGCCGCCGACGGCCACCATGGCCATTTGACCGGCGCTGAGCTGGTGGCGCAGCCCGCTTTCTTGAATGGTCTCGTCTCCGGCGGTTTCGTTTGGCTGGGGCACTCGGCGACATATATCAGAAAGCTCTTATTTCCCAAAGAGTTATTCCACCTATGACCTTCGTAATCGCGTCTGATCGTTACTTCGTTGCCCGCTCCGGTAACCTGCTCCTAGACTTTCTATGGGTTACTCTGCGCGGCGCTAGCTCTCTCATGACAGACACTGTCAAGCGAATCGATCGGGCCGAAATTACGAAGCGGGTGGAGCGTGCCGAAAAGCTTCTGCAAAAGGGAAAAACCGCCGAGGCGCTCGACGATTATCTGCAGGTGCTGGCGGCCGAGCCTGGCAATGACACGGTATGCCAGATGGCTGCCGATTTATGCCTTTCATTGCAACGCATTCCCCAGGCGGTAAAGCTGCTCGGCGACTTGTTCGAGCGCCAGATCGAGGCGGGCGACGCGACTCGCGCCAGCCTGACCTATAAGAAGTTAGCTCGCTTCGTGACTCCGACCTGGGAACAGAAGTTGCGGTTTGGCGAGTTGCTGGCGAAATCCCACCCCAAGCAGGCTCTAGAGACGTACGAAAGCATTTTTCAAGAGCTGACAAAACAGGGTCGCAAAGCAGACTCGCTTCCGGCTTTGAAGCGGATTCTCGCGCTCGATTCGAGCGAGCACAACTTGCAACGTTTGGGAGAGCTTTCGTCCGAACTGGGAGAGAGCAAGGCAGCGGCAGCGGCATTTCTGAACATTGCGCAGCTAACCCAAACCTCAGGCGGGAACACGGCGCAATGGATGGAACGCGCCTACGCGGAAGATCCTGCGGACCCGCAGATTGCTTTGGGTTACAGCAAAAACCTGCTGGAGCAAGGGCAGAGCGGCGCAGCCATTTTCGTGCTCGAGGCTCAAGTCAACGCGGGCCCGGCATCGGAGGAGTTGCGCGATACCTATGCGAAGGCTCTGCTGGCTGCCAATCGTTTGAGCGACGCTGAACCAATCGTATGGCAATTGTTCGAGGAAAATCCCTCGCGGGTGCAGGATATCGCAAACCTTATCGGGCTCCTGATCGATGCGCAGCAGGACGCGGATGCGGTTGCTTTGGGAACGAAGCTCGAGCAGTACCATCGGCGCAAGGGTGATCGCCGGGCTTTTTTGGCTATGATTCAGGACATCGCAGCGAAGCATCGGGCGTCGCCGGAAATGCTCGAGTTCATGGGCGAGCAGTTCAATGCTTCGAATCGAGAAAGCGACTATTGCCAGACTCTGCTCAAGCTGTTTGACCTTTATTGCAGTGTTGGCAACTACGCGAAAGCGGCGGATTCTCTGGACCGCGCGGCCGAGGTCGACGTGTACGAATCCGGACATCAGAATCGGCTGGAAATGTTGCGCGGCAAAATTGACGACAACCGCTTCAAGGTAATTGCTTCGCGCTTTTCCAGTATGGCAGCCGAGTCCGCGGCCGTGCCACCTCCCGGTCAGGAAAAAATGCTGGGCGCGGCCGCCCTCCAGGATCTCATGCTGCAAGCGGAGATTCTGGTGCAATACGGCATGCGCTCGAAAGCGGTGGAGCGCCTGCAGCGTATTCAGGAGCTGTTTCCGCGTGAGGAAGAGCGAAACGCGGATCTTCGCCAGTTGTACATGACGGCGGGATTGAACCCGAAATATGCGGGGTCAGCACCGGCGCAGCCGCCGTCATCTTCCACTTCCGCAGAGCTACGAGCGCCGCAAAATGGAGGAGCACAATCCAGCGACGTCGCGGATGTCAGCAGCTTTGCCCGAGTGGCGGAAATCACTCGCAAGCTTTACCGCCAAAGCAACGCAGATGCCGTGATGTTGACCGCGGCCAAAGAAATCGGGGCGCAATGGAAGGTGAGCCGGTGTGTGATTGCCATGCGCAAGCCTGGGTTGCACACCACCAGTGTGAAAGAGTATTGCGGCGATAATAGCAAGCCAGCAGAAGCACGGATGTTGGAGAAAATTGCGACCACGGTTCACGATCTGGCCATCGATCGCAACGGAACCCTCACCATCGCCGACCTGCAGACTGGTTTCGACCTGCAAGCGATTCGTGAAGCCTTGGCTCAACTAACCGTCACCTCGTTGCTGGCCCTGTCGCTGAACGATGGAGCGGAACATGTCGGCCTGCTGCTTCTGATGGATAGTAAGGCGCACGCCTGGAATTCGAACGACGTGATGGTGCTAAAAACCATCAGCGACCAGATTGTGATCGCGCTGAACAATGCCGGGCTTCGCCGCCTGGTCAAGAATCTCTCGGTGACGGACGAGCAGTCTGGCTTGCTGAAACGGGCTTCGTACCTTGATCTGCTGATGGCGGAAACCCGGCGCAACGCGCAGCAGAGTACTCCACTCACAGTTCTGCTCATGCAGTTTGGCGATAAAGCTGCGATGGTCAAAGACTTCGGAGAATCGGCGGTGGAAGCGCTGATGCAGCAAATCGGCCAGCTTTTTGCCGCTAATATCCGGCAGAATGATCTAGCATTTCGCTACGAGGCTACGACCATCGCCATCGTACTCGGGGAAACGCCGGAAAAAGAAGGCATCATGGCAGCCGAGAAACTGCAGAGATTGCTGGCTCAAGTACGGCTGCCGGAAAAACAAGAGCCCGTCCACTTCAGCGCTGGACTCGCGGAAGCAGTGATCCGAGGTGAGTATGAGCCGGTGGACATCGTCACCGAAGTGATCAACCGCGCTGAACAAGCTCTGCAAACTGCGAACGCGCAGGGTGTGGGAAACATCGTGGCGCTGGCCGCGTCATTCGCGACTGCTGCGGTGGCTTGAGAATCGAATCATTGAGTCGTTGGATCGTTGAATCATTAAAAGGCCCACTCTCAACCTTGCTCCACTCCTGCTTGCGGCTCAGCAATTCCTGATTGGCTCGGTTTACGCTTCCTTATCACCGCTGTTAAACTAAGAGGTTTAGTTAGTCCATTCAGAACTATTCTGATCGCATGAATTCATGTGGAAGCGAAGACTAGGGAGCCAATGTTGAAACCAGGGGATATTGCAATTGTGAGCGGGGCGCGTACGCCCTTCGGGCGTTATTGCGGCAAGCTGAAGGATTTCACCGCGCAAGAACTCGGCGCCATCGCGGGTAAGTGTGCCATCGAGCGCGCTGGGCTCGACCCGAAAGAATTCGATCACGTGGTTTTCGGCAACGCGCAGCAGACCTCTGGCGACGCCCTCTACGGCGCCCGCCACGTCGGACTGCGAGCCGGTCTGCCGATCGAAACGCCCGCTCTGACGGTGAATCGTCTCTGCGGATCGGGAATGCAATCCATCGTGAATGCCGCGCAGATGGTTCAGTTGGGCGAAGCGAATGTGGTGCTCGCGGGCGGCATGGAAGCCATGTCGCAGGCGCCGTTCGTGATCCGCGGACGCGACGGTTTTACGCTGGCTCCCGGCGGAAAGCTGGAAGACTCACTCATGGTCGCGTTGCTCGACACGTATTGCGGTCTGTACATGGCCAACACCGCGGAACTTTACGGCGAGCAGCATGGCATCACCCGCCAGGGTCAGGATGAGTTGGCGTTGCGCTCGCAACAAATGGCCGACGCCGCCTATAAAGATGGCCGGTTGCAGGAAGAGTTAGTTCCGGTGCACCTCAAAGATCGCAAGGGCGAGCCATCGGGCGAGACGTTGAGCGAAGACGATCATCGCCGTCCCCAAACAACTATGGAAGGTTTGGCCAAGTTGAAACCGGCATTTGGCAAGAACGGCACCGTCACCGCCGGGAATGCGAGCGGCATCGTGGATGGAGCCGCCGCAGTGGTGGTGATGTCGCTTGAAGAGGCGGGCAAGCGCGGGTTGAAGCCGTTGGGGAGAATCGTGGGCTGGGGTGTCGCCGGGGTCGAACCCAAAGTCATGGGCCGCGGCCCGGTGCCGGCGACCAAGATCGCCTTGCAGAAAGCTGGACTCACACTCGACTACATCGATTTGATCGAAGTGAATGAAGCCTTCGCGGCGCAGTATTTGGCGGTTGAGAAAGAGCTCGGCCTCGATCGCAGCAAAGTGAACGTGAACGGCGGAGCGATAGCGCTAGGCCATCCGCTGGGAGCGACCGGAACGCGCTTGGTGATCACGCTACTGTATGAATTGCGCCGGAGAAAGAAGAAGTATGGCCTGGCGACAGCCTGCATCGGCGGCGGCCAAGGGATCGCGATGGTGGTGGAGAGTTTGAATTAAATCTTTACCACAGAGTTACAGAGAAATCTTTAAAAAGAAGTTCAAAAGAAGAAGTTCAAAAGAGGAAGTTCTCTGTGACTCTGTGGTGGAGAAGTCGGCTCAGGTTGCCGTGAGAAGAAGGAAGAGCTAATGGAGATAAAAAAGGTCGGGGTTCTCGGTTGCGGGCTCATGGGCTCTGGAATCGCGCAAGTTGCCGCAACTGCTGGTTTCGACGTAATCGTGCTCGAAGTGGAGCAGAAGTTTCTCGACAAGGGTTTTGCCGGGATTGAGAAATCACTTGCCAAGTTTGCGGAGCGGCCTCCGGACAAGGGCGGCATCACCGCACAGCAGAAGGACGCCATCCGTGCTCGCCTCAAGGGCACAACGCAAAAGCAAGACCTGGCTGACTGCGACATCGTGATCGAAGCCATCATCGAGAATGTCGAAGACAAGAAAAAGATGTACGCGTCCCTCGACGGCATCCTGAAGAAGGACGCGATCTTCGCTTCGAACACGTCGTCCATTTCCATCACCGAGCTTTTGACTTCGACCACCCGCCCGGAGCGGTTTATCGGATTGCATTTCTTCAATCCAGTGCCGCTGATGAAATTGGTTGAGGTCGTGCGCACCATTACTACGGCCGACGAAGTGTACGAGACCGCCTATGACTTCGCGAAGAAGCTCGGCAAAGTGCCGGTGCGTACCAGCGATAAAACGGGATTCATCGTGAACCGGCTACTGGTGCCCTATCTGCTCGACGCTATTCGCGCCTACGAAGAGGGCGTAGGTTCGATCGATGACATCGACAACGCCATGAAGCTGGGCTGTGGCTATCCCATGGGACCGTTCACGCTGCTAGATTTCGTGGGGCTCGATACGACCTACTACATCACCCACGTGATGTATGACGAATTCAAAGAGCGGCGATTCGCTTCGCCGCCCCTGTTGAAGCGGCTGGTCATGGCTGGGTGGTACGGGCGGAAGACTGGCAAAGGGTTTTACGATTATTCGGATGCGAATAATCCGAAGCCGAATAAGCTGTGAGCTCTTTTCTTTGCCTATCAACTGGGGAGCGTGTCATCCTGAGCGTAGCGAAGGATCTATGAATTCTGGCTCGACGAGCAAATTACATAGGTTCTTCGCTTCACTCAGAATGACAACCATCGACGTCAATTCTTGGCAGGTTTGACCCAATGAACTTTGAAAACATTCTTTTTGAAAAAAAAGGCGCAATTGCTTATGTCACCGTCAACCGCCCCAAGGTGCTCAACGCGCTCAATATGGCCACCATGGAAGATCTGCGAGCGGCTTTTCACGACATCAAGAACGACCCCGCCATCCGCGTGGTCATCCTGACCGGCGCGGGCGAGAAGGCCTTCATTGCCGGCGCTGACATAGGCGAACTGGCCAAGCATGATGCGATCTCGGGCAAAGAGTACACGCACCGAGGGCAGAATGTTCTCAACCTGATTGAGAACCTGGGCAAGCCCGTGATTGCCTGCATCAACGGCTTCGCCCTCGGCGGCGGCTGCGAAATCGCGATGGCTTGCACCATGCGTCTCGCCAGCGAAAACGCGAAGTTCGGCCAGCCCGAGGTGAAACTCGGAATTATTCCGGGCTACGGAGGTACGCAGCGTTTACCGCGACTGGTCGGCAAAGGCATCGCAATGCAGCTTGTGCTCGCCGGAGAAATGATCAGTGCGCAGGAGGCGCATCGCATCGGACTGGTGAATGAAGTCACCGCTTCCGCAGAACTGATTCCTCGTGCCGAGGCGATTGCGCAAAAGATCATCGCCAATGCTCCGCTTGCGGTTCAATATGCTATGGAGGCGGTAAACAAAGGTATGGAAATGACCCTGCCTGAAGGCTTGTATCTGGAAGCCGTGCTGTTCAGTGTTGCTTGTGCGTCGGAGGATAAAAAGGAAGGGACGACCGCATTTTTGGAAAAACGCCCGGCACAGTTCAAGGGAAAGTAAACGGCGGCTACGGATTACGCGGAGCAGGCGATTTTACTACGGAGACACGCAGCCACGCAGAAAAACACTCAACCGGATTCACTGTCACACGCGAAGGTTCCGTCACCGGTCAAGGCGCTTGAGGGCAATCTGAGCGCCGCTGGAAGACGCTTTGGCATCGTAGTTTCACGGTTTAACGAGTTCATCACCGAACGGCTGTTTCGAAGCGCATTCGACGGACTTTTGCGTTGCGGTGCAAAACGCAAAGACATCCAGGTCGTTCGTGTTCCCGGCTCCTTCGAAATTCCCTCCGCCGCCCGTTCTCTGGCCGTAACCAAGAGATACGATGCGATTATCTGCTTGGGTTGCCTGCTGCGCGGCGACACGGCGCACTACGACGTCATCGTGAATGAAGTCACGCGCGGCATCGGGCAATCTGCGCAGGAGACCGGGGTGCCCCACGCTTTTGGCGTGCTTACCTGCGAGACCCTGGAACAGGCCATCGACCGCGCCGGCCTCAAGATGGGCAACAAAGGCTTCGAAGCCGCGCTGGCCGCGGTAGAGATGGCGAACCTGACGAAAGCGGTCGTCGGTCTGTCGTCGTCGGTCGGTGGCACGAAAGCTGTCAGCTCTCAGCCGTCAGCTCTCCGCAAAACGCCGAAACGCAAACTGCGCACCGCGAAAAAACGTCGCCGTTGATACCCGAACTATTTCTCATCTCCTGTAAACTGACAGTCTGACAGCTGAGACCTTCTTATGGGCACGCGCCGAAAATCTCGCGAAATTGTTCTGCAAATGTTGTTTCAGGCGGACATGGGTCAGCAAACTCCTGACCAGGTCCGGCGCACTTTTTGGAGCGAACACAATTCCACCCAAGAAGAGGTGCGGGGTTTCGCCGAAGATCTTTTCCGCATGGCCACTGACCGTACAACCGAGATCGACAGTTTGATCGAACGTCACGCCGAGCACTGGCGCATGGACCGCATGGCCGCGGTTGACCGCAACGTGCTGCGCTCCGCCGTCGCCGAGTTTATGGGCTTTCCATCTACGCCGCATGCCGTGATCATCAACGAGGCGTTGGAGATTGCGCGCAAATTTTCGAGTCCCGAGTCCGTGCAGTTCATCAATGGAGTGCTGGACAGCGTAGGCCGGGAACTGGAAAAGGCAAAGACGTAAGAATCTGGTGGTCGTTGGTCCTTGACGTGGCGAACGAATTGACATAGCGCCTGAAGCCTGTGTGAACCGAGTGACGGGGTGTTGGGGGAAAGCGTGGAAGCGTTTGAGAAAAAAGTACGAGATAGTTTTGGACGGCAGGCGTTTATGTCTACCCTCGGGGCAGAAATGATCTCAGTTGGCCGTGGCAGCGTGGAGATTCGATTTACGTTTAGCTCGAAATTGACCCAGCAAAACGGATTCGTACACGCGGGCGCTGTCACCAGCATTATGGATTCTGCCTGCGGCTATGCGGCTTTGAGCGTCGCCCCGGAAGGAACCGACGTTCTCAGCGTGGAATTCAAGGTCAACTTACTGGCTCCGGGAGCAGGCGAATCATTCGTTGCGCGCGCGTCTGTGAAACGCGCTGGCAAGAGGCTCGCGGTCTGTGCCGCCGATGCGTTTGCCCTTCGAGCGGGCGAGGAACAACTGATTGCAACCATGCTGGCAACGATCATGAATATAGATCCGAAGGGAGCCGACGTTGGTTCGCGAGGCTAGTCCCGCGCGCGGTTCTTGATCCAAATCGGCGAGCCCACAAATCCGAAGGCCTTTCGGAGCTGGTTTTCCAGAAATCGCTGGTAGGAAAAGTGCAACTTCACCTTGCGGTTGGTGAAAAGCACAAACGTCGGCGGAGAGACTCCCGCTTGCGTCATGTAATAAATCTTTACCTGCTGGCGGGCAGGGACTGAAGCGCGCTCGAAATCAATGTACTTCAGAAAGCGATTCATCTCCGCGGTTGGAATGCGTTTTCTCCGCTCGGACGCAACCTCTTCCAGAGTGGGGAGAATCTTCTCCGTCCCTTTGCCGGTGGTCGCGGAGACGAACAGCACGGGCGCATAGCTCAGGAATTTAAGGTCGTAGCGGACCCTCTGTTCGTATGCCGCGCGGTCAGTCGGACTCTGGCTTTCGCGAATTCGCGTTGCTTTCGACTCTCGTCCAGCTTTCTTCTGGCCACTCGTGACCAGATCCCACTTGTTAACGATGACAATGACGGATCGTCCGCTCTCGTGCGCATAGCCGGCGATAGTGGCATCAAGCGCGCTCACGCCCTCGGTGGCGTCAATCACCAGCAGCGCGATGTCTGCGGCTTCGAGATGCTTACGCGCCATTACGACGGAGAGTTTTTCCGCCATCAGGTGCGTTTTGCCCTTGCGCCGGATTCCGGCGGTGTCAATAAAGCGAAAACTCTTGCCATTGATGTCGACCACTTCATCGACCGCATCGCGTGTTGTCCCTGGGATCGGGGAAACGATAGCGCGAGAAGTTCCGGTGAGCCGGTTCAACAGTGTCGACTTGCCGACGTTGGGATGCCCGATAATCGCGACCTTGACTTCCTTCGGCTCGGGAGCAATTTCGGCGTCGGTCGCATCCAGACTGTCCTCACCAGGCTCGGCAATTTCCGATTCAGCCGTTTCGATGCTCGCCGTTTGAAGCCCGAGAGCTTCAAAGACCGCCTCGAGCACATCGTCCACGCCGCGCCCATGCTCGGCAGAAACAGGGAATATCTTTCTGATCCCCAGGCGATGGAATTCATCGATGAGCGACTGCTGTTTGTCACTGTCAATCTTGTTGACAGCCAGAAACAGCGGCTTGCCGCCGCGGAGCAACAGACGGGCCAGGTCGAGATCGGGCGCTGTAATTTCGCTGCGTCCGTCGACCACCAGAATGATGGCGTCAGCCTCCTGCAGCGCGACCTTGGCCTGGCGAAAGATTTCTGCCGGAATGAACTCTTTTTCGTCGGGCTCAATTCCGCCGGTATCCACGATGCGTAGGCGGTGTCCGCGAAAGTGCGCTTCGCCGTAGAGTCGGTCGCGCGTGATCCCGGGCTCGTCGCCGACGATGGCACGCCGCGATCCGACGATGCGATTGAACAGCGTGGATTTCCCGACGTTGGGCCGGCCAACGATGGCAATGGTGGGAACGCCAACCGTTGCCGGAGCGCTCATCGAGTTGGAATTGATTCGGGTCAAAGGCCTCAGCGAACATTACGTAGGGACAGCCGCCCTCGGCTGTCCAGCCGGGTCGAAGACCCGGCAGCGCTTCGTCCGCGACATTCTTATTGAACGGCGACTCTTCAAGTCCGCCGGACAGCCGCGGGCGGCTGTCCCACATGTGCACTGAGTGTGTTCGACAGCTATTATAGAGTCTTCGTGGCTCCAACTTCTCAGCCCGCCGCTGCTGCCCTTCCCGCTCTCAAGAAACGGCAGGTGTCGCTCTACCAATTCTTTGCGCCTGGAGGCGTGCTCTCGCGCACTCATCCCGCTTACGAATTTCGCCGCGGACAACTCCAGATGGCGCAATCCGTCGAGCAGGCCCTCGACGAAAAACATCATCTTATCGTCGAAGCCGGCACGGGAACGGGTAAAACGCTTGCGTATCTCGTCCCCGTAATTCGCTCCGGCAAGCGCGTGATCATTTCGACTGGCACCAAGAATTTGCAGGAGCAACTCTTCCACAAGGATATTCCGTTTCTTGAGCAAGCGTTGTTTCCAGACGGGGAAGGACGCTTGAACGTCTGCTACATGAAAGGGCGCAACAACTATCTGTGCCGCAAAAAACTCTATGACCTCACGGGCCAGCCGGTGCTCAGCGGATTGGAAGAGGTCGAACACTACGGCGCCATTGCCGCATGGGAAAAGACGACGCAGACCGGAGACCGGGCGGAACTCGCCGAATTGCCTGAAGCCAGCGCACTCTGGCACAAAATCGACGCGCGCTCTGACGCGTGCATCGGCCAGAAATGCAGTTCGTGGGATAAATGCTTCATCACGGAAATGCACCGGCGGGCGATGGAGAGCGACATCATCATCGTCAATCACCATTTGTTTTTCGCCGATCTTTCGATTAAACAGCAAGCCGAATACGCGCCGGATGCGGGCATCTTGCCGGAGGTGGGCGCGGTCATCTTCGACGAAGCACACGAACTCGAAGACGTGGCCGGCAGCTATTTCGGCGTTTCTGTCAGTAATGGCCGCGTCGAAGAACTCTGCCGCGATGTTGAAGCGTCCCTGCAGCGCAACCACATGCTCTCGGCATCGATTTCGGGTGCGCTCAAAAGTCTGCGGGATCGCTCCATGTTTTTCTTTGCCCTGCTTCCACAGGGCGAAGGCCGTTTTTCTTTTGAAAACCGCCGCGATTTCCTGGAAGAAAATGGCGAAGAGTTCATGGCGTTGCAGCAATCGTTTACCCGGTTGAACTCGGAACTGGAAAACCTGCCATCCAAGCCGGAGGAAGTCTTCAACTTTGCCAGGCGCGCACAGGAACTGCAGGTGCAATTCGGTTTTCTGATGGAATCAGAAGATCCAAACACGGTCTTCTGGATTGAGCGCCGCCGTGGTGGACGCGACAAATTCAACGTCTACCTGCAAGCCACACCGATTGATGTCGCCCCGATTCTGAAGACTTGCCTGTTCGACAAACTGGAATGCGCGGTTCTGACGTCGGCCACCCTCGCCGTGGGCGGAGGCTTCGACTACATGCGCCGACGCCTTGGTTTGGAACACACGCGGGAATCGGTTCTGCCCTCACATTTTGATTACGAAAATCAGGCGCTGTTCTATGTGCCGCCAGATCTGCCCGATCCACGCACGCCGCAATTTGCGGCCAAGGCAGCGGACCGCATTCGACGGTTGCTTGAAATCACACGTGGCCGCGCCTTCGTATTATTCACCAGCTACGCGCAGATGAACGATGTGTACCAGCGTCTGCTCGGCGAACTCGATTTCTCCATGCTCTTGCAAGGCGACGCCCCGAAAAGCGCGCTGCTCGAGGAATTCCGCCTGACTCCGAACGCCGTGCTGTTCGCGACTTCATCGTTCTGGCAGGGCGTCGATGTGCAGGGAGAACAGCTCAGTTGCGTAATCATCGATCGGTTGCCGTTCGCTGTGCCCAGCGATCCGGTGGTCGCGGCACGGGTGAAGTCCATCGATGCCGAGGGCGGAAATGCCTTCTTTCAATATCAAGTGCCTGCGGCAGTCATCACGTTGAAACAAGGCTTCGGACGCCTGATTCGTTCGCTGCATGATCGCGGCCTTCTGGCCTTACTCGACAATCGCATCTTAAAGAAGGCCTATGGAAGAGTATTTATCGAGAGCCTGCCGAATTACCGCAAGACCACGGAATTGGCGGGAGTGGAGGAATGGTTCAGAGAGGAACCGGGCGAACGCGGCCAGACGGGCGCCTCATGATTGTCACTTTTATCTCTTCAATCGATACCGGCTTGCTTCGCTTTCCCCGGAACGGCCCTTTCAGTTCCTTCACCGAGCGGGTGGCGGCAAGGATGAGGAATTGCTCATTGCCCTGTTCCACGAATTCAACGCGATCTCCCGCCTCAAGCCCGAGGGCGCGTCGCACTTGAGTGGGTATAGTGATTTGGCCTTTCGAAGTGAGGGTTGCGACAGCCATCTTATCTCCAATCCGGCACTCCTTACATCATAGTAGGGAAGAGTATATTGCAACAATTGAAGCGCGCGCGGTGTGAAACACACCTGTAAATCACGGACCGCATGGAGCTCGCCTGCAAACAAATTGGTACTCTCTTCACGATACAATTGCAGATCACAAGCTTCAGCCAGAGCAATCAGATAATTCCTGAGGCACTCGCTTTTGCGTGCCTGGCCTCGGCATCAAACAACATGAAAGGGCAATGGATGCTCAAAAAAGCAGGACTTATAGCCGCGGTATGTGTCCTATTTACTTCCTTAGGCGTAAGCCAGGACAAAGGGCATTTCGACGCCAGCGTCAACGGCGCGGTCGTCTTCACCAAACAGTCGACCGGAAATGGCGTGCAACAGAGCGCCACCATTGGCTCAGACTATTTCGGTACCTTCCGCTTCCGGTTCAAGCCCAAACACTCCCTCATAGTCAATTACGGACGCGCCAAGGACTCCCAGATATACCAGACCAACTTCGACTACCACGTCGTGACGTCGATTACGGAGTACAGTGGCGCCTATGTCTACAACTTTTTTGAAAAGCGTAAATTCGAGCCCTTCGTCCTGGTGGGATTGGGCGGCCTCACTTTCAATCCCCAAAGTACGTGGCTGTTTCTCCCCGATTTTGTCGTCGGCGTCCCCAACAATGTGCAGATTAATGTCAATGCAACCAAGCAGACCGCACTCGCGTATTTGTATGGCGGCGGAGTAGATTACAAACTGCCTTTCCGATTGGCTCTACGGCTGCAATATCGCGGACTCCTCTACAACGCCCCGGATTTTAAAGTGAATTCTCTTACAGGAAACGCCGTGAACTTCTCCACGGGAAGTAAAGGACACATGGCGGAGCCTTCGATCGGGCTGGTGTTCAGGTTCTAGCAGAAAAGAAGACACGGATCAGCGCGGATTGATCCGTTCAATCCGTGGCTAATTTTAGGAGTTCAACGCCGCCTTACGTAACTTGCGGCTTTCCGCCAGCAGCGCCATCGAGTGCATCAGGTTTTGGAGGGTCACAATGCCGATCAGATGTTCATCCTCGACCACGGGGATGATGCTGAGATTGCGGGCGGTCAGCTTGCGGAACGCGGACGCCAGTGATTCCTTCTTCTGTGCCACCTCGAAGATGCGGTTCATCACCGCCTGCACGTACCCGTTCCCCTCGGCGCGCAGCGCCTGCAGGATCTTTTGTTTTGATATCACTCCCACCATGTCGCTGCCCCGAATCACGGGGAAATCGTCCTGCAGGGAATGCACGGCCTTCTCGAGCGCATCTTCCAAAGTGTCCGCGGGCGAGAGCGTAGCGAAGTCGGTCAGCATGATATCTTCCAGCCGCACGGTTTCAAGCACCGACTGAAAAACCGCCGAGCGTTCTTCCAGTTGCGCCGCAATGAAAAGGAAAAACCCAATCATGGTGAGCCAGATATTCCACAGCATGCCCACCAGCATGAACAGCGTTGCGAAGGCCTGGCCAATCGAAACCGCGCGGCGCGTGGCCCGGACCGAATCCATTTTTCGGCTGAACAGCGCCCGCAGCACTCGGCCTCCGTCCATCGGATACGCCGGCAGCAGGTTGAATAACGCCAGCCCCAGGTTCGCCCAGACCAGGCTGCGCGGCAGGTTTCCCGAATAAACGTAAGGCTTCGACCAGAGATGAATCTGAGGCGCTACAGCAAGCAGAACGCCTGCCGCAACCACAGCAATGATGATATTCACCAAAGGTCCGGCAACGGCGATGCGGATATCCCGTTTCCACGTGAGCAAACCCGGCTCGATAGGATGCTGAGTTTCATCGAGCAGCGTGACTCCGCCGATGGGCAGCAAAATAATGGCTTTGGCAGGAACGCCGGCGCGCATGCCCACGAGCGCATGCCCCAGTTCGTGCAATACAACGCTGCCGAAAATGATTGCCACCAGCGCCAGACCGCGACCGGGGTTGGCTGTACCCTTGGTCGTCGATTCGGTCAACCACACAAAAATAAGCAGAAAAAAGAACGTCAGATGAATGCGGAGTTCGACTCCAAATATCTTTCCTGCCGGAATGGACCAGTTTCTCATCCGAAAAACCTGCAAAACCTCTCCTGCCTCTATTCTATATAGTTTAGACGCCGGCATGGGGTTCGCAGATGCGTCCACGATAATCAAAGGTACTGAGGCCGAAGTTGCCTGCCCTGAGCGAAGTCGAAGGGGCGGCTGTCCCCACGTGATCAACCATGAGAGTGATTGCAGGAAAATTTCGGAGCCGGCGGCTGCGATCTCTACCTGGCCTGGACCTTCGTCCTACCGCCGATCGCCTGCGTGAAACGTTATTCAATGTGCTTACCGCGGGAAATCCCTCGGCCCTTGAAGGAACGGTCTGGTTCGATCTTTACGCGGGAACGGGTGCGGTGGGCATCGAGGCAATCAGCCGCGGCGCAGCCATGGTTCACTTTGTAGAATCGACAGCACGCGCTGCGCAGCTGATAAAACAAAACCTGGCGTCGTTGGGCATAGACACAGGTTTTCAGATCTTGAAGCAGGATTCGATTCGCGCCCTCCGCGAAATGCAATCGAGTCGAGCAGTCGCCGACCTTGTTTTTCTTGATCCTCCCTATGATATAAAAGAAGCCTACCAGCAAACCCTGCAGACACTTTCGAACTCACGCCTGCTCACGCCCGACAGCATCATCATCGCCGAACACCAAAACAAATTTGATCCGGGTGAGGCGTTTGACTCGCTGCATCGTTATCGGAAGCTAGTGCAGGGGGATGCGGCGTTGAGCTTTTATCGCTTGGATGTTGCTACATAAGAAGAGCGTGTCACGATTGCAGTCGTATTCCTTTGTGAACCTTCGTGCCCTTTGTGGTTCGGAATTAAAAGGAATCAACCACGAAGGCACACAAAGGAAATCTTCACATCAGGATTTCATTCGTGCGACGCACAATCGGGTGTTGCATCTCCTGCAAATCGTTCTTCACCTGGTTAAGCCCGTAGACGCACTGTTCGAAATGACTCGATAGGCGGCCAAACAATGGCGCCACATTCGTGTATTCGAAATGTTCAAACTTAGAAACGATGTAGTAACTCTCTTTACCCGCCTTGATCCAGTCCACGAAATTCTCCGTGCGGTTGCGGCGCAGGCGGAAGTGATTGATGCTCTCGGGAAACATGCCGGCAAAAAACAGGGTGTAATCTCCGATGTGTTTGCGAACCTGGCGTTCGCGATCGAAGGAAGGCGCAGGGCCATACACAGGATTGGATTCCATCAGCATCTCGCCGACATCGGCCACAGGTTGGTCGGCCGCGTTACGAATCTTGAACAACTGCTCGACTTCGCAGAACTCGGCCATTAGATGCGCAACGTAGTTAACAATCTGAGGATCGCGAATTCCAATCTCCTCGGCATAGTGCCGGCCTACCAGTTCGATAAACAACTGTTGCAGCGGATGCGATTCCGGAATCATTATGTTTTAGGGCCCCCGAACTCCGCCTCCCCAGCGGGTTCTGTCTGCTGCGCGATTTTTATCGCGTCTTCACCAAAAACGCAAGTGACTTTTGTAAGTCACAGCTATCTACTTTTCTTATGGTGCGGAAACTGTGCAAAAGGTTTCCTACGAAGTTTTGGCAGCCGAGGGGTTCGACTGCTGATTGTCCATTGTTCGCCTCCGGTTACAATCACCGGTAGGAGGGAATTTCGCTTTTATGGAACGGCAGAATATTTCCAGCGGCACACCATGGGAGCCGGTCGTGGGTTACTCCCGTGCGGTAAAAGTTGGCCCTTACGTCCATGTGGCGGGGACAACCGCCACAGGCGCGGACGGCAAAGTCGTCGGCGTAGGCGATCCCTACGCCCAAGCGATACAGACTCTGAAGAATATTGATGCAGCTTTGCGCAAGGCCGGAGCTACATTGAACGATGTAGTTCGCACGCGAATGTTTGTCATCAACATCGCCGATTGGGAAAAGATCGGCAAGGCCCACGGCGAATTCTTTCGCGACATTCGCCCGGCCACGTCGATGGTACAGGTAAGCGCTCTGATTTCTCCCGAGATGCTGGTAGAGATTGAAGCCGACGCTGTGATTGGCGCTTCCCAGGCGTAGAATGCGCTGGACATTCTAAAGCCTTGATCCAATCCGCGGAGCATACGAATGAAAAACTGTTGCTGGATCTTTCTGTTTGCAGTTGTGATTTGCAGCGCTCAGGAAAACAACGGTGGTCCAGTTCTGCACCCATTTACCGTCATTCGCGCCGGCGTACTCATCGATGGCAAGTCCGATTCCATTCGCCACAACCAGGTCATCATCATCCGCGGCAACCGCATCGAAAGCATCTCTGATGCCTCGGCAGCGAAGATTCCGGACGGCGCGGAGATAATCGATCTGTCCCACGCAACCGTACTGCCCGGCTTGATCGATTCGCATACCCACATCTTCCTGCAAGGCGAGGCACCCGCGCAGGGCGGATACGACGTCAACATCCTGAAGTACCCACTGGCACTGCGCGCGGCTCGGGCAACGGTTTCCGTCCGCCGCGCTCTGGAGCAGGGTTTCACCACGCTGCGCGATTTGGAGACCGAAGGCGCGGGCTACGGCGACGTCGGCATCAAAGAGGCCATCGAGGGCGGATACATTCCCGGGCCTCGCCTGTTCGTCTCGACTCGCGCCATCTCGACAACCGGAGGCTATCCCCTCGAGGGCTACGCGCCTGAGCTCGACATGCCCACCGGCGCGCAACTCATCGACGGCCCGGTCGAGGCTCGCAAAGCCGCCCGCGAGCAATTGTCCCACGGCGCCGACTGGATCAAGGTTTACATGACCCATCGCTCATGGGTAGGGAAGAACGGCGAATTGGTTTCGCAACCCACGCTGACTGTCGAAGAGTTGAAGGCGATCGTCGACGAAACCCACGGTTGGGGAAAGAAAGTTGCCTGCCACGCCTACGGCGGACTTGGCTTGCATCGCGCCCTCGATGGCGGTTGCGACTCCATTGAACATGGACTCGATCTCGACGACGCAGCCATCGCCCAGATGCTCAAGCAGGGAACCTGGTACTGTCCGACGCTGAGCGCCTACTACCATGATTGGGCCCCCGCAGATACTCCCGAAGGCGAGCGCGATCGAAAGCGCGCATCGGTGCATGAGGTCTCGTTCCCAAAGGCGCTGCACGCGGGCGTGAAAATCGTTTTCGGCACCGACATCGGAGGCATTCCGTGGACCGAGCCCATCGCCCAGGAATTCCCCCACATGGTCAACCTTGGCATGCCCCCCATGGATGCCATCAAGAGCGCCACTTCGCGCGCCGCCGACATGCTCGACATGCAGGGGCAAATCGGCGTGATCGCGTCCGGCGCCTACGCGGATATCGTCGCCGTAAGCGGTGATCCCCTGCACGACATCAAAATCCTGCAGGATGTGCAGTTCGTCATGAAAGATGGCAAGGTCTTCCGAAACGAAATCAAGTAGTCCGGAACGGTCGACCGCGCGTATGTGATCAATCTACTTGACACCGGCTGCACATACGTCATAATGCCCAAATCGTTTACATCCACCCCTGTACCTGGCAGGGGGCAGCGCGGGTACTCCCCGCTTGTGCAGCGGAGGCAAGTATGAACGTTCTTGAACTGTGTGATCCCGAAGCAGCGGCAGTCATGGTAGAAGCCAGTGTGGCCGACGCCATCCGCAAGATGCTCGACTTTCATGTGGGCGCGGTCGCAATCATTGACAGCAAGAGGCGAGTGGCCGGCATCTTCACCGAGCGCGACGTGTTGCGCAAGTTCTCTCTGAGTGGACGCGATCCTGCCCAGACTCCGGTTCGCGAGCTGATGACCACCCCGGTAGAACTGGCCACCTCACAAACCGGTCCGGGCGAAGCCCTGGTCACCATGGTCGAGAGACATTTCCGCCACCTGCCCGTGGTGGATAATAACGGCAAGCTTCTGGGAATGCTTTCCATTCGCAACGTCTTGGAGTGGCGAATCGAGGATTTAAGCCGCGAACTAGGCTCGCTCGAACAATACGTCAGCAACGACTCCCCCGGCGGAGACTAGCAAACCCTGGCAAAGGCTAGTGCTTAGTTAGCTGGACGTTCGCCTTGCCCGTCATCGAGGGGGCGCGGCCAATGCGCTGCACCCGATCACAAACCGTACGGACCCGTTACAACAGTTGCATCGGGAATACAATGCGAGCAGCACATCTCGCTCGACTCCCTGCACAAAACAGAGGCGGTCATGATTACCCCTTACCTTCTCTATGAGGATGTTGCCGGTGCCCTTAGTTTTCTCTCAAAAGCATTCGGCTTCAGGAAGTCGGGGAGCACGATGTCCAGCAAAAACGGCAAGCTCACTCATGCGGCCATGAAGCTCGGCGACGATCTCATCATGATGGGCTATCCCGGTCCGAAGTACAAAAACCCCAAGAATCTGGGCGAGGCCACGCAGATGCTCTACGTCAAGGTCAATGACGCAGACAAACACTTCGCGCGTGCCCAGAAAGCCGGAGCGAAGATTCTCGAAGGACCCGAAGACACCTTCTACGGCCATCGCCGCTATGGCGCCGAGGACCCCGAAGGGCATCAGTGGTATTTCTTCCACGAAATCCAACCGCGCAACCGCAACCAACGTCGTTAACTCAATTCCAATCGTATTCCGCCTCAGGCACCCACCTAAGCAGCTACCGCCTTTCTCATAGGTCCGCGCTGTCATCCTGAGTAAAGCGAAGGATCTATGTACTTTGCTCGCAGCGCCAACGCAGATTTCGTCAGCTATACCCTCCGATTGCTTGTAGGCGTATCATGGCTGCAACCTAGCGACGGCAGGAGGCCAACGACCTTGAATTGCACAAAGTATGTCCTCTTCGCTCTCTTATTAATCCCCCAGTGCCACGCACAGAATGTCACCGACCTTTATGACTTCACCGGCGGTTCCGACGGATGGAATCCCAACGCTCCCGCTGTTGGCCGCGATCTTTCGCTCTACGGCACAACCCAGCAAGGCGGCACTTTCAATCGGAATTGCTCATCTGGTTGCGGCACGGTCTACCGCTTGACTCCGTCTGGCGGCCACTGGACCCAGTCCACGCTGTATCAGTTCCGCGGCGGCAGGGATGGATATGGCTTCACAACCATAACCCCTGACAACGCCGGAAGCCTCTACGGAGTCAGTAGCGGCGCCCCCTATGGCGGCATTTTTCGTCTAACTCCGAACCCTCCGGGCAAACTCTGGGATTTTTCCTTGCTCTATGAATTCAAGAACGGGAAAGACGGAAGCACTCCACTATTTCCGCTCTTCCTCGACAACTCGGGAGCGATTTACGGTGCCAGCGAAGTGGGCGGTCAGAGCGGCAAGGGCTGCAACCAATTCGGCTGTGGAACGATTTTCCAGCTCGTACCCCCCACCCGCAAAAGTGCTCGCTGGACTCTGCACCCACTCTACGAGTTCCAAGGCGCCGACCAAGGCGGAAATCCCACCGCCATCATCCGAGACAGCACCGGCGCCATCTACGGCACAACCGCGTATGGCGGCAAGTTCAATAGCAATTGCGCGCCCGGCTGCGGCGAGATTTTCCGGCTTTCCCACTTGTCTGATGGTACCTGGTCGTATAAGGTGCTCTACCGGTTTGACGGCGCGCCTCACCAGGGACCTAACGGCGGCCTTAGCAACGGCTTAGTTCTCGATGCAAGCGGCAATCTCTACGGTCTAGTGGGAACACAGCAGGCCTTCACCGGACCCGGCGGAGGCGACATCTTTCAGCTCTCACCACCCGCGGACGGAGCCGGCCGCTGGACTCTAACCATCATTCACCGCTATTACTCGAGTTATCCGGCTTCGAATCTCAGCCTCGGGCCGAACCGCACCCTATACGGAGACATCTACGGCGATCAGGATTTGAATTGGGGCTACATCTTCCAACTGACACCACCCACCCACCAACGCGCCGCCTGGACGTACTCCACGCTCGTCAACTTCAACAACCAGCCCTACCAGAACCCATCCGGCGTTGTCGTCGGACTGCACGGCAATCTTTATTCCACGATAAGCGGGGGCGGCTACGGCCCAGGCAGCATTGTCTCAGTCGTGCCATGACAATCCGCGATTCGGCGTTTCCGCATTCGCTTCGCGCTCGTGAAGAGGCAAACAAACCGGCGATACTTTCCTACAAACCAACAGGTTCGGGAAGTATCGAGGAGCTACTCTTGAACTCTCATAGTCGCCATATCACTCATCGACCCTTGCTGGGGGCCTTGAGCGCTATCTGGTTTCAACAGACTGTGCCCCAGCCTCGGAGTTTTCCGCGCTCGACTAGATAGGGACGGGCAGGGCAGGGACGGGTCGAAGCCGCCTAGGTTTCTCCGGATCACGTTACTCCTGACCCTTCTTCAGGCCGAAGGCGTAAATCCCGTAGTACAGCTCGGAGGAGCCGACGTAAACCACCCCATCCACCACCGCGGGCGAGGAGCGCACCTCAGTGGACTGGTGGGCGCACATCCACAGCCGGGTGCCGGCGCTGGCGTTCAGCGCATAAACGCGGCCGTCGCCCGAGCCGACATACACCACGCCATTCGCCACGGCGGGCGAGGAGTACACGGCGTTGGAGGAGTATCGGCCCTTGCCGGTGGCGTACCTCCACAGCAGGACACCGGTGCTGGCGTCCAGCGCGTACACGTTGCCGCGGTGCGAGCCGATATAAACCACCCCATTCGCCACGGCGGGCGAGGAATTCACCTCGCCGCCGGTATTGTACTTCCACAGCTCGGCCCCGGTGCTAGCGTTCAGCGCGTACACCTTGTAGCCCCCGCCGACATAAACCACCCCGTTCGCCACGGCGGGCGAGGACTGTATCTGGCCGTCAGTAGTGTAGCTCCACAGCAGGGCGCCGGTGCTGGCGCTCAGCGCGTACACGCGGCGATCGAGCGAGCCGACATACACCACCCCATTCGCCACGGCGGGCGAGGAATAGACATCGTTACCAGTGGTGTAGCTCCACAGCAGGACGCCGGTGCTCGCGTTCAGCGCGTACACGCGGCGATCGAGGGAGCCGACATACACCACCCCATTCGCCACGGCGGGCGAGGACCACACAAAGCCGCCGGTGGGGTAGCTCCAGAGCAGAGCGCCGGTGCTGGCGCTCAGCGCGTACAAGCTGTAGCCTCCCCCGACATAAACCACCCCTTTTGCCACCGCGGGCGAGGAATATATATACGTGCCGCCGACGTCGTACCTCCAAAGCAAGGCGCCGGTGCTGGCGCTCAGCGCGTACACATACCCCGGCCTACAACAGTCGCCGCTTTCGCCGACATACACCACTCCATTTACCACGGCGGGCGAGGAGTCCACAAGGCCGTCCGTGGCGTAGCTCCACAGCTTGTGGATGCGCCCAACATTGTGAACGTTGAGCACCTTCTCATACGGGTTCGAGCGCTGCATGTTATGCCTGTGGAACTCGCTCCAGTTGCTGCGGCCCTTGCTCGCTGGCTGCTGACCCCATGCTAGGGACACGAAGCACGCACATAGAATTACAGCGGAGATGCTGATTCTTTTCATGTCTAACTCCACAAGATAAATTTGTCTGCCAGAATTACGTTTCCCGAGAATTCAGGTCGTTCGCTTCGGGGGGTGGTGCGTCCCGGTGGGGGGCTGCTCTTCGGGGAAGCGGACGCGATCATAGTCCAGGAACGAAGGCGTCGTGTCAGTGACGGAGGACACATCGTGGTGTGCGGTGAGGGCCAAGGCCCACAGCTCAAGGCGACGGGATAGCTGTCGCAAAATCCTCTATTGCACTCACCAGCGCCTACAGCCGTCCCACCCTCGTAGCATTCTTCGACAAAAGTCTGGGCACAAGATTCCTAATTTGGAACTGGCCCGCAGCCCCGTCAACGTTTTTTCTTGATCTCGTTTCCTCCGTTGCGATAATATAAAACTATGTTGGTTATCTGCAAGATAACCTCCGATCTTTCACAACTTGACCGTAGGCGCAATCTTTGCAATCCGAATTGCTCGGTCACCGTGAAACGAAACCTTACTTCTGGTCGGCTCGAACGGATCCAAAATGGAACGCCAGACCGTCGGGTACCATCGTAACTTCCATGTTTTGAATATTTTGCCTCTAACTGCCTTAGAACCATAGATCTACGAGGCAAGAAAAATTCCGGCCCTTTTTTTTCTAGATTTTGCGCAAAACAGAGCGGTTTTTTTGGACGAAACCTTGTGCGGCCTCCCCTAGCGATCCGTATCAAGGCTCGCCTTCAGTCGTGCCGAAAGCCAAGTCTTTTCAGCAACGCTTTCAGGCGCTGAGCTCGAGAACGAGATTTTTTCACAAAGTGCTTAGCCGCGAGGGAACCTACTGTATACGACCACGAGAACCGTTCTAGCGCGTCGCAGGCGCAAAACCCACTCCGCTTTGCCGATCGGAGCTCTTGGCATAATGCGAACTTTTCACTGCGTACATCCGTCGATCGGCTTCCGCCAGCAAGTGTTCGGCGTTGCTGCCGTCTGCCGGATAGAAAGCCTGGCCAATGCTCACCGAAACCAGGCCCTCGCCACAAATCGCTTTCCCCACGTCCGCGATGATGGCTTCGACCCGCTGGGCCATCTCCGCAGCCGCATCCCGATTAAGGCCCGGTGCGATGACCACGAATTCATCGCCGCCCATTCGCGCCGCGTAATCATATTGCCGGCACGAGTCTCGCAAGGCCCCGGCAAACATCTGCAGCAGCTTGTTGCCTTGAAAATGGCCAAACCGGTCATTCACCTGTTTGAATCCGTTGAGATCGGAAACGAACACGGCCAACGGCAGATTGGAGCGCTTGCAACGCGCCAGTTCACGGTCCAGATGAAGGAAGAGCGAGCGCGCATTGGGAAGTCCAGTCAGGTAATCGGTGGTAGCAGAATCCTCGGCCAGGCGATATTTCAATGCATTTTCGATGGTAAATCCGATTTTAGAGCTGATTGCCATCAGGATTCGAAGATGGTCCTTGGTGAACGCGTCCTGTTCAGTGCGATAGAGTGCCAGCACCGCCACGACGCCCGAGACTCCATCCAGCGGAACGGCAAGTGCCGAGCGCAGCGTGCTGTATTTGCCCGGATCATTAAGGTATCCCGGCTCAACCGATGGATTGCCATTCAAAATCGGCTTGCTGTTTTGCGCCACCCAGCCCGACAAACCTTCTCCCAGCGGAATCCTCAAAGATGAAAACAAGCGAAAATTATCGCCGCTCACATACTCCGGGGTCAGCACATCATCTTTTTTAAGATAGACCACCATGGAGTCATAAGGCACAAGCCGCTTCAGCCGCACCGAAAGCATCGAGAGTGTATCGTCCACGCTCAGCGAAATGCCCAGGTCATGGCTCAGCTCGAAAAGCATTTGCGCCTCCTGGCGCGCGGCAGCAATGGAGGAAAGATAATCGCGGCGTTGCTCCGGCTGTTGCGCCAACGGTGTTGCGGATTGGGCGAAGCCGGCATCCGGAGCTGATCCCCGCTCCACCTTCACGTCGGTGGATAGTTTTGCCGGAGTCTTCGGAGGGTGCGCACGGGCGAGTTTCTCCAGCTCAACATAGCGCCGGTGCAATACCTCGACCACGCGCGGGTCAAAGCTTTTGCCCGCTTCGCGGACAACGTGCGCCATGGCTTCGTTCAACGGCAAGGCGCGGCGGTACTGCCGGTCGGAGGCCAGCGCATCCAGGCAATCGACCGCCGCGAGGATTCGCGCACCAATCGGGATGGCCTCCCCCTTTAACCCGTGCGGGTAACCGCTGCCGTCCCATTTTTCGTGATGCGCCCTCACAATGGGCACCACCGGATAAGGAAACTCGACTTGTTCCAGAATCTCCGCCCCAATAATGGGATGAATCTTCATCTTCTCGAATTCTTCCGGCGTGAGCTTCCCGGGTTTCGAGATGATATGTTCCGGCACCGCCAGCTTACCAATGTCATGCAGCACCGAGGCAGCCTGCAGCGCCTCGGTGTCATCTTCACTCAAGCCGAGGTCCTTCGCGATCTCCATGGCGTAAATGCGCACCCGTTGCAGGTGATCGTGAGTGGTGTGATCCTTAGCCTCGATCGCCAATGCCAGCGCCTCAATGGTTCGCAGGTGGAGGGTGGATACCTGTTCGGCATGCCGCTTTTCATCTTCCAGTTTGCTCAGGTAAAGCCGATACGACCGGTACATGAGATACACCGGAGGCAAGACCAGAAGCGAAGACTGCCATCCGATGTGCCGGTTCAAAAAGCTTACCAACCCGGCGATTGCCGCGCCCACCAGGTAATAAGGGAAAGACCAGAAATAACATTCCGACCATACCTTCAAGACCGGCTTGCCTTCGGTCAACCGGATGATCGTTGCCATCGCGAAGGTGTTGAAAGCGAAATATGTGATCGCCACCAGCAGCAATGCGAGAGGATCATTTCGATGAAGTCCGTGAGTGGTGACGAGCTTGTATGCGAGATACGAGGCCGCAGTCCCAACCGGCAACTGCGAAAGATTGAAAAGCACATGGATCGACTTGAGGTTCGAGGATTTCCAATAAGACTGAACCAGAACCGCCGCGAACCCAATCACCAGGGTTTCCGCGAAGCTCATCTCCAAAACACCCAGGAGAATGAACAGGAAGTTCACCGACATGGTTCCATTGATGCCGGGTAGCTTTATTTTCAAAGATGAAGCCAGAAGCGCAACCGTTAAGTAGCAGAAAAATTTAATGGGATCCGTCGACTGCCAATTCGATAATGCAATGTAGAAACACGCCATGGCCGCTAGTGCCATGGCGGCGATAAACACTTGTGCGCCCAACTGACGAGGGAAGCTGCCGGACATTGTAAGATTCTTGCTCAGGCGAGGTGAAATGTGGGGCGAAAATCGCTTCGGGTTATTACCATCGTGTTCTGCTTGTGATTCAATGGCTTACAGGCACCACGATTGGCCAGTTCGTAGACAAAATGGTTCCAAAAGATAGAATCCGGCCGATGTCGGTGTAGGCTGGCTTTGGGAGTGCGTATATCCTCGATTTTCGGGCAGGCTTGGCGCAGGAGCCTTGCGATGCTGTGTGCGGGCGTCGTGCTCGGCGCGCTCAACTTGGGCGCATTCAAAATTCCTGCTGCAAAGCCGAAGGACAATACTGCAGATTTCTCCGTGCGCTGGCAGCCGACCTTGCCAGTCAATGGGTCTCCCATCATATTTCGCGTGACTTCGCCGGAACCGTTAAATTCGCTCTCCGGCAAATGGCTTGCACATGAAGTGTTCTTCTCTCCTGATTCGCACGGCAAGGTCTGGTTCGGAATCGCGGGCGCAAGTCTCGAAACTCGCCCGGGAAACTATATCCTTCAGCTCAAGGGAGTGACCACGACGAACAAAGAGCTATCATTTGAAAAGCAGGTGACAATCGGCAAAGGGAAATATCACAGCATTGCCGCCAGCGTTCCCAAGCAATATACAGAACCCAATGCGGAGCAACTTCGGGAAATCAATCAGGATAAGACCCTCAAGGAACACGCATTTGCACAAGTGACGTCCGAGCGCGAGTGGGCGGGCCCATTTCACCCTCCGGTGAAAGCGCAGATCTCAGATGTCTTCGGAACCTCGCGCACCTTCAACGGCCGGGTCCAAAGCGTCCATCAGGGGCTGGACTATGCCGTCCCCGAAGGCACGCCGGTCGCGTCGTTGAACGGCGGGACGGTTCTGCTGGCGCAACCGTTGTTCTTCGAAGGCAATTGTGTCGTGGTCGACCACGGTCAGGGCTTGCTCACTCTGTACATGCACCTTTCGAAGATCGAGGTGAAAGAGGGAGAGCATGTAGCCGGCGGACAGAAGATCGGCGCGAGCGGTGGCACCGGGCGGGCCACGGGACCTCATCTCCACGTAGCGGTGCGCTGGCAGGGTGTTTATTTGAATCCGGCGACTTTGCTAAGTCTCCAGTTGCCGTGAATTTCTGCGCTGATGCTCCGTTCCAGGCCGCAGGCTGGGCGACGACTGACGCGTCTCTTTGAGATCCAGATTGCGAATCAGACGGTGCAGGTAGTTCACATGCACGCCGAGTAGCTTTGCTGCCTCGGTGTAATTGCGTTTGGTTTCCTCCAGCGCGTTAACGATCAACTGTTTTTTTAGCTCTTTTACCTGGGTGTGATAGTTTGTGTCTTCCGAACTGGGGTTGAGCCCTTTCTCCAGGATTGACTCGGGCAGATCCTCCGGTTGAATTACATCCAACACGCTCAGCACCAGCGCGCGCTCAATGGCATTCTCCAGTTCGCGCACGTTGCCCGGCCAGTCATATTTCACCAGGCACTCCATTGCCTCAGGAGAAAGTCTCTTCGCCCTCATGTGGCATTTCTTGAGGTATTTGACAACGAAATAGTCGGCCAGCATCCCTATATCCTCGCGGCGATCGCGCAGCGCAGGCATGACCAGCGAGAGAACATTCAGCCGATAATAGAGGTCCTTGCGAAACGTTCCGTTCTTCACCGCTTCGCCAAGATCCTGGTTGGTGGCGGCGATCAGACGTATGTCCACCGCAATCGCACGCGTCCCACCGACGCGCTCGAACTCACGTTCCTGCAAAACGCGCAGCAGTTTCACTTGCAGAGCGGGCGCGAGTTCTCCAATCTCGTCCAGGAAAACAACCCCGCCGTTGGCCATTTCCAGACGCCCCTTTTTCTGCGCCACCGCCCCGGTGAATGCGCCTCGTTCGTGGCCGAATAATTCACTCTCCAGCAGCCCTTCGGGAATCGCAGCGCAGTTGATCGCGATGAAGGACTTACTCGAGCGCGGACTATTGCGATGGATGGCCCGCGCCGCCAATTCTTTCCCCGTTCCGCTCTCGCCCTGTAAGAGCACGTTCGAGTCCGTCGGAGCTACTCGCGCCAGGAACTGGTAGACCTCCCTCATCCGTGGACTCTCGCCAACCAGATTGTGGTCGAGATTGATCTCCGCAGAAAGCCGCAGGTTCTCCTGCTCCAGCCATCGCATCCGCCGCGCGTTTTCCAGCGCGACAGCGGAAGTGCCCGCGATTGCCGCCACCAACTGAAGATGATCTTCGTCAAAACGGCTGTCGACATCGCACGTATCCAGATAAATACAGCCCATCACTTTGTTGAACATGGTCAGGGGCACGCACAGCAACGAACGGACCTGACAGTTCACCAGGCTCTCGACCCCAGCCAGATGGTTTGAACCTGGGACGTCAGCCCCTAGAATCGCTAATCCTTCTTTCATAACTTGACGCGAAATGGTGCGGCTGACCGGAACCGGCAGTACGGACTTGGCGATGCGGTGGCGGGCGAAAACCGACTCGAACTTCCCGTCCCCTTTGTCGTCCAGTAAAATAGCGCCGCGCTCCGCCGGCACCACGTCAAAAATCAAGTTAAGAATTTGCTCCTGCAGTTCGGCGAAATCGCGTATCGAATGCACGACTCGGCTGATCTTAAGCAAGGCGTTCAGATTCAGCGCCACGCGGGAACTCGTCGGGAGCTGCTTAAGAATCCGCTCCGATTGCAGGTAAAGGACATCTTGGGGACCTAACTGTACGGTCGCCTGAGTCAAGCTGTCCTCGTATTCAACCCGGCGCTCCGCCGACTCCTCGACGTCGTCAAGCAGCAACAAAAGGAAGGCAGAATCTCCCACTGAGATCTGATCGCCGTGCCGAAGTTGCGTCTCCTTGACGGACACTCCGTTTACCAGGGTCCCGTTGCGGCTCTCAAGATCTCGTATCTTGTAACCGTCGGCGTCCTGGCTGAGCGCGCAATGGCGACGCGACAGGGAAGGGTCGCTGATCGAGAGCAAGTTGGATGGGTCGCGCCCAATGTGAATCTCGCCGCTTGGGAGCGCAAAAGTCGAGTCCTTCAACGGCCCTGCAATCGCTAGAAGCCTTGGGTTCACTTCAACGCCTCGCTACATGCCATCTTCTGTAACACACTTTCCGCTCGATTCGCAAAACTATCTGCTCCGCGTCCAATATCCGAACAGATAGTTCGTCTATCCGTTCGGATAGGTATTCTACATGTGCAAAAACTCACGGGAACAAATTCGTTGGGAATATGCGCTAATGAAATCAGCTACTTGGCACAGAGATGCAGGCTTGGTCGCGCAGCTTTTGCCGTGGTCCGATACGTGCATCGACAAGCATAAGCCCTGACCTGGCGAAGCGATGGGGGAAGCGCTTTTGGCAGTCTTGCCAGGGAAAGGCCGAATCGGGAGCCTGAGAGACCCCCTCGTCAGACTCCCGATTTTCTTTTCTTCGGTCTGACTATGGACACGATCTTTGTGGATGAGGCGCTCCAGGCATACCGGGAGAAAACGGGGGACATGCGTCCCTTTGAGTCACTCCCGGTCGCTGTTACCAGTCAGATTCTCAGAGAGGCCCAGCGGCTGAAGGGATTCCGAAGCGGTAGGCTTGCTCAGCCTGCAACCGCCGACGGTTGTAGCGACAGTTGAGTCTCTGTAGTAGAAATCACCTGTCGCAGCGGCAAACCTCTCCTCCGGGGGAGAGGTACCGCTTAATTGCCGCTCTTTCGCGGCCACTGTGATGACTGCGCCCTTCGTTGAGCCGAACAAGAGGGAACGTTTCCATGAGGAGCATGCTGCCAATCGTTGCGCTGGTGCAGATGGCGCTTTGCATCTGGCTGATGCTGCGCGAGGCGCGAGGCAAGAAGCCCAACCGCCCTTGGCCACAGTGGGCAAAGGCTGCTTTCTTCGCCCTGACGTTCTTTGAGGTGATCTATTTCGGCAGGGATTTTCTGAGATTGAAGAAGTGACAAGGGAACGGGCGCACGGGTCGCGTACGATTTTTCATCTACCAAGGAACGAGTAAATAATTTTGACGGAATTCTGCGTAGTTCTCCACGGAGCGTATTTCAAACAGCAACAGTCGATGGTAGTGAGGACGATTGGTCGACGGCGACTCCGTCGCGAAAGCTCACCGTTCTTCCCGAGATGGCCGGAATGCGCTCACCCGGAACCAGGATGCCGACCAGGTTCAGAGGATCAGCCGCAGATAGCGTGACAGTTTCTCCGCTTGGTGGCATCTTCCGCGTGGCTCGCAGCGACTCAACCGCAACCGGCAAGGCAAACTGCTCGCCCAGGAATCCATCGACAAAACGGCCGCCGCGAATTTCACCGCGATCTTCCAGTCGGCGAAACGCCATTTGCAATTCACGCCACTTAGGCAGGTTAGTTTCTCGAGCCAGCACATCGCGGAAGACGATTCCGTAACGTTTGAGCAGCATCCAGCAAGTGGCCTCTACAGTCCGGTTCCGCTCGACAACTCCGTCGGTGTAGAGCAGCGCCCATCGTCCGGAACTGTGCCGCGGACGCGCAGTGCGCCCGCTGCCTTGTCCGGCACGCCGTTTGGGATCGATCAGAGAGCGCAGGTTATCGAACCCATCCGCAGTGACCACTCCCCCAGCCACCAACTCCCACAGAGCCGTTTCGACCTCAGCCTTCAATTTGTCCGTCCCCCGGACGATGTCCGCGAAGAACGAAGCCCCCCGCTGACGCAGAAAATCCAGCACCTGTCTTGCTCCGTCGCTCAGACCGCGTGCTTCGGGTTGATTCGCGGCAGGATTATGCGGAGTCATCCAGTCCGCCTCTTCGCGAACAAAAAATGTAATCGGCGCGACGCTCGTCGGAATCACTCGCCGCTTGCCCGCGGCAGAATCCTCCAGCGTTGCCGGATGCGGAGAAAGCCGTCCCCAGCCCACCGCCCCAGTCAGGCAGAGCTGGTCCAGCCACTGCGGATCGTAGTTCGCAATGCGCCTCCCCAGAATCTGGCGCTCCCACGCGTTGGCAGGGATTTCAAAACCCTGAAGCTGCCGCAACACTTCGAGCGTAGCCCGTTCCCCCTGGACCTGCGTTCCCGCCGCCACGTGCTGCCATCGCAACAGCCAACGCATAAACTGCGCCGCCGTTATAGGCTCAATTTGTTTTCGCAGAGTCGCGACGGTAAGCCGATGAATTCGCGCC